>NZ_JBHUIW010000010.1:0-161585 GCF_042682915.1 Rhodoplanes azumiensis | reverse complement strand
GGCAGGCGATCTCGCCTGTCCACAAATCCCCAGCTCCTAAACCACTCAAAATCTAATGGTTGCTACGTCTACGTCGAACGCGGCGACGGTCGAACACTCACGACCGATAGTCGCCGTTGATGGCGACGTATTCCTTCGTGAGATCGCAGGTGAGCACGCGGTCGCGGCCCTTGCCGATCCCGAGATCGACCTTCAGCTCGATCTCCGGCTTCTTCATCAGGGCCGAGACCTTCGCCTCGTCATAGGCGGGATCGCGCGCGCCCCTGTGGGCGACCCGCACGCCGCCGAACCAGATCGACAGCTTGTCGCGATCGGCCTTCTCGCCGGCCTTGCCGACCGCCATGACGACGCGGCCCCAGTTGGCGTCCTCGCCGGCGATCGCCGTCTTCACCAGCGGCGAGTTGGCGATCGACATGGCGATCTTCCGCGCCGCCTTCTTGGTCGCCGCGCCCTGGACGATCACCTCGACCAGCTTTCGCGCGCCCTCGCCGTCGCGCGCCACCTGCTCGGCCAGATCGGCGAGCACGCGGTCGAAGCCTTTGCGGAACGGCTCGAGCCGCGGATCGCTGGCGCGCGATATTCTCGCCACGCCGCGTTTCGCCGCCGCGCCGGTCGCGAACGCCAGAAGCGTGTCGGACGTCGAGGTGTCGCCGTCGATCGTCACCGCGTTGAACGTGTCCGCGACGCCCTTGGTGAGCAGGCTCTGCAGCACGGCGGGCGCCAGCGGCGCGTCGGTGAACACGAAGGAGAGCATGGTCGCCATGTCGGGCGCGATCATGCCGGCGCCCTTGGCGATGCCGCAGATCGTCACCGGCTTGCCGTCGATGCGCACCACCGCGGCCGCCCCCTTCGGGAACGTGTCGGTGGTCATGATGGCGCGCGCCGCCTCCTCCCAGCGGCCGGGCTGCACGGCCGCGACGAGATCGTCCATCACGCCGGCGAACTTCTCGGCCGGCAGCGGCTCGCCGATCACGCCCGTCGAGGCGAGGAAGACCTCGGCCGGCTTGCAGCCGGCGGATTTCGACGCGATGTCGGCCGTCAGCTTGACGGCGGCGACCCCGGTCTTGCCCGTGAAGGCGTTGGCGTTGCCGGAGTTGACGACGAGGGCGCGCGCCTTGCCGCCCTTCAGCTTGCCGCGGCACCAGTCGACCGGCGCCGACGGGCACTTCGACCTGGTGAACACGCCGGCGACCGCGGTGCCCGGATCGAGCAGCGCGAGCAGGACGTCGGTGCGGCCCGCATAGCGGATGCCGGCCGCCGCGGTCGCGACCGCGACGCCGTCGATCGCCGGCATTTCGGGAAAGCGCTCGGGCGCGAGCGGTGAGACGGCGGCCATCGGCCTTGCCCCCTGGTCGACGGGCGCGAGCCTGCCCCGCGCCACGAAAGTCGTCGCAGGGTCGATTAGGTGGGCCGGCGCACCGGGTCAAGCGGGAGGGGACAGGCAATCCCGCGGACCGGACCTCCCGTGTCCCGGACGCGTTGCAGCGCGCAGCGATGCAGCGCGAGCCGGGATCCAGGGGCGCGAAAATCCGCCTCGGCCTGTCGGCGCTCGTTGTCCACGCAGGCGAGGGCTTTGCATCCGTCGTCACCCCGGGGCGCGGACCGCAAGTCCGCGAGCCCGGGATCCATAGCCCCGGTGCAGGCGGCTCACGAAAGACAGGGCGTATGGATCCCGGGCTCGGCGCTGACGCGCCGCCCCGGGACGACCGAGCAATCCTGCAAAGCCGTCCGCAGGGGACAGGTAAAGGGAGTGCTCCCGGTACAGCTCCGGCCATACGGCCGGAGCCTCGATCGTCAAGCCCCGCTCACACCGTGCCGGACGAGCCGCCGCCGAGCGCCGCCTGGGCGGCGGCGAGGCGGGCGATCGGCACCCGGAACGGCGAGCACGACACATAGTCGAGCCCGAGCTTGGCGCAGAACATCACCGAGGCCGGATCGCCGCCGTGCTCGCCGCAGATGCCGGCCTTGAGCTTCTCGCGCACCGCGCGGCCGCGCTCGGTGGCGATCTTCATCAGCTCGCCGACGCCCTCGGTGTCTATCGACACGAACGGATCGACGGGGACGATGTTCTTGGCCGTGTAGGTGCCGAGGAAGCTCGCGGCGTCGTCGCGGCTGATGCCGAAGGTCGTCTGGGTGAGGTCGTTGGTGCCGAACGAGAAGAACTCGGCCGACTCGGCGATCTCGCCGGCCCGCAGGGCCGCCCGCGGCAGCTCGATCATGGTGCCGACCTGATACTTGAACTTGGTTCCGGTCTCCTTCATCACGGCCTGCGCCATGGCGTCGATGCGCGCCTTGACGAGGTCGAGCTCGGCCTTGGTGGCGATCAGCGGCACCATCACCTCGGGCACCACCGGCTCGCCGGTCTTCTTGGCGGCGTCGACGGCCGCCTCGAAGATCGCGCGGGCCTGCATCTCGGCGATCTCGGGATAGACGACGGCCAGCCGGCAGCCGCGGAAGCCGAGCATCGGGTTGAACTCGGCGAGCTCCTTGGCGCGGTCGGCGAGCTTGCGCGCGTCGGCCCCCATCGCCTGCGCCACCTCGGCGATCTCCTGCTCGGTGTGCGGCAGGAACTCGTGCAGCGGCGGGTCGAGCAGCCGGATGGTCACCGGCTTGCCCTTCATCACCTCGAAGATCTGGGCGAAGTCGCCGCGCTGCATCGGCAGCAGCTTGGCGAGTGCGTTGCGCCGGCTCTGCTCGTCGTCGGCGAGGATCATCTCGCGCACGGCGCGGATGCGGTCGCCCTCGAAGAACATGTGCTCGGTGCGGCACAGCCCGATGCCCTCGGCGCCGAACTTCACCGCCACCTTGGCGTCGTTCGGCGTGTCGGCGTTGGTGCGCACCTTCAGCTTGCGGACCTTGTCGGCCCACGTCATCAGGGTGGCGAAGTCGTCCGACAGGGCCGGCTCCTGCATCGGCACGCGGCCGGCCAGCACGTGGCCGGTGCCGCCGTCGATCGTGATCACGTCGCCCTTCTTGAACACCTGGCCGCTCGCCGTCATGGTGCCGGCCGCGTAGTCGACCCGGATCGAGCCGGCGCCGGCGACGCAGGGCTTGCCCATGCCGCGGGCGACGACGGCGGCGTGCGAGGTCATGCCGCCGCGCGTCGTGAGAATGCCCTCGGCGGCGTGCATGCCGTGGATGTCCTCCGGGCTGGTCTCGACCCGCACCAGGATGACCTTGCGGTTCTGCGACTTCAGCAGCTCCGCCTCGTCCGAGTTGAAGACGATCTCGCCCGCCGCCGCACCCGGCGAGGCCGGCAGGCCGGTGGCGATCAGCTTGCGCTCGGCCTTGGGGTCGATGGTCGGGTGCAGGAGCTGGTCGAGCGAGGCGGGCTCGATGCGCAGCACCGCCTCGTTGCGGCTGATCACGCCCTCGTTGGCGAGGTCGACGGCGATCTTGAGCGCCGCCTTGGCGGTGCGCTTGCCGTTGCGGGTCTGCAGCATCCACAGCCGGCCGCGCTCGACCGTGAACTCCATGTCCTGCATGTCGCGGTAGTGCTTCTCGAGCTTGGTGTAGTATTTCACCAGCTCCTTGAACGGCTCCGGCATCGCCTTCTCGAGCGACGGCTTGTCGGAGCCCGAGGCGATGCGGGCTTCTTCCGTGATCTCCTGCGGGGTGCGGATGCCGGCGACGACGTCCTCGCCCTGCGCGTTGATCAGGAACTCGCCGTAGAGCTTGCGCTCGCCGGTCGACGGGTTGCGCGAGAAGGCGACGCCGGTCGCCGAGGTCTCGCCGAGATTGCCGAACACCATGGCCTGGACGTTGACGGCGGTGCCCCAGCTCTCCGGCACGCCGTTGAGCCGGCGATACGTGATGGCGCGCTGGTTCATCCACGAGCCGAACACGGCCCCGATGGCGCCCCACAGCTGCTCGTGCGGATCCTGCGGGAACGGCTTGCCGGTCTCGCGGATCACCCGCTCCTTGTAGCGGACGATCAGCTTCTCCCAGTCGTCCGCCGTCAGGTCGGTGTCGAGCTTGTAGCCGTGCTCGTCCTTGTGCTCGTCGAGCAGCTCCTCGAAATTGTGATAGCCGACGTCGAGCACCACGTTCGAGTACATGGTGATGAAGCGGCGATAGGAGTCGAACGCGAAGCGGCGGTCGCCGGACTGCTTGGCCAGCGCCTCGACCGTCTCGTCGTTGAGGCCGAGATTGAGCACCGTGTCCATCATGCCGGGCATCGAGGCCCGCGCGCCGGAGCGCACCGAGACGAGCAGCGGGTCGGTCTTGTCGCCGAATTGCTTGCCGACGATTCGAGCGACGTGCTCGAGCGCCGCCTCGACCTGCGGCTTGAGCGACTTCGGATAGGTGCGGTTGTTCTGATAGTAGTAGGTGCAGACCTCGGTCGAGATGGTGAAGCCGGGCGGCACCGGCAGACCGAGGCCGGCCATCTCGGCGAGGTTGGCGCCCTTGCCGCCGAGCAGGTTCTTCATGCCGGCGGCGCCTTCCGCCGTGCCGTTGCCGAACGTGTAGACCCACTTGCCCTTCACGGCGACCGGCGTCGGCGCCTTCACGGGCGGCTTCACGGCGCCGGCCTTGGCGACGCGCGCGGCCGGCTTCGTGGCGGACTTGGCGACCGGCTTGACGGCGCGGGCGGCGGGCTTCGCGGGCGACTTGATCGGCTTCGTCGCTGGCTTGGTGGCGGCCGGCTTGGTCGCCGTCTTGGCGGCGGGCTTGAAGGTCTTGGTGGCCTTGACGGCGGGCTTCGACGACTTGGCGGCCGGGACGGCGCGACGCGCCGCCGCGACCTTGGCGGCCGGTTTCGCCGCCGCGACGGCTTTCGCCGGCTTGGTGCCGACCGGCTTGGCGGCGCGCGGCTTCGCGGCGGTCGCCTTTGCGGGTCCGGCAGCGGCTCGCCCTCCCTTGGCGGTCGCTACGGGACGGCGCGATGCTTTGCTCGTCTTGGCCATGGACTGCTCCGGTGTGCGCTTCGATGGGCGCTTCGTGCGCTTGACGCAAAAGACTCCGCGGGCGGCGGGCGCAATCTGCACGCCACGTCCGGGGGTCGGTCCCTCCGGTCCTCGACGGACCTTGTCGTCCGAACCTCAAATCGTCCGGTTTGCTGGACCGCAGTGTCCACCGGACGCGCCGATTTTTCTAGCCCTCGATGCGGGAAAAATCCGCGACCGCCAAAGTCGCCGCGCGAATCCCGTCGAGCAGGCGCAGACGATTCGCCCGCACGGCCGCGTCGTCGGCGTTCACCGTGACCGCGTCGAAGAAGGCATCGACCACGGGACGCAGGGTCGCCACCGCGGCCATGGCGGCCGAAAAATCCTCGCGCACCACCGCCGCCTCGGCCTCGGTCCGCGCCGTGTCGACGGCGCGCGCCAGCGCCCGCTCGGCGTCCTCGCGCAACAGCGCCGCATCCACGGCCCCGGCGTAGCGGATGCCGTCGCGCTTCTCCTCGATGCGCAGGATGTTGGTCGCCCGCTTCACGCCGGCCAGAAGATTCTTGCCGTCCTCGGTGTCGAGGAATTTGGCCAACGCCTCGACGCGGCGGACGATCTTGACGAGATCGTCCTGGCCTTCGAGCGCGAACACGGCGTCGACGAGATCGTGCCGGGCGCCCTGCTCGCGGAGTTGCACCTTCAGGCGATCGGCGAAGAAGGCGAGGAGATCCTTGGTGAGGCCGTCATGCGCGGGCTTGTCCCGCGCATCCACGCTCTTTCCGGCCCGCGTCGCCGAGGAGGCGTGGATGGCCGGGACGAGCCCGGCCATGACGCCGAGATGCACGTCGGAGATCGAGACCAAGCCGAGCCGCAGCCCGTTCTCCAGCACGATCCGAATCACCCCCAGCGCCGCCCGGCGAAGCGCATACGGATCCTTCGAGCCGGTCGGCTTCTCGTCGATCGCCCAGAAACCCACCAGCGTGTCGAGCTTGTCGGCGAGCGCGACCGCGATCGAGACCGGGTCGGTCGGCACCCGGTCGGCCGGCCCCTGCGGCTTGTAGTGCTCCTCGCAGGCCGCGGCGACGCTCGCGTCTTCCCCTTGCGCGAGGGCGTAGTACTTGCCCATCAGGCCCTGCAGCTCGGGGAACTCTCCGACCACCTCGGTCAGCAGGTCCGCCTTGCACAGTTTGGCGGCGCGCCGCACCTTCTCCACGTCGGCGCCGACCAGGGGCGCGAGCTCCACGGCGAGCCGCTCGATGCGGGCAATGCGCTCGGCCTGCGTGCCGAGCTTCTCGTGGAAGACGATCTGGTCGAACTTCTTCAGCCGGTCCTCAAGCTTCGTCGAAAGATCCGTCTCGTAGAAGAACTTGGCGTCCGACAGCCGAGCCCGGATCACCCGCTCGTTGCCGGCGACGATCGCCTTGCCGCCGTCGGTCGCTTCCGTGTTCGACACGAGAATGAAATGAGGAGCGAGGCTTCCTTCACCTCTCCCCTGGTCGCGCGGCGAAGCCGCGCCGGAGAGGTCGGCGCGCAGCGCCGGGTGAGGGGGTGCCGACGTCGAGGGGGGGCCCCCCTCACCCGCCGTCGCGCTGCCGCGCGCCATCGACCTCTCCCCGCCGGGGAGAGGTGAAAAGGAGGCACCGGGAAGAGGTGAAGACGAGCGCCTCACCACGAAGCACTTCTGGTTCGCCCGGATGGTCGAGCGGATCACCTCGTCCGGGATTTTCAGGAACGCCGGGTCGAACGACCCCATCAGCACGACCGGCCATTCGACCAGCCCGGCAACCTCCTCCAGGAGCCCCTGGTCCTCGACGAGCTCGAGCCCTTGCGCGAAGGCGAGCTGCTTGGCCTCGTGCAGGATGATGTCGCGGCGGCGCGCCGGATCGAGCACCACCTTGGCTTGGAGGAGTTTTTCCACGTAGTCGTCGTGATGCTTCACCCGGAACGACCCGGGCGAGAGGAACCGATGCCCGCGGGTCGTGTCGCCCGCCGTGATGTGGTCGACCGTGAACGGCACGATGTCGGGATCCTCGGTCTCCGGCCCGAAGGTCGCGACGATCGAGTGCAGCGGCCGCACCCAGGTGAGCCGCCCGGAGCCCCAGCGCATCGACTTCGGCCACGGGAAGGTGCGCACCACGAGCGGCAGGATCTCGGCCAGCACCTCGATCGCCGGCCGGCCGGGCTTCTCGACGAGAGCGACGTAGAAGTCGCCCTTCTTGGGATCCTTCTGCACGGTCGCCTGATCGATGGAGGCGAGGCCGGCGGACTTGAGAAAGCCCTCGATCGCCTTGTCGGGCGCGCCGACGCGCGGGCCCTTCTTCTCCTCGCGCAGATCGGGCTGGCGGGCCGGGATGCCCTGCACGGCGAGCGCGAGGCGCCGCGGCGTCGCGAACGCCGTCGCGCCGTCGTAGACGAGACCGGCGTCGACGAGCTTGTCGGTGACGAGCTTCTTCAAGTCCTCGGCCGCCCGCCCCTGCATGCGGGCCGGGATTTCCTCGGAGAAGAGTTCGAAGAGAAGGTCGGGCATGATTCGAAAAGCTCGGGTGTCGCGATGTCGGACGGGTGACGGGCCGGCGGGCGCGCCCTACCCCGCCCCGCCGCCGGCGGTGGCGAGCCAGGCTTCGCCGCAGGCTTTCGCCAATTCGCGCACCCGCAGGATGTAGCTCTGCCGCTCGGTCACCGAGATCACGCCGCGGGCGTCGAGCAGGTTGAAGACGTGGCTCGCCTTGATGCACTGGTCGTAGGCCGGCAACGCCATCAGGTGGCGCGACGCCGTGGCGTCTTTCGCGTCGCGCCGCCAGCCGGCGTCGAGATACGACTTGCAGGCGCCCTCGGCCATGCGGAACTGCTCGAACAGCATGGTCGTGTCGGCATGCTCGAAATTGTGCCGCGAATACTCCTGCTCGGCTTGCAGGAAGACGTCGCCGTAGGAGACCCGCTCCGGCCCCTCGCGACCGTTGAAGTTGAGGTCGTAGACGTTCTCGACGCCCTGCACGTACATGGCCAGCCGCTCGAGCCCGTAGGTCAGCTCGCCCGCGACGGGCGCGCATTCGAAGCCGGCGACCTGCTGGAAGTAGGTGAACTGGCTCACCTCCATGCCGTCGCACCAGCACTCCCAGCCGAGCCCCCAGGCGCCCAGCGTCGGGCTCTCCCAGTCGTCCTCGACGAAGCGCACGTCGTGCACGGCCGTGTCGATGCCGATGGCGCCGAGACTGTCGAGATAGAGTTCCTGCAGGTTCTCGGGCGACGGCTTCAGGATCACCTGGAACTGGTAGTAGTGCTGCAGCCGGTTGGGATTTTCGCCGTAGCGGCCGTCCTTGGGCCGGCGCGAGGGCTGGACATAGGCCGCGTTCCACGGCTTCGGCCCGAGCGCGCGCAGCGTGGTCGCCGGGTGGAACGTGCCGGCGCCGACCTCCATGTCGTAGGGCTGAAGGATCACGCAGCCCTTGTCGGCCCAGTAGCGTTGCAGGGCGAGGATGAGGCCCTGGAACGAGCGCTCGGGCCGCATGTGCGGCGGCAGGCCGGGCTGTAGGTCGGACAATGGGGCGGCGGACGGTGTCATGGCGGCTCGCAGCGACGGACGAGCGGCCGCGCCGGCGGCGCCCGTCGCGAGCGCGCCCGGTCCGCGGCCGAGGGCGCGCGGACCGTAGAGGCAGGGATTTTCAGGGTCAAGGCGAGGACGCCTCGCAGCGGCCCTCCCTCTCCCCGCCGCGCAGGGAGAGGTGAAATTCGGCTGATCGGAAAAGTCCTATTCCGGCCGATAGACGCCGGTCCGCGGATCGCGGCGCAGCTTCGGCAGGCGGCTCGGGTCGATCGCCTCGGCGGGCTGCATCTGCTCCAGCTCCTCGTTGATGCGCCGCCACTCCCGGGCGAGCGCACGGCCGAGGGCCGCGACCCCGAGGGCGGCGGCGGTGAGGGCGATCACGGGCGGGATCACGAACGGCATGCGACCGTCTCCTCTGCACGACCCGCGGGGGTGAATGCGGCGCGGGCAGGCCGCAACGTCCAAGATCCAAGATCCAGGGTCCAGGGTCCAGGGTCGAACGTCCAGGGTCTAGAGCCCGTAGCGCGCCCAGACGGCACGCGCTTCGAGCGCCGCGATCGCGTCCTCGGCGAGGCTGTGGGCGCCGCCGAAGCCGGTGGCACCGGCCAAGCCACCCTGGCTCGTCCCCATCAGGCGGCGGGCCAGGAAGCCGCGCTCCGGCGACACCACGGGCGTCAGCACGTCCTTGCCGAAGCGCTCGCGCAAGTACGAGCGAAGGTCGCCGAGCCGGTCGACGATCCCGTGACCGAGCGCCGTCGACGCCGTCCAGTACTCGCCCGAGAACAGGGTTTTTTCCGGGCCGGCCAAGCGGTCGCCACGACGCGCCTTCACCAGCGCGATGAACAGCGTGTGGATCTCGGTCTGGATCGCCTTGATGCGGGCGACGTCCTCGGGCTTCTCCGGCAGGAACGGGTCGAGCGACGACTTGTTCTCGCCGGCCGTGTAGACGCGCCGCTCGATGCCGAGCTTCTCGATCGCCTTGTCGAGCCCGAAGGTCGCCCCGATCACCCCGATCGAGCCGACGATCGAGGCCGGATCGGCGACGATCTCGTCGGCCGCGCAGGCGATCATGTAGCCGCCCGAGGCGCCGACGTCCTCGACGGCGGCGATCACGGGCAGGTTCTTCTCCTCGGCGAGCTGGCGGATGCGCCGGAAGATCAGGTGCGACTGCGCCGCCGCTCCGCCCGGCGAGTTGATCGCGAGCGCCACCGCCTTGGCGCCGCGCATCGCGAAGGCGCGGTCGAGCGCGCGGGCGAGCCCGGCGAGCGTGACGCCCGGCCGCAGCGGCGAGGCGACGCCGATCACGCCGTTGATGCGCACCACCGGGACCACCGCGGTGTCGGGCCGCCACCGCTTCGGCAGCGCCGGCGTCACCAAGCGGCGCACCCCGGTGACGAAGTCGTGCAACCCGCCCCCGGTCGTGTCGCCGCGCCCCGGCTCGGTCCTGCTCCCGAACGTCATGATCCCCTGAGCCTCCGCGGCCTGGTCGCCGGCCCGCCGATCCGCCACGGGCTCGGGCCCGCGCCGACGATCCCGCGCCGCGCCGCCGGGTTTCGCACCGCACCGACCAGGATCATAGGGACGCGACGTCGCGGCCGCGAGTTACGGATCGTTTACCTGACCCGTGTCGTATGGACGTCCCGACATGGTGAACCGGCGGTGACCGCCGATCACGGAATCGACACCAGCGCACACTGAATCGAACCCCGGTCGCGGTCGCGCGTTGCAGGCGTGCGGTCGGGTCCGCCCTTGGGAGCGCAGTCATGGACATCAAGGTCATGATCATCGCGTCGCTGTTCGGCGTGATCGCGACGCTCTACCACGTCGCCGACCGCCGCCTGGCCCGGTCCGGCGAGCGCCTGCGGGCCGAGGAGGCCTGAGCCGCCGAGGCTCGTCGACCATCGCGGTCACGGCGCGGCGAGCGGCAGCGCCGCGCCATCGCGCAGAACCGCCTCGGCCGCTGCGGTCGGCCGTCCGGCCGCGTCGGCGAGCACCAGCCCCGGCAGCAGGGCGAGCGGCGCCCGGCCGCCCTGTGTCGCCCGCACGAGAATCCGAATCGCCGGCTGGCCGTCCTTGCCGTGCACGGGCGCGATCGCGATCCTGCCGAATCCCGCCGACAACCGCGCCAGCACCGGGCCGAGCCCCGCGGCCGGCCAGATCAGCGACAGGGTGCCGCCCGGCCGCAGCAGGCGCGCGGCGGCGCCGACCCAGACGTCGAGCAGCGGAATTTCCCCTTGTGAGACGGCCACATGGGCGCGCCGGCGCGCCGGATCCGGCGAGGCGGACAGCGTTTCGGGATCGTTGAACGGCGGATTCATCAACACCCGGTCCGCCACACCGGGCGAAAGCCCGGCCTCGGCCCAGGCCGCGGCCGGCGCCGCGACGTCGAGCCGCACCGCCACGACCCGGTCGCCGAGCCCGTTGCGGGCGGCGTTCTCGGCGCCCGCACGGACGAGCGCCGGGTCGATCTCGACGAGCGTCAGGCGTAACCCCGGCACCCGCCAGGCGAGCGCCAGACCGGCCGCGCCCACCCCCGAGCCGAGCTCGACGGCCCGCTCCCCGGCCAGCGCCGGGGTGGCCGCGGCCAGCAGGATCGCGTCATGCCCGAAACGGTGACCGCGCCGCGGCTGCAGGAGCCGCAGCCGGCCGCCCAGGATGCCGTCGTCGCTCCACGCGGCTTCCGGGAAGTGCTGCGACCGGGCGAGCGCGGCCGGGTCTGCGGTGGCGCCCCCGGCGCCGGCCTCAGGCGCCATCGGGCCGCAGCTCCTGGCCGAGCCCGGCGTCGCCGAGCAGCCGCCGCGCCTCCTTTGCCCGCGGCTCCGCGACGAGAATCCGGCGCGGCAGGATGCCGATCGAGCCTTCCAGCACGCTCATGTTCTGGTCGAGCACCAGATGCTCGATGCCGGCGGCGTCGAGCAGGGCCACCACGGCCGACACCAGCACCGGGTCGTTGGTGCGCACGAGCTCCTTCATGACTCGATCCCCGAAGTCCCGGCGCGGCGCGCCGGCTCGCCCGGCGCCGGCTGGGCCAGATAGGCGAGCAGCTTGATCTCCCGCCGCCCGCGCGTGACCGTGTCGAGCACGAGGCCGCAGGCGAACGACAGGAAGGCGAGAATCATCAGCCCGGTCGACAGCACCGCGGTGGGCAGCCGCGGCACCACGCCCTGCTCCAGGAACGTGACGATCACGGGCACGGCGAGGCCGACCGACAGGACGGCGAGCAACAACCCGGCACCGGCGAAGAACGGCAGCGGCCGCTCGACCCGGTAGAGCTTGGCGATGGTCCACAGGATGCGGAAGCCGTCGCGCCAGGTGGCGAGCTTCGATTCCGAGCCCTCCGGCCGGGCATAATAGGGGGTCGGAACCTCGGCGACCGGCATGTCGAGCTCGAGCGCGTGGACGGTCAGCTCGGTCTCGATCTCGAAGCCGCCGGACAGCACCGGGAACGACTTCACGAAACGGCGCGAGAACACCCGATAGCCCGACAGCATGTCGGAGAACGGCGTGCCGAACATCTGCCGCACCACCCCGGTGAGCAGGCGGTTGCCGGCCCGGTGGCCGCGCCGATAGGCGGCGGCGCCCGCGGGACGGCGCACCGCCACGACCATGTCGAGGCGCTCCTCCAACAACCGCGCGATCATGTCGCGGGCGCTCGGGGCATCATAGGTAGAATCCCCGTCGACGAGGACGTAGACATCGGCATCGACGTCGCTGAACATGCGCCGGACGACGTGGCCCTTGCCCTGCGGCGTCGCCCTGCGCACGATCGCCCCGGCCTCGCGCGCGGCCTCGGCGGTCCCGTCCGTCGAGTTGTTGTCGTAGACATGAATGGCGGCGTCGGGCAGCGCCGCGCGGAAATCGGCGACCACCTTTGCGATCGACGCTCGTTCATTGTAACACGGCACCAGGACCGCGATCCGCCGGCCATGTTCGGGCGTCGCGACCCGCAGGTCCATCCGATCGAACAGACGTGTCACGACCATCCTGTTCCGGGGCGTCTCGGCCGTTCCGCCAGGGGAAAACACCGTACTTGCCGGTGAACGGTAGCATTTCTATCGTCGCTGGTCCTTGATTTCGGAGAATCGGCTTTGGCCGTCGTAATTCCTTTCGAGTCTCCTGCCGGCGCTTCGGTCGACCGTCTGGTGTCCCATGTGTCCCGCGACATGACCCGCGTCAATGCGGCGATCCTGTCGTGCACCGGGTCCGAGGTCACGATGATCCCGGAGGTCGCCAATCATCTCATCACGTCGGGGGGCAAGCGGCTGCGGCCGATGTTGACCCTCGCGATGGCCCAATTGTCGGGCTACGAGGGCGAGGGGCATGTCAAGCTCGCCGCCTCGGTCGAGTTCATGCACACCGCGACGCTGCTCCACGACGACGTCGTCGACGAGAGCGACATGCGGCGCGGCAAGCTCGCCGCCCGCATGCTGTGGGGCAACGAGGCGAGCGTGCTGGTCGGCGACTTCCTGCTCGGCCAGGCCTTCAAGCTGATGGTCGAGGTCGGCTCGCTGCGCTCGCTGGAGATCCTCTCCAACGCCGCCGCCGTGATCGCCGAGGGCGAGGTGCGCCAGCTCGCCGCCGCCAAGAACACGGCCACCACCGAGGACGAGTATCTCGCCGTGGTGCGGGCCAAGACGGCCGAGCTGTTCGCCGCCGCCTGCGAGGTCGGCCCGGTGGTCGCCGACCTGCCCAAGGCCGAGCAGGCCGCCTGCCGCTCCTTCGGCATGAATCTCGGCATCGCGTTCCAGCTCGTCGACGACGCGCTCGACTACGGCGGCAAGGCCGCCAAGCTCGGCAAGAACGTCGGCGACGACTTCCGCGAGGGCAAGATCACGCTGCCCGTGGTGCTGGCGTTCCGCCGCGGCTCCGACTCCGAGCGCGAGTTCTGGCGCCGCACGCTGGAGACCGGCGAGATCGGCGACAACGACCTCGAGCAGGCCATCGCCCTGATGGCCAAGCACCGGGCGCTCGACGACACCATCACGCGGGCGCGCCACTACGGCGCCATCGCCCGCGACGCCCTCGCCCTCTTCCCCGACTGCGAGATCAAGCAGGCGCTGGAGGAGGCGGTCGAGTTCGCGGTGTCGCGCACGCATTGACCGGTCCTGGAGTCGCGGACTCGTGCCCCGGACAAGACAGGTCGGGCCGCAGGCCTGACCTGCCGCAGAGCCGGGGCCCAAGGGCGGGTCGGCACGGCGTTATTCTATCGCCCTGGACCCGGTTCGCGGCGCGGTGCGCCGCGCCCGGGACACGGAACTGCCGGCGCATGACCGGCGGCGCGCCGAGCGCGCCCCGCCTCACCGCGCCAGCATCGTCGCGCGCACCCACCAGCCGGTGTTGGCCGGGCCGAGCTTCATGGCGGCGTCGGCCGACGAGCGGGCGTCGTCGAACAAGGCGAAGCAGGTCGAGCCCGAGCCCGACATGCGCGCGAGCCGGCAGCCCGGCAGCGTGCGCAGCCGCTCCAGGAGGTCGCCGATCGCCGGCGCCAGTCCGATCGCCGCCGCCTCGAGGTCGTTGCCGTTCTCGGCCAGATAGGCGTAGAGGCCCTCGCGATCCTTCGGGACGGCGCCGTCCGGCGTCGGCTCGCCGCGGGTCTCGCCGGGCGCGAGACCGAGCGCCGCGAACACGTCCTTGGTGGCGAGCGGGAAGCCCGGGCCGACCAGCACGGCGAACAGCGGCGGCAGCGCCACGGGTGGCGACAGCACCTCGCCGACGCCGCGCATCACCCGCGGCTTGCCGTCGAGGCAGACCGGCACGTCGGCACCGGCCTTCAGGGCGGCCTCGGCGATGCGGGCGTCGTCCGGCGCGAGCTGGTTGAGACGGGCGAGCAGCCGCAGCGCCGCCGCCGCATCCGACGAGCCGCCGCCGAGCCCGCCGCCGGCCGGCAGGCGCTTGAGGAGATCGAAGGCGCCGAGCGCCAGGTCCGGCACACGCTCGGCCAGCAGCTTCGCCGCCTTGAGCACCAGATTGTCCTCGACCGGCCCGGACTGCGCGGCGGTCGGACCCGACACCGAGAGGCCGAGATCGACGCCGGACTTCAGCGTCAGCCGGTCGCCGATCGTCGTGAAGCTGACCAGGCTTTCGAGCGTGTGATAGCCGTCGTCGCGCTTGCCCAGCACGCGCAGCGTCAGGTTGACTTTTGCAGGCGCGGTCTCTTCGAGGAGGCCGGTCAGTACCGTGGTGGTCATGCGAGATCCCGAGAGGCGAGCGTCGCACGACAGGGGTCGCGCGGTATCGCCGGACGTTCTTCTCGGGAGGAAGGCGGCCCGGGTCAAGCCCCGAGCGCCACCACGTCACGGATGCCGGACGATCGCGCCGGACATCGGCGCCGGTCGCCGCCGGAGCGGCGCCGCGACAGGATCGTGATCAGCCGCCGTTGTTGCCGGGCTCGGCCGGCTTCGGCTTGTCGGCCTCGGCCGCGGCGGACGGCGCGTCGTCGAGCCCGACCTTCAGCTTCTTCTCGATCTTGGCGAGATCCTCGGGCTCGGGCTTGAGGTCGCGCGCATGCGTCCACTGGAACTTGGCTTCCAGCTGGCGCCCGACCTTCCAATAGGCGTCGCCCAGATGGTCGTTGATGGTCGGGTCCATCGGCTTGAGCTCGACGGCGCGCTCGAGATGCTTGATCGCCTCGTCGTACTCGCCGATGCGGTAATGGGCCCAGCCGAGCGAATCGACGATGTAGCCGTCGTCCGGGCGCTGGTCGACGGCCTTGCGGATCAGCCGCATGCCCTCGTCCAGGTTGACGTGCTGGTCGATCCACGAATAGCCGAGATAGTTCAGGACGTGCGGCTGATCGGGATAGAGCTCCAGCGCCTTCTTCAGGTCGGCCTCGGCCTTCGGCCACTGCTTGGAGCGCTCGTAGCAGATGCCGCGGAAGTAGAAGGTCGTCCAGTTCGGCCGGGTCGGCGTCTTCACGAGATCGAGCGCCTTCGTGTAGACGTCGGCGCACTCCGCGTACTTCTTGCGGTCGCGCAGGATGTTGCCGAGCGCCATGATGGCGTCGACGTCGTCGCCGTGAGCGGCGATCAGCTTGCCGAGCTGCTCGCGCGCCTCGTCGGTGCGCTCCAGCGAGTCGAGATTCATCGACATCTGGATGTCGGCGTTGCGGCGCAGCGGCGAGTCTTCGGGCACCCGCTTGTAGACCGCGATGGCGAGCTCCGGCTTCTTCATCGCCTCGTAGAGATCGGCGAGCGACAGGAGCGCCAGCGCGTGGGTCGGCTCGAGGTAGAGGGCGAGCTGGAGATAGGCGAGGCCGCGATTGGCGAGGCTCAGCTCCTCCTCGCGCCGCGCCAGGGCGGCGCCGAGGCCGTACAGCGCCTCGGCGGCGCCGGCGCCCGGGCTCTCGACCAGGCGCGGAACCTGCTCGCCCTTCTCGATCGCCGCGATCGCGCTGCGGATCAGCGGATGGCGCGGCAGCGAAGCGTCGAAGGTCTGGTAGACCTTGAGGGCCTCGTCGCGGCGGCCGTTGCGCGACAGCCAGCCGCCCCAGGCCTGCACGACGCGCAGCGCCGAGGAGTCGAGCTTGTAGGCCCGCTCGAAGCGCTTGCCCGCCTCCTTCTTGTTGCCGGCGAGGTCGTAGGCGAGGCCGGCATGCAGATCCTTGAAGATGCCGTACCAGTCGGGGCCCGACAGGCGGTCGATGGTGTCGATCGCGCCCTTGGTGTCGCCGGCGCCCTGCTGGGCCCAGGCGCTCACGAGCGTGGCGATCAGATCCGTCACCGGACCACGCGCCGCCTGGCCGAGCTGGGTGCGGGCGGGACCGTACTGCTTCTGCTTGAGCGAGCGGATGCCGAGCACCAGCCGCGCGTTCGGATTGCGGGCGGTGCGGTCGGCCTGCAGCAGCCGCTCGCCGAGCTTGGCCGCCTCGTCGATGTCGCCGTCCGCCAGCACGGCGTAGAAGGCGAACTCGAGCAGATCGGGATTCTTCGGGTCGGCCTTGAGGGCGGCGCGGTAATAGGCCGCCGCCGAGGCGGCGTCGCGCCCCACACTGGCGTGGCGCGCCGCCAGATAATCGCCCGCCAGGCTGGTGCGCGCCGTCTCGCGGACCGGTTCGCGACGCGCCATGGCGGCCGTGGTCGACGACGTCTGCGCCGCGACGGTGCCGGGGAGGCCGGCGAGGAGAACGGCCGTGGCGGCGAGAGCCGCGGCTCGGATGGGCGACGCTCGTCTCACGGCTGGATCTTCTCCTTGTGGGCGACACCTGGCAGGCGACACACCCGGTGGGCGACACCTCGTGGGCGACGACCGTCTCGTCCCGCTGGACGAAGAGCGGTATCGCCCGGATAGACGACATCCGTCGCGGTGGTCTCCGCCGCGCGCACCGCCGTCGCGGTGCCTGCATCCGGCGGTCGTACCCCCGCACGTTTCGCGTGCCGATTCGCCGACCGGTGGACCGCCCCCGCCATGACGACGCGAGGCGGGCACGGCGATCGACAATGACCGGTTTGATGGGCCCCCGCAAGGGAGCCGCGGCCGCACGCTGCTCGACCGAGCAGAGACCGCGGGAACACGGCCGTTTGGTGGCATCGTGACGGAGAACCGCCGCGGACGGGCCGCCGGCCGTCCCGCTCGGCCGCGCTCACATGCTCGGATAGACCGGGCCGCCGCCGCCTTCCGGAGCCACCCAGGTGATGTTGCCGTTGGGATCCTTGATGTCGCAGGTCTTGCAGTGCACGCAATTCTGCGCGTTGATCACGAAGCGCATGCGGGCCTGCGGTCCGTCGTCCTCGCGCACCCATTCGTAGACGCCGGCCGGGCAGTAGCGCGCCGACGGCCCGGCGAAGACGTCGTATTCGGACGCCTTCTGCAGGCCCGGATCGGCGAGCTGCAGATGCACGGGCTGGTCTTCCTCGTGATTGGTGTTGGAGAGATACACCGAGGACAGCCGGTCGAAGGTGAGAACCCCGTCGGGCTTCGGATAGGCGATCGGTCGGCAGCTCGCCGCCGGCTTCAGGCAGGCCGAATCGGGTTTTCCGTGCGGCCTCGTCCCGAAGAACGAGAAGCCGAGCGTGTTGGTCCACATGTCGAGCCCGCCGAGGCCGATGCCGACGGCGGTGCCGAAGCGCGACCACAGCGGCTTGGCGTTGCGCACCTTCCAGAGATCCCGCCCGACGTCGGAGGAGCGCCAGCCCGTCTCGTAGTCGGTCAGCTCGTCACCGGCGCGGCCGGCCGCGAGCGCGGCCGCCACGTGCTCGGCCGCCAGCATGCCGGACAGCATCGCGTTGTGGGTGCCCTTGATGCGCGGCACGTTGAGGAAGCCGGCGTCGTCGCCGATCAGCACGCCGCCCGGGAACGCCACCTTGGGCACCGACTGCCAGCCGCCTTCGGCGATGGCGCGCGCCCCGTAGCCGATGCGCTTGCCGTCCGTGAAGGTGCGGCGGACCAGCGGATGCGTCTTGAAGCGCTGGAACTCCTCGAACGGCGACAGATACGGATTCTCGTAGTTGAGGTGCAGCACGAAGCCGACGGCGACGAGATTCTCGCCGTAGTGATACAGGAACGAGCCGCCGCCGGTCTTGTTGTCGAGCGGCCAGCCGAAGGTGTGCTGGACGAGCCCGGGATGATGGCGGTCCGGCGTGACCTGCCAGAGCTCCTTGATGCCGATGCCGAACTTCTGCGGCTCGCGGCCCTTGCACAGGTCGTAACGGGCGAGCAGGCGCTTGCCGAGATGGCCGCGGGCCCCTTCGGCGAACAGCGTGTACTTCGCCCTGAGCTCCATGCCGCGCGTGAACGTGTCCTTGGGCGCGCCGTCGCGGCCGACGCCCATGTCGCCGGTGGCGACCCCGACCACCTCGCCGTCGTCGCCGAACAGCACCTCGCTCGCGGCGAAGCCCGGATAGATCTCGACGCCGAGCGCCTCGGCCTTGGCGGCGAGCCATTTGCACACGTCGCCGAGCGACACGATGAAGGCGCCGTGGTTGTTCAGGAGCGGCGGCATCAGCGCGTTGGGCAGGCGCAGCGCGCGCTGGCCGAACAGCATGTAGAAGCGGTCGTCCTTCACCTTCGTCTTGAGCGGCGCGTCGGCCTCGTCGCGCCAGCCGGGCAGCAGGCGATCGAAAGCGATGGGATCGACGCAGGCGCCCGACAGGATGTGGGCGCCGACCTCGGCGCCCTTCTCGACGATCACCACCGACGCGTCCGGGCTGATCTGCTTCAGCCGGATCGCCGCGGCGAGGCCCGAGGGGCCACCGCCGACGATCACCACGTCGAATTCCATCGCCTCGCGGGCGGGCAGTTCGTCGGACATCACATCACCCCGATTCGATCGGCCGGCGCCGCGTCGTGGCGTCGCGCCGACATGCAGGCCGTGCCCGTGGCGCACCCTGCGACAAAGTGGAAACCGCGGCGCGGGACGGTCTCGCGGCGGCGGAACCTCGCCCGTCCGCCGGGCCGCATCACCCGCCCCGCATCGGTATCACCACGCAAGCGGCAGGGCGACTCCTTGATCTGCCGCAAGACGACGTGTCGCGAGGCGAACGGCCACGTCCGGCGACCCACGAGCGGCCGGCGCACCGCGCCGCGTCTTGTTGTATGAAGGGCCGGCATGAGCCCCGACCACACCGCCGCCGTCCGCGACCTGCTCGCCTTCTATCTGGAGGCGGGCGTCGACGCGCTCCTCGCCGAGGCGCCGCGCGATCGCCTGCGCCCCGAGGAGGCGGCCGAGCCGGCGGATGGCGCGGCCGCGGCCGCGGCCGCGGCGACGGCCTGGACATCGCCGCCCGCCGCGCCGCGCCGACCGGGCGTCGGCATGGCGGCCGAGCGCCCGGCGAGTGCGCGGCCCGCGAGCCCCGCGCCGGCGGCGCCGGCGGCGCCCGACGAGGCCGTGATGGCGGCCCGCGAGGCGGCCCGCACGGCGGCGACCCTCGACGACCTCGCCGCCATCCTGGCCGGCTTCGAAGGCTGCGCCCTGAAGGCGACGGCCAACAAGCTGTGCTTCGCCGACGGCAAGCCGGGCGCGCCTCTGATGCTGGTCGGCGAGGCGCCGGGCCGCGACGAGGATCTCGAAGGCCTGCCCTTCGTCGGCCGCTCCGGAAAGCTCCTCGACCGCATGCTGGCGGCGATCGGCATCGACCGGCACGGTCCGGTGGAGACGGCCGCCTATATCGCCAACACGGTGCCGTGGCGGCCGCCCGGCAACCGCACCCCGACGCCGATCGAGACGCAGACCTGCCTGCCGTTCATCCGACGCCAGATCGAGCTCGCCGATCCGGCCGTGCTGGTGTGCCTGGGGGCGCCCGCCGCCCAGGCCCTGATCGGCACCAAGGAGGGGATCATGAAGACCCGCGGGCGGTGGTTCACGTATCACACGGGGCGGCGCGAGATCCGCGCCATCGCCACCTTCCACCCGGCCTATCTGCTCCGCCAGCCGCTGGCGAAGCGACTCGCCTGGCGCGACTTTCTCGCCGTGAAGGCGGCCCTCGCCGAGGCCGCCGCGAGGGGGCGCGGCGGCGCGTGACGGCGCCCGCGCAGCGGGGTCGGCGGCGTTCGGGCAGGAGGATCGTCGGCGCGGCGGCCGCGGCGCGCCGGTCGTTACGGCCTACGGCCGGGCCATCTTGCAGGCCGGATTGTAAGCCCAGTTGCGGTCGAGCCCGACCACGCACCATTCCACGCCGGAGCTCGCACCGGCGAAGCCGGTGCTCTCGGCGACCGAGTAGTGGATGGTCCGGGCATGCCCGTCCGAGGTCAGCACCCGCCCGGAGCAGAAGCGGCGCGGAATGGTGCCCGAGGCCCACGGCATGAACTTGACCTCGTGGACCCGCTCGAACCCGACGATCTTGAGGTCGGAGTTCCAGAAGCGGCGCTCCTTCTCGGCGAAGGCCTCCTGGATCTGCAGGAGCGGCCAGGACTCCTCGCACAACGGCACCACCGCGTCGTAGCGCGGGCCGGAGAGCCAGAAGTTCAGCTCGAACAAGTTGGCGGCCCGCGATTCGGCCGCGACGCTCACAGCGAGCGCCGCGGCCGCAGCCGTCGCCAGCAACCGGACGGATTTCCGAGTGGCGCTCATGGCCAGTCCCCCACCTTCCCCCGCGCCGACCGTGGCGCGCCGGCTCGCGGGGGTCAAGCGCCGCCGGGCGTCAGGGCGCACGAAGCCGGTCCAGTGTGGCCCGGCTGCACCGGCCCCCTCTCTGGAGCGGCCGGCTCTGCATGCGGCGGAGAGCAGGGGGGGGGGGGGGGGGGGGGGGGGGGGGGCCGGTCGCGACCCTCGACCCGGGCAAGCCAACGCCGGACGTCGTCGGCCCGCTGGCGCGACTCCGACATGATCGCGCGCAGCGCCCTTGACCTCTGGAAACCCGTGACGAACGCGCATTCGGGCGAGGTTCGAGGCGTTCGACACCTCCGAAACCCGGCGATAGGTGTCATCTTTCGGTTATACAACCAGAATCTCTGCGCGGTCGCGAGTCGCGCCCCGCACTTTGTGATGCACACCGAAACAAATCGGGGATGTTCGTTTCGCCGAGCCGGCGCCTAACCACAGGACCGAGCAGGCCGATCGCTTCATTTTTGAAATGAATTCCCGACGCATGGCCACTACCTGAAATTGCATCGCGCGCCGGAAGCCGGGAACGTATAGAGAACATCATCCCTTTCGGCTGGAATACTAGCCCATAAAGTCTAGACAATGACGGTCGTCATTCATGAATCGAAGTTGGCCTCAGTTGATCCGAGCCGAAGCGCTGCTTGTCCCGCCCGATCTACTTAGAATAGATTTAAACGGCGACTCGGACTATGCGGCTCATCGTAGGATACGAAGCAAAGCTGATGATAGATAACCTCGCGACGTGCAGCACACATCCGGAGCTCGAACGCGCTTTTGCAGCCAGCGAAACGCTGTTCTCTGGACAATCCGTTCGTATCGTCATTCTCGCCCGCTCGGGAACGATCCTGGCCGCGAATGCCGGCTGGAAAGAGTTCGCCCAGAGCGCGGGCCTGAACTTGCCGAACAGCGGCATCGGCCAAAACTACCTTCAGTATTGCGCGTTCGCGGACGAGCAATCGGGCCGGATCATCGACGGCGTGACCCAGCTGTTGAACGGCCGGGTCGATTGCCTGTCGTTCATCTATCCGTGCCACACCCCGACCACCCAGAGCTGGTTCCTGATGCTCGGGTTTCCCTATGCGAAGGACGACGCGCGGGCGATCCTCCTGCATCTCGACATCTCGCGGCTGATGCCGGCCGCCTCGGCGGACCGGCCGAAGCCGGTCGTCCTCAAGGACGATTTCGGGGTCGAGCCGTTCAACGCGCGGCTCGAGCGGATGATGGAGACGATCGAGCGCTCGATGCGCTCGGTGGCCCCGGCGGCCGACACGATCGAGCCGGCCGACCCGCACGGCCTCCTCGACCCCAAGGTGTCCGGTCCGTCGGTCGCCCTCAGCCGGCGCCAGCGTCAGGTGCTCGAGCTGATGGCCAAGGGGCTGAGCAACATCGAGATCGGCCGCATGCTGGCGATCTCGCCGAACACCGTGAAGATCCACGTCTCCGGGATTCTGGCGCGGCTCGGCGTCCCCAATCGCGCCCAGGCGATCCACTGGACCCTGACGCGCCCGCAAGAGGCGATGCGGCGGCTCCCCTGAGCCCCGTCCGTGGCCCGGAGCCGCGAGGCTCCGGGTCGCCGGCGGCCGCGCCTGTGCACCCGACCGCGCCCGGCGCGCATGCACCGTCCCCCGTCTCCGATCACGCCACCCCGATCCGCAACAGATCGTGCAGATGCACGATGCCGACCGGCGTCGGGCCGTCGAGCACGAACACGGCCGTGATCTTGGCCCGGTTGAGCACCTGCAGGGCCTCGCTGGCGAGCTGGTCCGGCCTGGCGCAGATCGGCCGTCGCGTCATCACCGCATCGACCGGGATCTCCATGAGGTCCGGCCGCATGTGACGGCGCAGGTCGCCGTCGGTGACGATGCCGACGAGTCGTCCTTCGGCGTCGACGATGCCGACGCAGCCGAACCCCTTGGTCGACATCTCCAGCACGGCCGCGCCCATGCGGGCGCCGAGCCGGCACAGCGGCATCGCCTCGCCGGTGTGCATCAGGTCGCGCGCGAACTTCAGCGCGGCGCCGAGCTTGCCGCCCGGATGCAAGGCGCGGAAATCGAGCGGCGTGAAGCCGCGGCTCTCCAAGAGCGCGATCGCCAGCGCGTCGCCGAGGGCGAGCTGCATCAGCGACGAGGTGGTCGGCGCAAGGTTGTGCGGGCACGCCTCGCGCGCCTGCGGCAGCGCCAGCACGATGTCGGCCGCCTTGCCGAGCGTGCTCGCCGCCTCCGACGTGACGGCGACGAGCGGAATCGAGAAGCGCCGCGAATAGTCGATCAGGGCGCGCAGCTCGACGGTCTCGCCCGACCACGACAGCGCGATCACCACGTCGTCCGGCGTGATCATGCCGAGGTCGCCGTGCCCGGCCTCGGCCGGATGCACGAACAGCGCCGGCGTGCCGGTGGAGGCGAGCGTCGCCGCGATCTTCTTGCCGACGTGCCCGGACTTTCCCATCCCGCTGACGACGACGCGGCCGCGCGCCGCCCGGATCGCCGTGCAGGCGGCCGTGAAGGGCGCCCGCAGGCCGTCCCGCATGGCGGCGGCGAGCGCCGCGATGCCCTCGGCCTCCGCCTCCAGGGTGCGCAGGCCGGTCTCGACGAGATCGCGGTCGGCGCCGGACGCGAGATCGGTCGAAGCGACCCCGGCGGGCGGGAGACCGGACGGCGCGAGATCGCGCGGCGGGTCGTCGGTCGGCGGCAGGATGACGTCTGACATGCGCCGTCTCTACTCGTTTTTGGCCGGCGCGCAACCGTCGCCGACGCGGGGCGGAAACGCCCGTGAACCGGCCGTTAACCATACGGGCGCTATTCCGGTTGACCAGTTTTGTTCCGCCGGCCGGCGTGGAGGATGTATCGGTGCCGCGCCCCAGCTCTCGAACGGCCGCATGGCTCGGTCCGGGCGCGCTCGTCGGCGCCGGACTGGTGCTCGCGGCGATCGACCCGGCCGGTGCCCAGACGACTCCCGACCCGGCCGCCGCGGCCCCGGGCCTGTTCGCGCCGACCCGCGACGGCGGCGCCACGCTCGCCCCGGGCTTCCAGCCGGGCGATCCGACGGCGGCGAGCCCCGACGGCCGCTCCCGCTTCGGCGCGATCGACGAGACCGCCCCGCCGGGATCGCGCCCGCCGACCCGGCCGGCGACCCAGTTCGATTCGAAGAACGCCCGCAAGCCGCGGGTGCCGCTGTCGTTCACCCAGCGCCAGCAGGAGGCGGCCCGCCTCAAGCGGGCACCGGTCCCGGCCACGCTCGTGCGCGGCACCAATCCGCATCAGATCCCGGTCGTCATGCTGGACCGGCTGCGCCGCCGCGGCGGCCCCGACATCGACACCACGTCGCGCCTCAACGTGCCGGTCGCGGCGATCATCCCGCGCCGCGCCGTCAGCGTCGAGGAGGATCCGTTCGCCCCGACCGGCGTGAGGGTCGGCGCCTTCACGCTGCGCCCGGCGATCGAGACGACGACGGGCTACGACACCAACCCGACCCGCATCCAGGGACTCCCCGGCTCCGGCTTCACCCGCGTCGCCCCGGAGCTGATCATCCGCTCCGACTGGCAGCGTCATCGGCTCGACGCGGACCTGCGCGGCTCGTACACCTGGTACGGCCAGACCTACCCGCCCGTGACCGAGAACGCCGGCACCGTCACGGCGACCGCGACGCCCGAGATCATCGACCGTCCCAACATGGATTCGCGGGTGACCGGCCGCTACGACGTCGACAAGCTGTCGCATTTCGACGGCGAGGCGCGCGCCCTGATCTCGACCGACAATCCGGGCAGCCCCAACGTGCAGACCGGCCTGAGGCGGTTCCCGATCGTCACCACGGTCGGCACCACGTTCGGCTACACGCAGGGCTTCAACCGGCTCGAGGTGACCGGCAAGGGCACGTTCGATCACCAGGTCTACTCGGACTCGCTGCTCGCCGACGGCACCACGTCGAGCAACGCCGACCGCGAGTACAATCAGTACGGCGGCGCGCTGCGCGTCGCCTACGAGCTCAAGCCCGCTCTCAGGCCGTTCGTCGAGGCCGGCGGCGATACCCGGATCCATTCCCAGAAGATCGACCGCAACGGCTACGATCGTGATTCCAAGGGCGTGTTCGTCAAGGCCGGCAGCACCTTCGAGTTCTCGCGCAAGCTCGTCGGCGAGGCGTCGCTCGGCTGGCTGTGGCGCTTCTACGTCGACGACGAGCTCACCAACATGTCGGGCCTCACGATCGACGCGGCGCTCACCTACACGGCCTCGGATCTGACCACCGTGAAGCTGATCGGCACCACGGTCGCGTCCGAGATCATCGTGCCGGGCCTGTCGGGCGTGTTCAGCCGCAACGTCACGTTACGGGTCGATCACGCCTTCCGGCGCTGGCTGATCGGCACGGCGCAGATCGGCACCGGCATCGACTCCTATGTCGGGTCGGACCGCGTCGACCACCGCTATCTCGCATCGCTCGCTCTGGTCTACAAGCTCACCCGCGAGGTGCAGCTCAAGACCGAGCTGCGGCACGATTGGCTGCGCTCCGACCTCGCCAATGCCGACTGGGACGCGACCCAGGTCACGGTCGGCCTGCGCCTGCAGCGCTGAGACGGACAGATACGGATGACGCCCGGCGACAAGCGGACACTTTATCACGACAGCGGCGGCTCGTTCCTTCACCTCTCCCCAGCGGGGAGAGGTCGGATCGCGACAGCGATCCGGGTGAGGGGGTGCCGAGGCCAGACATCGGCGCCGTAAACCCTCACCCCGCCGCGCTCCGCGCGTCGACCCTCTCCCTCAGGGAGAGGGTAAGGCGCGACCTGATCACTCGCCGAGCAGGCGCTTCAGCTCGGTGCGGAAGGCCGGCGCGATGTCGTCGCGGGCGAGCGCATAGGCGACGTTGGCGGCCAGGAAGCCGATCTTGGACCCGCAGTCGAAGGCGCGGCCTTCGAACTTCACGCCGAAGAACGGCTGGGTCATGGCCAGCTTGATCATCGCGTCGGTGAGCTGGATCTCGCCGCCGGCGCCCCAGCTCTGGTTCTCCAGGATGCCGAAGATCTCCGGCTGCAGGATGTAGCGGCCCGTGATGATCAGATTCGACGGCGCCTTGCCGCGTGCCGGCTTCTCGATCATCTCGGTGACGGCGAACGCCTTGCCGGTCGACTTGCCGGCGCCGACGACGCCGTACATGTGCAGCTTGTCGTCCGGCATCTCCTCGACGGCGATGACGTTGCCGCGCTGACCGACCTCGTTATAGGCGTCCATCATCTGGGCGAGGCAGCCCCGCTCGGCCTGCACCAGCACGTCGGGCAGCAGGAGCGCGAACGGCTCGTCACCGACGATGTCGCGGGCGCACCACACCGCGTGGCCGAGCCCGAGCGGCGACTGCTGCCGCGTGAAGCTGGTCTGGCCGGGGATCGGCAGGTCGCGCTCGAGATGCTCGAGATCGGCGAACTTGCGCCGCTCGGTCAGCGTCACCTCCAGCTCGTACTGGCGGTCGAAGTGATCCTCGATGACCGCCTTGTTGCGGCCGGTGACGAAGATGATGTGCTCGATGCCGGCCTCGCGCGCCTCGTCGACCACGTGCTGGATCAGCGGGCGGTCGACGACGGGCAGCATCTCCTTGGGCATGGCCTTGGTCGCCGGCAGGAACCGGGTGCCGAGACCGGCGACGGGAAGAATCGCTTTGCGGATGGGCTTGGTCATGTCGCTGTTCGCATGAATGGGGCAGGCCGACAGGGGTCGGAAGCCGCGGCAAAGAACCACGGCGCGGCGCCGTAGTCCATGGATAAACAGGCGGTCGGACGCACCGCCGCGCGGCCGCCGCGACCGCTGCGCGACACTGCCGTGGAGACGCCGCAATTGCGCCGTGACGACGCCACGCGCCGTTAAGATGGCACTAACGGCGCACGGCCTTCACTCGACGATACCCGCGGACGCGCGGGGCCGGACGGAGGGACGCGATGACGAGGACCACGACGAGGACCGGGACGACGACCTCGGTCCGCGCCGCCCTGGTGGCCCTGACGGTCGCGACCGGCGGGCTCGCCGGCGGCACGCCCCCGGCCGCCGCCCAGAGCTTCCTCGACGACCTGTTCGGCCGCCGCGCGACCGGCAGCGTCACGCCGGTCGGCACACAAGGCGCGGTTCCGGCCGGCGTCCCGGGCGAGCGGCCGTGGAGCGGCGAATCGGGCAGCTCCGGCCATCCCGAGATGACGGCCCAGGCGATCCGGGCGGCCGCCGCCCGCTTCCCGGCCTGCGTCCAGCAGATGTGGCCGGAGGCGGCGCGCCGCGGCGTGCGGCGGCAGAGCTTCGACGCGCTCACGGCCGGGCTGACGCCGGAGCTGCGGCTGATGGATCTGATGGACGCCCAGCCGGAGTTCACCAAGGCGTTCTGGGATTATCTGGACCTCCTGGTCAGCGACGCCCGCATCAAGCGCGGCCGCGAGATCCTCGCCCAGCACGCCGCGACCTTCGCGGCGGTCGAGAAGGCCTACGGGGTCGATCGCCACATCGTCGCGGCGATCTGGGGCGTCGAGTCGAACTTCGGCACCCAGATCGGCGACCGCTCGGTGCTGCGCTCGACCGCGACGCTCGCCTGCGTCGGCCGCCGCCAGGCCTATTTCCGCGACGAGTTCCTGGCCGCGCTCGAGATCCTCGACCGCGGCGACGTCGTCCCCGAGCATCTCAAGGGCTCGTGGGCCGGCGCCTTCGGGCCGACCCAGTTCATGCCGACCTCGTTCAAGCGCTACGCCGTCGATTTCGACGGCGACGGCCGCCGCGACGTCGTCGATTCGATGCCCGACATGATCGCCTCGACGGCCAACAACCTGAAGAAGGACGGGTGGGAGCCGGGCCGCACCTGGGGCTACGAGGTGGTGGTGCCGCCGGGCTTCGATTACCTCATGGCCGACGGCAAGCGTTGGATGACCCTGCAGGAGTGGTCGCGGCTCGGGATCCGGCGGGCGTCCGGCGAGGCGTTCCCGCGCCCGGCCGACAAGGCCTATCTGCTGGTGCCGGCCGGCCGCCGCGGCCCCGCCTTCCTGATGATGAACAACTTCCGCGCCATCATGAAGTACAACCCGGCCGAGGCCTATGCGCTGGCGATCGGCCATCTCGCCGACCGGATGCGCGGCGGCGGGCCGATCATCCAGCCGTGGCCGCGCGACGAGCGCGTGCTCACCGCGGCCGAGCGCTACGAATTGCAGGAGCATCTGGTGCGGCGCGGCTTCGACATCGGCGGCGAGCCCAACGGCCGCGTCGGGCCGCGCACCCGGGCCGCCATCAAGCGCTTCCAGGTCGCCGCCGGGCTGCCGCCGGACGGCTTCGCCTCGGCGGCCCTTCTGGATCGCCTGCGGTCGCGGTAGGCCCTTGCGGAGCAGGTGAATTCCGCCGCGCGGCCGGGTCGCGCCGCGGCTTGAAAACGCCGCCTTCTTCGACGATCTTGACGAACCGCCGCCGCGCCCCGCGTGGCGGCGGCGGCTTGCTTCGCGCAGCCGGCGCCAACCCACCGGACCCGGACCCCCGACCCACCGGAAGCGGATCTCGAGCATGACACAGCGGCGCCCGACCGAGTGGTTCCCGGCCCAGGGAAGCCCGGCGCAAGGCCTCCCGGCACGGACAGCCCCGATCCGCCGGCTGCTCGGCGCGCTCGTCGCGGTCGCGCTCGTGATCGTCGCCCAGGCCTCCGTCGCGGTCCTGTCCGGCGCCCTCGTCCCCGGCGTCGCGACGCCGGCCCGCGCCCAGCTGTTCGACGACCGCTTCCCGTTCCAGAACCCGTTCGGCAACCCGTTCCAGCGGCAGCGCCAGCGCGAGCAGCAGCAATACTGGAACCCGTTCGCGCCCCCCCAGGAGCAGCGCCAGGCGGCGCCACCGCCGGACTTCTCCAAGGCGCCGCCGCCCAAGAAGCACGAGGGCACGCCGACCACCAACGTCGTGGTGCTCGGCGACTCGATGGCCGACTGGCTCGCCTACGGCCTGGAGACGGCCTTCGCCGAATCGCCCGAGATGGGCGTCGTCCGCAAGCACCGCACCCAGTCCGGCCTGATCCGCCAGGACGTGCGCTCCGATCCGCGCGGCGAGCATCCCGACTGGCCGAAGGCCCTCCAGGACGTGCTGGGAACCGACAAGCCCGATTTCATCGTGATGATGATCGGCGTCAACGATCGCCGCCCGATCCGCGAGCCGCGCGCCGCGCGTGCCGCCGTCGGCCGCGCCGGCCAGCAGGGCCAGCAGGCGCAGCCCGGGCAGCCGGGGCAGCCGGGCCAACCCGCCCAGCCCGGCCAGCAGGCGACGCCCGGCCAGCCGGCCCCGCCGGCGGACGACGCCGCCGGCGGCGACGCCCAGCAGGCCGGTGGCGGCGCGCTCCACGAGTTCCGCTCCGAGCGCTGGTCCGAGCTCTACATCCGCCGCATCGACGAAACGATCGCGGCGCTCAAGAGCAAGGGCGTGCCAGTGTTCTGGGTCGGCCTGCCGCCGGTGCGCGGCACCCGCTCGATGGCCGATTTCGGCTACCTCAACGACCTCTATCGCAGCCGCGCCGAGAAGGCCGGAATCGTCTACATCGACGTGTGGGACGGCTTCGTCGACGAGCAGGGCCGCTTCGCCCAGCAGGGCCCCGACGTCGAAGGCCAGATCCGCCGGCTGCGCGCCGGCGACGGCGTCCACTTCACCCAGGCCGGCGCTCGCAAGCTCGCCCACTATGTCGAGCGCGAGCTGCAGCGCTGGATGACGGCACGCGGCACCGTCGCGCTGCCGGTCGACGAGCCGGCCAAGGAGCCGGAGCTGCCCGCCGCCGCCCCCGAGGTGCCGGGCGCTCCGTCGCGGCCGGCCGGCACGGCGCGGCCGCTCGCCGGCCCGGTCATCACGCTCTCGATGGTGCCGATCGCCGCCGAAGGCGACGACCAGCTCGTCGGCGCACCGCGCCAGACCAAGACGGCGGCGCTCGACGTGGTCGCCGCCAAGGTGCTGCAGAAGGGCGAGGCGATGCCCTCGCCGGCCGGCCGGGCCGACGACTTCGCCTGGCCGCGGCGCGAGCCGGCGGCCGTCGGAGCCGATCCGGTGGTCGCCTACACGACGCTGCCGATGACGCCGATGAAGGGCGAGAAGCAGATGGTCGCCGACGCTCCGGCGGCCGTGGCGCCCGCCACCGCGGCGGCACCGAAGCCGCCCGGTCAGAGCGCGCCGCGCGTCGCCCGGGCGCCGCAGCCGCAGTACCAGCAGCAGCAGTCGTTCTTCGGCGGCGGCGGCTGGTTCGGTCAGCCCTATCGTCAGCCGCAAGGCCAGCAGTACCGGCAGGTCCAGCGCCCGACCTTCTTCCCGTTCCTGTTCGGCGGCGGGCGCTGACTTCGAGTTCGGGATTCGGAGGATGGGCAAAGGCGCGTCGCGCCGCGCCCACCCTGTCCTGATCACGCTGTCCTGACAACGACGGAATTGCCGAGTTGTCGGCCACGCGCCGACCGCGTGGACGCGGCGCGCCTTCGCCCACCCTGCGGCGACGGCGCTACGGCGCTTTACCGCGGCAGCGCGGAGACGCCCATCAAAAACTCGTCGACGGCGCGGGCGGCCTGGCGGCCCTCGCGGATCGCCCAGACGACCAGCGACTGGCCGCGCCGCATGTCGCCGGCGGCGAACACCTTGTCGATCGAAGTGCGGTAGCCCTCGGTGTCGGCCTTGACGTTGCCGCGCGGATCGAGGGCGACGCCCAGCTCGGCCAGCATGCCCTCCTTGACCGGATGCACGAAGCCCATGGCGAGCAGCACGAGGTCGGCCTCGATCTGGAACTGCGAGCCCGGGATCGGCTTCATCTGGCCGTCGACGCGCACGCAGTGGAGCGTCTTCACCTTGCCGTTCTCGCCCGAGAACTTTTCGGTCAGCACCGAGAACTCGCGCGTCGCGCCCTCGTGATGCGACGAGGAGGTGCGCAGCTTGAGCGGCCAGTTCGGCCAGGTGGTCAGCTTGTCGGCCTTCTCGGGCGGCATCGGCAGGATCTCGAGCTGGACGATCGAGGTCGCGCCCTGGCGGGCCGAGGTGCCGATGCAGTCGGAGCCGGTGTCGCCGCCGCCGATCACGACGACCTTCTTGCCGGTGGCGAGAATGTCGGTCGCGTCGAACGCCTCCTCGCTCACCCGCCGGTTCTGCTGCGGCAGGAAGTCCATGGCGAAGTGGATGCCGTCGAGCTCGCGGCCCGGGACCGGCAGGTCACGCGGCTTCTCGGCGCCGCCGGCCAGCACCACGGCGTCGAAGCCGTCGATCAGCTCCTTCGCCTTCACGGTGACGCCGACATGGGCGCCGTAGTGGAAGGTGACGCCCTCGCTCTCCATCAAGGAGATGCGGCGGTCGATCAGGTGTTTCTCCAGCTTGAAGTCCGGGATGCCGTAGCGCAGCAGGCCGCCGGCCTTGGCGAACTTCTCGAAGACGTGGACGTCGTGGCCAGCGCGGGCGAGCTGCTGGGCGCAGGCGAGGCCGGCCGGGCCGGAGCCGACCACGGCGACCTTGCGGCCGGTCTTCTTCGCCGGCACGTCCGGCTTCACCCAGCCGTTCTCGAACGCCTTGTCGACGATGGCGCACTCGATCGTCTTGATGGTGACGGGCGAGTCCTCGAGGTTGAGGGTGCAGGCCTCCTCGCAGGGCGCCGGGCAGACGCGCCCGGTGAACTCCGGAAAGTTGTTGGTCGAGTGGAGGTTCTGGGCGGCCCGCTGCCAGTCGTCGAGATAGACGAGGTCGTTCCAGTCGGGGATCTGATTGTTGACCGGACAGCCCGTGTGACAGAACGGGATGCCGCAGTTCATGCAGCGCGCCGCCTGCTGCTTGAGATCGCTCTCCGGCAGCGGAATGACGAACTCGTTGTAGTTGCGCAGGCGCTCCTCGACCGGCGCGTACTTGCGGTCGGTGCGCTCGAACTCCAGGAAACCCGTGACCTTACCCATCGTCTAAGTCCTTGCCGTCGACCCGATCCACGAAGGGCCGGCCGTGCTGCATCCAGTCTCGCCGCACCGACGCGGCCACCCCGTTCGAGGCCTCGTCATGGCCGGGCTCGACCCGGCCATCCACGTCTTCGTCGCGGTCGCGCTGGAAGATCGTGGATGCCCGCGACGGGCGCGGGCATGACGGACATCTTCGGCGGATCGCCTTTTCTAAACCGCGAACCGCTCACTCGGCCGCCTGCATGGCGGCCTCCTGCTCCTTGGCGAGCTCGGCGAGCGCGCGCTTGTACTCGAGCGGCATCACCTTGCGGAACTTGGGCAGATACTCCGCCCAGTTGTCGAGGATCTGCTGGGCGCGGCGCGAGCCGGCGAGGCGGGCGTGCCGCGTGATCAGGAGATGCAGCCGCTCGCAGTCGTACCGCGTCATGTCGCGCAGCACCTCGACGCGGCCGGGCGTCTCGAGATCCTTGGCGTGGCCGTAGGCCTGCGCGTTGACGGCCTCCTCGGCCGGCAGCGGCGCGAGCTCGACCATCGCCATGTTGCAGCGGCTCTGGAACGAGCCGTCCTCGTCCAGCACATAGGCGACGCCGCCCGACATGCCGGCCGCGAAGTTGCGCCCGGTCTTGCCGAGCACGACGACGATGCCGCCGGTCATGTACTCGCAGCAGTGATCGCCGGCACCCTCGACGACCGCGACGGCGCCCGAGTTGCGCACCGCGAAGCGCTCGCCGGCGACGCCGCGGAAGTAGCACTCGCCCGCGATGGCGCCGTACATCACGGTGTTGCCGACGATGATCGACTCCTCCGGCACGATGCCGGAGTCGGGCGCCGGTCGCACGATGATGCGGCCGCCCGACAGGCCCTTGCCGACATAGTCGTTGGCGTCGCCCTCGAGCTCCATGGTGACGCCGTGGGCCAGCCAGGCGCCGAAGCTCTGCCCGGCGGTGCCGACGAGGCGCACATGGATGGTCCCGTCCGGCAGGCCGGCATGACCGTAGCGCTTCGCCACCTCGCCCGACAGCATCGCGCCGGCGGAGCGGTCGGTGTTGTGGATCGCCGCGACGATGCGGACCGGGGCGCCGCGGTCGAGCGCCGCCTGCGCTTCGGCGATCAGCTTGCGGTCGAGCACCTTGTCGAGCCCGTGGTCCTGGCTCTCGACCTTGCGGATGTGTACGCCCTCCGGCGCCATCGGCTTCATGAACAGGCGCGAGAAGTCGAGACCCTTGGCCTTCCAGTGCTCGACCAGGCGACGCTGGTCCAGCATCTGCATCTGGCCGACCATGTCCTCGAAGCGGCGATAGCCCATCTCGGCCATCAGCTCGCGCACCTCCTCGGCGACGAAGAAGAAGTAGTTGATGACGTGCTCGGGCGTGCCCTTGAAGCGGGCGCGCAGCACCGGATCCTGGGTGGCGACGCCGACCGGGCAGGTGTTGAGATGGCACTTGCGCATCATGATGCAGCCGGCCGCGATCAGCGGCGCGGTGGCGAAGCCGAACTCGTCGGCGCCGAGCAGCGCACCGACCACCACGTCGCGGCCGGACCGGATGCCGCCGTCGACCTGCACGGCGATGCGGCCGCGCAGCCGGTTGGCGACCAGCGTCTGGTGGGTCTCGGCGAGGCCGATCTCCCACGGGCTGCCGGCGTGCTTGATGGCGGTGAGCGGCGAGGCGCCGGTGCCGCCCTCGAAGCCCGAGATCGTCACGTGATCGGCGCGCGCCTTGGAGACGCCGGCCGCGACCGTCCCGACCCCGACCTCGGAGACGAGCTTCACCGAGACGTCGCCCGACGGATTGACGTTCTTCAGGTCGAAGATGAGCTGCGCCAGATCCTCGATCGAGTAGATGTCGTGATGCGGCGGCGGCGAGATCAGGCCGACGCCGGGCGTCGAGTGACGCACCCGGGCGATCGTCTTGTCGACCTTGTGGCCGGGGAGCTGGCCGCCCTCGCCGGGCTTCGCCCCCTGCGCCATCTTGATCTGCATGACGTCGGAGTTGACCAGATATTCGGTGGTCACGCCGAAGCGGCCCGACGCCACCTGCTTGATGGCCGAGCGCATCGAGTCGCCGTTCGGCATCGGCTTGAAGCGGTCGGTTTCCTCGCCGCCCTCGCCCGTGTTCGACTTGCCGCCGATCCGGTTCATGGCGATCGCGAGCGTCGTGTGCGCCTCGCGCGAGATCGAGCCGAACGACATCGCGCCCGTGGCGAAGCGCTTGACGATCTCGGCGGCCGGCTCGACCTCGTCGAGCGGCACCTTGCCGCGGCCGTCCTCGGTCGCCGACTTGATGCGGAACAGCCCGCGGATCGTGAGCAGCCGCTCGGACTGCTCGTTCACCATCGCGGCGAAGGCGCGGTAACGCTCCTGCGAGTTGCCGCGCACCGCGTGCTGGAGCGCCGCGACCGTCGCCGAGGTCCACACGTGCTCCTCGCCCCGGGTCCGGTAGGCGTACTCGCCGCCGACGTCGAGCGCGTTGCGGTAGACCGGCGCGTCCCCGAAGGCGTCGCGATGCCGCCGCACCGTCTCCTCGGCGATCTCCTCGATGTCGACGCCCTCGATGCGGGTCGCCGTACCGGTGAAGTAGGCGTGGACGAAATCCGACTTGAGGCCCACCGCGTCGAAGATCTGGGCGCCGCAATACGACTGGTAGGTGGAGATGCCCATCTTGGACATCACCTTGAGGAGACCCTTGTTGATCGACTTGATGTAGCGCTTCACGATCTCCTTCTCGTCGAGCTTGACGGGGAGATCGTCCTTCATGGCGAGCAGCGTCTCGAAGGCGAGCCAGGGGTTGATCGCCTCGGCGCCGTAGCCCGCCAGGCAGCAGAAGTGATGCACCTCGCGCGGCTCGCCGGACTCGACGACGAGGCCGACCGAGGTGCGCAGGCCCTTCCTGATCAGATGGTGATGCACGGCCGCGCAGGCGAGCAGCGACGGGATCGGGATCCGGTCGGACGACACGGCGCGGTCGGACAGGATCACGATGGTGATGCCGTCGCGCACCGCCTGTTCCGCCTTCGCGCACAGCTCGGCGAGCGCCGGCCGCAGGCCGTCGGGGCCGCGCGCCGCCGCCCAGGTGGTGTCGAGCGTGACCGAGCGGAACTCCGACCCGTCGAGGTCGGCGATCGAGCGGATCTTCTCCAGATCCTCGTTCGTCAGGATCGGCTGACGCACCTCGAGCCGCTTGGTGCGCGACACGCCCTCCAGATCGAACAGGTTCGGCCGCGGCCCGATGATCGAGACGAGGCTCATGACGATCTCCTCGCGGATCGGATCGATCGGCGGGTTCGTCACCTGGGCGAAGTTCTGCTTGAAGTAGGTGAACAGGAGCTTCGACTTCGACGACAGCGCCGAGATCGGCGTGTCGTTGCCCATCGAGCCGACCGGCTCCTCGCCGGTCGCGCCCATCGGCGCCATCAGGATGCGGACGTCCTCCTGGCTGTAGCCGAAGGCCTGCTGGCGATCGAGCAGCGGCAAGTTGGAGGCGGCCGAGACGCTCTTCGCCTTGGGCAGATCCTCGAGCACGAGCTGGGTACGGGCGAGCCAGTCGCGATACGGGTTGGCGGAGGCGAGCCGCGCCTTGATCTCGTCGTCCGGGATCAGCCGGCCCTCGACGAGATCGACGAGCAGCATCTTGCCGGGCTGCAGGCGCCATTTGAGGACGATGTCCTTCTCCGGGATCGGCAGCACGCCCATCTCGGAGGCCATCAGGATGCGGTCGTCGCGGGTGACGATGTAGCGGGCCGGCCGCAGGCCGTTGCGGTCGAGGGTCGCGCCGATCTGGCGGCCGTCCGTGAAGGCGATGGCGGCGGGGCCGTCCCACGGCTCCATCAGGGCGGCGTTGTACTCGTAGAAAGCGCGCCGCTCCTCGTCCATCAGCGGGTTGCCGGCCCACGCCTCGGGGATCATCATCATCACGGCGTGGGCGAGCGAGTAGCCGCCCTGGACCAGGAACTCGAGCGCGTTGTCGAAGCACGCCGTGTCGGACTGGCCCTCGTAGGAGATCGGCCACAGCCGCTCGATGTCGTCGCCGAACAATTCGGAGCGCGCCGAGGCCTGGCGGGCCGCCATCCAGTTGACGTTGCCGCGCAGCGTGTTGATCTCGCCGTTGTGGGCGATGAAGCGGTACGGATGCGCCAGCGACCAGGTCGGGAACGTGTTGGTCGAGAAGCGCTGATGGACCAGCGCGAGCGCGCTTTCGAAGTCCGGCTCGGAGAGGTCCGGATAATAGGTGCCGAGCTGGTCGGCCAGGAACATGCCCTTGTAGATCACGGTGCGGCACGAGAACGACACCGGATAGTACATCGCGGTGTTGCGGCCGCGCTTCTCGTAGAGCAGGCCCGAGATGGTCTTGCGCAGGATGTAGAGCCGCCGCTCGAACGTGTCCTCGTCGAGCTTGCGGCCCCCGAGCCCGATGAAGATCTGGCGGTGGAACGGCTCGGTCGGCTTCACCGACCAGCCGAGCGTGGAGTTGTCGGTCGGGACGTCGCGCCAGCCGAGCACCGTCATGCCCTCGCGATGCGCCTGCGCCCGGACCAGATCCATGATCTCCTCTCGGCGCTCCTCGTCGTGCGGGAGGAACACCTGGGCGACGCCGTAGCGGCCCGGCTCCGGCAGCGTGAAGCCGAGCTCGGCCGCCTTGCGGGCGAAGAAGGCGTGCGGGATCTGGACCAGGATGCCGGCGCCGTCGCCGGCACGCGGATCGGCCCCGACGGCGCCGCGATGCTCGAGGTTGCACAGGATCGCGAGCGCGTCGGCGACGATCTGGTGCGACTTGCGGCCCTTGATGTCGGCGATGAAGCCGACGCCGCAGGAGTCCTTCTCGAGCGCCGGATCGTACAGGCCGCGCGCCAGCGCGGCGGCCGGCAGCGTCGTGCCGACCGCGTCCGTCGTCGCTTTCGTCGCCGCAGTCGCCGTCTGCCGGGGGGCCGCCTCGTCTTCGAAACGCGTGCCCTCGATATCCGAGCCGGACCTGATCGCGGTCATGTGCAAACCCTCTTCGCTCGCCGCTCCGGGCCGACCGTTCACCAAACGACCGTCCCGACGCGGGCGCGCCCGTCGCGCCGCCGCACCCCTCGGTGCAGCGCCGCCAACGGGCTCGTTGTCACCGGCCGGAGATCGGGCCGATCGACGCCAGGTGGCACCCTCCGGTCATCGCACGTCGGTTGTCCGCGTGAATCGGATCGCAGGCGACCCGGACCGGAGCTGTCAGTACCAATTCGTCAAACTGGGACAGCAATGCTGTCCTAAATAACAATGCCAAACTCTTGCCATGCATTCAAGGCACCGGGTTTCAGATTCGGCGACTTTGCCCGAATTTCATTGCGCGCGCCACTGAAGGCCGATCGCGCGCTGCATCGAAGTACCGGCCCGGCGGCGGTTTTTCGCGCCCGGCCCACGGGTCGGCGATCCGCGTCCGAAGCGCCCCAGCCCTGCCCGATTCAGAGGGCTCTCTGGCGACCGGGGGGAGGGGTCGCCATGCGGAATGCCACCACTTCGATCTGTCGACGGTCGACCGAGCGGTCGACGTGCCGTCCGGTGGTCTCACTCCGGGGGGGCGCGACGGCCGCGATCTTCGCCGTCGTCTACGGCATGGCCGTGACGCCGGCCGCGGCGCTGTCGGCCCGGGTGGACGCCCTGCCGGGCGAATCCGCCGCGGCGACCGCCCCGCCACCCGCCGCCGAGCCCAGACCCCGCCCGCCCGCCGAGCCTCGCCCGACCGCGAAGCCCAAGCCGACCGCTGCGCCGCGCGCCGTCTTGCGGCCCGCCCCGCAGGCGCGCCGGCCGATCCCGCCCTGGATCTTCGGGCGCGGCCCCGAGCCGCGGCTGGTGCCGCCGCGCAGCATCCCGACCGGCCGGACGACCCGTCCGGCCGACGCGGCGGCGCGCCCACCGGCGGCGCGCGCGGGCACGGTCGGCGCCGGAAGCGACCCCGCCACCACGGCATCCACCCGGCTTTCCACGCCGGCCGGGACCGGGCCGAAGCCGAAGCTTCCACCACGCGCGCCCGGCGCCATCGACGTGCCGGTCGCGCCGCTCGACTGAGCACCGGCCGCGTCGGATCGGCGACGAATCGGAGCCCGCACGAAAAGAAAACGCCCCGGGCGGGGCGCTTCCAGTTTCGCGATCAGGCGCACTCTCGGGCGCGCTCCTCGCGGGCCTTTTCGGAGGCGACGGGCGACCGCGGTCGGACAGGCCCAAGCCGTCACACCGGGATCGTCACGCCGGGATCCGTCACGCCGCCCTGGCGTCGATCACCTTTCCGGCCCCCGACGTGGTGCCGATGGCGATCTGGCGCGGCTTCATCTTCTCCGGAATCTCCCGGACCAGGTCGATGTGCAGAAGCCCGTTCTCCAGCGAGGCGCCACGCACCTCGACGAAGTCCGCGAGCTGGAACGCGCGCTCGAAGGCGCGGGCCGCGATGCCCTGGTAGAGAACCTCGCCCTTCTTCTCCTCCGGCTTGGCGGCCGGCTTCTCACCGCGCACCGTCAGGGTGTTCTCCTTCGCCTCGATGGCGAGGTCGGCGGCCGCGAAGCCGGCGACGGCGAGCGTGATGCGATAGGCGTTCTCGCCGGTCCGCTCGATGTTGTAGGGCGGGTAGCTGGAGCCCTGGCCCGAGCCGTCGTAGCCGGCCACCTGGTCCAGCATCGAGAACAGCCGGTCGAAGCCGACGGTCGAGCGGTAGAGGGGCGTGAGATCGAAAGTCGTGCGCATAGCATATCCTCCTAGGAGCGATGAGCTGTCGCGAAACGGTCCGCCTGCTGGCCGGACCCGTTCGAGCGCCGCCGGATGGCCGGCGCCACTGGTGATATGGGAGGCTCGAAACCGGCTTCAAGACCCCCGGCGAGGGCGCGCGGCGACCGCCGACACGGTTCGGCGACACCGCGCCGGAGAGCCCGGCGCGCCGGTTGAGCGAGCGGCCCGGCCTGCTATAAGCGGCCGTCCGCCCGGCCCCTCGCGACGAAAGTCCCCGCCGTGAAGCTCGTGTCCATTCCGGCCAATCCGGCCCCCTCCGACGCGGCCGTCGGCGCCATCGCGACCCCGGACGGGGTGACGCTGCGCTACGCCCGCTTCGCGCCGCCGCCGGGCCGCAAGGGCACGGTCTGCCTGTTCCAGGGCCGGGCCGAGTTCATCGAGAAGTATTTCGAGGTGGTGCACGACCTGCGCAGCCGCGGCTTCGCGGTGGCGACCATCGACTTCCGCGGCCAGGGCCTGTCGCAACGCGTCGTGCGCGACACCCGCAAAGGCCATGCGCGCCGCTTCTCGGACTATCTGATCGACCTCGAGACCTTCGTGAAGCAGGTGGTCCTGCCGGACTGCCCGCCGCCCTTCTTCGCGCTCGGCCAGGGCATGGGCGCGACCGTGCTGATCGAGTCGGCGGCGCGCGGGCATCGCTGGTTCGACCGCATGGTGCTGGCCTCGCCGATGATCGGGCTGGCGCGACGGCCGCTGTTCGGCGCCGGGCCGGCCTTCGCTCGCTCGCTGCGCCTGCTCGGCTTCGGCCGCCTCGCCGCACCGGGCGGCGGCCGGCAGGCGGCCGCGGCCGAGCCGTTCGCCGACAATCCGCTGACCTCCGACCCGATCCGCTTCGCCCGCACGGCGGCCGTGCTCGAGGCAGAGCCCGCCCTCGCGGTCGCCGCCCCGACGATCGCCTGGACCGACGCCGCCTTCCGCACCATGACGGCGATGCAGCGGCCGCAATATGCGGCCCGGCTGCGCCAGCCGATGCTGCTGATCGCCGGCGGCCACGACACGATGATCTCGACCGCGGCGATCGAGCGCTTCGGATTCAACCTGCGGGCCGGCTCGCACTTGGTGATCCCGGGCGCCCTGCACGACCTGATGATGGAGCAGGAGCCGCTGCGAAAGCTGTTCTGGGCCGCCTTCGACGCCTTCGTCCCCGGCACGCCGCTGTACGGTTAGGTGGCCGAGCCCCCGGCCCGAGCGCTCATCGGCTGGCCCCCACGCGGGGCGGGAACGCGGGAGCCGCGGCTCACGCCAGCGCGGCACGGCTTACAAATAACGGCGGGAGCACGGTTGCGTTCGGGCGGCCACGGTTCCGCCTGCGAGAGCCTGCACGCTGGCCCCGCTGCCGCCATCGTCTGTGCTATGGTGCCGGCCGGACGGTGGCACATCCAGGGACACGGCATGACGATGCGGGATCCGGAACGGCGGCCGATCCATTACGCGAACGGAACCGACGGGACCGGCATGCAGCAACGGACAGGCAGCCTCGAACGCTTTCTCGGCGGCTCGCCCGGCGCCGTCGCGGCGCGGCTCGTCCTCCTGTCGATCCTGGTCGGGGTCGTGCTCTCCGCGGTCGGCCTCGATCCGCTCAACATCATCCATTCGATCGAGCGCCTCGTGCGCAGCGTCTGGGACATGGGCTTCGATGCGATCGTCTGGCTGTGGCGCTACTTCCTGCTCGGCGCCGTGCTGGTGATCCCGATCTGGCTGGTCATCCGGCTCGGCAAGGGCGGGCGCTGAGGCGCGACGACCGGCCTCGCGGGCATCGGCGCGCCCGCCGGGTGGGCGCCGAGCAGCCCTGCGGTCGGTGTCGGCGCATTCCGCTTGGCAGACCCAGGCTAAAATTCCTATACTGATCCGAATCCATCGTGGCCCCGGCGTTCCGCAGGAGGTCCAATGCTGACCCATGCCCAGATCTGGACGGCGATCGACCGGCTGGCGGCGCGCGCCGGCCTGTCCGCGTCCGGGCTCGCCAAGCGCGCCGGCCTCGATCCGACCACCTTCAACAAGTCGAAGCGCATCACCCCGGACGGGCGCGCCCGCTGGCCGTCGACCGAGTCGGTGGCGAAGTCGCTCGCCGCCACCGGCGTGACGATCGACGAGTTCGTCCGGCTGATCACCGAGGACGGCAGCAATGCCGAGCAGGCCGTGCCGCTGATCGGCTTCGCCGAAGCGGGCACGGGCGGCTATTTCGACGACGGCGGCTTCCCGGTCGGCAAGGGCTGGGACGAGATCCCGTTCCCGGCCGTCGAGGACGAGCATGCCTATGCGCTCGAGATCTCGGGCGACTCGATGCAGCCAGCCTACCGGGACGGCACCGTGATCATCGTCTCGCCGCTGGCGCCGATCCGGCGCGGCGACCGCGTCGTGGTGAAGACCCGCGACGGCGAGGTGATGGCCAAGGAGCTGCGTCGCAAGACCGCGAAGACGCTCGAGCTGCGCTCGCTCAATCCCGAGCACCAGGACCGCGTCCTCGCCGCCGAGGACGTCCTGTGGGTCGCCCGCATCGTCTGGGCGAGCCAGTAGACCGTAGACCGTCCCGGCCGAAGGTCTCGGTGTGACCAGCCGCGGTTTTCGAGCGTGCCCTGCGCCTCACGGCGTGGTGTCTTGCGACCGTCGTCGCACGCCCGGTAAGAGCGAGCCGTCAGCACCAAGCGAGCGATTCGGGCGCGCCCGGCACGGGCCCGCTCGCGTGCCCGCCCGCGTGCCCGCACCGCACTTGCACTGCACTTGCACGGAGGCCTCATGAAGCTCGATCGGCGTCACACCCTCAAGGCCCTCGCGGGCCTCGCGCTCTGCCCGCTCTGCGCGCCCTCCGGCTTCGCGGCCGAGACCGGGCACGCCCACTGGGGCTACGAGGGCGCCGGCGGCCCGTCGCATTGGGGCGACCTCGACGCCGCCAGCAAGGTCTGCTCGGTCGGGTCGCAGCAGTCGCCGATCGACATCGACCACACGATTCGGGCCGAGCTGTCGCCGCTCGACATCAAATGGGGGCCCGACGTCGCCGCGATCGTCAACAACGGCCACACCATCCAGGTGAACGTCCCGGCCGGCTCGACCCTGACGCTCGACGGCAAGTCCTACACGCTCTTGCAGTATCACTTCCACCGGCCGAGCGAGCACACGGTCGGCGGCAAGGCGTTCCCGATGGAGGTGCACTTCGTCCATCGGAACGACGCCGGCGGGCTCGCCGTGGTCGGCGTGCTGATGACCGAAGGGGCCGGCAACGCGGCCTTCTCGCAGGTCGTCGCCGCCATGCCGCAGCACGAGGGACCGCCCGTGCCGGTGTCCGGATCCTGGCCGTGGAAGAACGCGAGCGCGCCGGGGATGGATCCCAACGCCTTCCTGCCGAAGGGCCGCGGCTACTATCGCTACACCGGCTCGCTGACGACGCCGCCGTGCAGCGAGACGGTCGAGTGGCTCCTGATGGCCGAGCCGGTCGAAGTCGCGGCCGCCGACGTCGCCGCCTTCGCCAAGCTCTATGCGATGAACGCGCGCCCCGTGCAGAAGCTGAACCGGCGGTTCGTTCTTCGCGGCGGGTGAGCTGGCGCGAAACCCCGAAGCCTCCGTGTTCCGGACGCGATGCCGCGCGCGGCATCGCGAGCCGGGACTCCGGGCCGCGTCACGGCGGGCTGGACGACAGGACTCATTGCACCGGCGGGCCACCGCGGCAGGCCGCGTAGCCCCAGGTCGGGATATCGCATTTCGAACAGCCGGCGAGCCCGAGACCCAGGCCGACCACAACCAGAATCGCCACGGTACGCATAACGCCGCAAAACCCCTGCGAAGCCGATCCGTGTCCCCCACCGGAAGACTAGGCGAGCCCTAGCCCGCCGCGCCAGGGGGCTTTACATGCCGTTTACACTGGACCGGACGGGTGTGGCCGCGGCGCCGCACCGCGCGCCGTGTCCGCTCATGGCGCCAACGGCCTGCGACACGCCTTCTTGCTCCGCAGCTCTCACGGTCCGTCATGGCCGGGCTCGTCCCGGCCATCCACGGTCTTGTGCTGGCGATGCCTCGAAGGTCGTGGATGCCCGCGACGAGCGTGGGCATGACGGAGCGAGGGGCAGAAGGCTTCGTGAGATTTGTGCGAAGAATCAGCCGCCGATCACCAGCGCGCTGCCGCGGGCCAGATAGACGACCCCGATGGCGAGAATGATCCAGCGGGTCCACTTGCGGAACCCGTGGTCGGTCATCCGCTCGAGCACCAGCACGGCGAGCGACGTGCCGGCGATGCTGAGCAGGAAGGCGGGCGCCAGCGCCCACAACGGGTCGATCCTGGCGGCGCCCGCGAAAGAGGCGAAGTAGGTCGCCCGCAGCACGTGGCTGAAGGTCTGGCTCACCGCCTTGGTGGCGACCGTGGTCTTGCGGTCGATCATGCTCTTCTGGAAGAACATGTCGAGAAACAGCCCGCCGACGCCTGACAAAAGCTGCACGATCGTCGTCAGCAGGCCGGCCAGGAACGGCATGCCGCGCCACTCGATGTTGGGCCGCCAATTTTTGGGCAGCATCTCGACCAGGAACGGCATGATGCCGAGCGCCAGATAGACGGTCGCCTTGTCGGGGATGAAGGCGACGAGCCGCATCGCCGCGAAGGCCAAGAGCGCGCCGCCCGCGTACCACCAGAAGATCGGCCAGCGCACATGCGCCCGCCACATCGTGGCGCGCCAGCCGTTCGCCGCGAACTGGATGATCGAGAACAGCACCATGGCGGTGGCGACGTCGTAGAGCGTCAGCAGCACGCCGAGCAGGATCATGCCGCCCGCCATCCCGAAGATGCCGGAGACGAAGGACGAGCCGACGATGGTGACGCCGATCAGCGCGTAGGCGGCGAGGGTCATGTGATCAGCAACTCGGAGCCGTCATACCCGCGACGCGCCCCATAGGCGCCGAATTCAGGTTCGAAGCCTCTCCGTCGTCATGCTCCGCGAAGGCGGAGCACCCAGTACGGCGCAGCGCTCCGACTGAAACGACGAACGCCGGTGAATACTGGGTCGTCCGCCTGCGCGAGGGCTTTGCAGAATGGTCATTCCGGGGCGCGCCGAAGGCGCGAACCCGGAATCCAGCAGCAAACTCGGCATTCTGGGTTGGATTCCGGGTTCGGCGCTGCGCGCCGCCCCGGAATGACAGAATAATGCAAAGCCCTCGCCTGCGCGGACGACGACCACCGAGTGGCAGTGCCTTCGCTCCAAACGCTGGGACTTCGGGGACGAGCCCGGCCATGACGAGCCTGTCATATCAAGCCGAGCGTGCCAATGCGCCGTCGATCATGTCGATGGTGTTCTTCAGCCCGTAGATGGCCACGAACGAGCCGAAGCGCGGGCCCTTCTCCTGGCCGAGCAGCACCTGATAGAGCAGGTTGAACCAGTCGAGCGAGACGCCCGGCTTGCCGTCCTTGCCCTTCTTCTTCTCGTCCAGGAAGGGCGGCCTTCGGCCGACCTCGTAGACGACCTCCTGGATCGCCTCGGCGGTGGCGTCGTCGGGGAGCTGAGAGAGCGCGTCGCGCAGATCCATCAGGGCCGCGCGCTCGCCGTCGCTCGGCTCCCGGAACTTTTTCGCGGGCAGGACGAAATCGCGAAAATAATGGATCGCGTACTCGACCTCGCGCTGCAGGCGCGGGTGCGACTGCGGCGTCACGCCCGGCCAGTAGCGGCCGATGAAGCCCCACAGCGTCTCGGCGTTCTCGGCGTTCGAGGCGGAGACGAGGTTCAAGAGCATCGTGAACGAGAGCGGCACGCTCGTGTCGGGCGGTGTGCCGGCATGGATGTGCCACACCGGATTCGTCAGGCGCTGCTTGCCGTCCTGCCGCTTGTAGCCGTCGAGGAACTGAGCGTACTCGTCGACATTGCGCGGGATCACGTCGAAGTACAGCCGCTTCGCCGCCTTCGGCTCGCGATACATGAACAGCGACAGGCTCTCCGGGCTCGCATAGCGCAGCCACTCGTCGATGGTGAGGCCGTTGCCCTTCGACTTCGAGATCTTCTGGCCCTTGTCGTCGAGGAACAGTTCGTAGGTGAAGCCCTCGGGCGGCCGCCCGCCGAGAACGCGGCAGATTTCGCCGGAGAGCTTGACCGAGTCGATCAGATCCTTGCCGGCCATCTCGTAGTCGATGCGGAGCGCGGTCCAGCGCATCGCCCAGTCGGCCTTCCACTGGCACTTCACCATGCCCTTCGTCACCGAGGTGGTGACGCGCTCGCCCGTGTCCGGGTGCTCGTACGTGACGGTGCCGCGCTTGGCGTCGCGGGCGACCATCGGCACCTGCAGGACCATGCCGGTGCGGATGTCGACGGGGAGGAACGGCGAGTAGGTGGCGCGCCGCTCCGGCCCCAGCGTCGGCAGGATGATCTCCATCACGGCGTCGTAGTGCTCGAGCATTTTCAGCAGCGTCGCGTCGAAGCGGCCGGACTTGTAGTACTCGGTCGACGACGCGAACTCGTAGTCGAAGCCGAAGGCGTCGAGGAAGGCGCGCAGCCGCGCGTTGTTGTGCTCGCCGAAGCTCGGATGCGTGCCGAACGGGTCGGGCACCCGGGTCAGCGGCTTGCCGAGATGCGCCGCGACGAGCTCCTTGTCGGGGATGTTGTCGGGCACCTTGCGCAGCCCGTCCATGTCGTCCGAGAAGGCGATCAGCCGGGTCTTGATCTTGTCGTCGGTCAACACCCGGAAGGCGTGGCGCACCATGGTGGTGCGCGCCACCTCGCCGAACGTGCCGATATGCGGCAGGCCGGACGGGCCGTAGCCGGTCTCGAACAGCACCTCGTCCTTCGGGTGCTGCTTCAGCCGCGCGACGATTTTCCTCGCCTCCTCGAACGGCCAGGCCGTGGAGGATTCGGCGAGCGCCCGCAGGGCGGCGGGATCGAGATCGGCGGCGGCGGAATCGGACATGCTTGGTCTCCGGCAGGGCCGGGGCGCGCAAGCCGCATCGGGGCGGCGCAGCGGACAGCCCGGCCCGCCTCGTCTAGAGCATTTCCGGGGGAGGTGGAAACCGTCTGCCGGAAAATGCCGGCGGTGCGCCGCGCATCCGCCCCCACAGCCTCGAACCGCGGCCTTCTCGGTCGTAGTGGTTGTATGGCATGATCGCGCAACCGAACGCGGCCGAGGGAGCGACATGGCGACGACGCGCATCCGGAGGCACCGCAAGCGAAAGACCGCCGATGCGATCGGCCGGCTTCCGGTCGCGAAGCCGGTCGATCGGCTTCGGCTCGCCTTCGGCAGGTCGGCCGCCGGAGGCGCGAAGGCGCTCCGGGAGCTGCGCGCGAATCTCTCCGGGATCGAGATCGCCGGCGACACGGTTTTCGTGGCGAGCGACGAGGGGACGTCGCTCGACGTGCTGACCCGCACCGGGCGCGGCCAGGTCTATGCCCAGCACCGCCGCTTCCCGCTGGCGCGCAGCTTCGCGCTGAAGCAGACCGGCAAGAACACGGAGGCCGATCTCGAGGGGATCAGCCGCGACGGCGCGCGGCTCTGGCTGCTCGGCTCGCATTGCCGGATCCGCAAGCCGGACCCCGACAAGGCGGCGAAGAAGGGCGAGGATCTCGACGCCTGCGAGATCCTCTCGCGCCGCAAGACCCGCAACCGCCATCTGCTCGGCTGTCTCGATCTGGACGATCCGCCCGACGACCCGCAGGCGGGCTTCCGGCCACGCGCCTCGGCCCGGCTGCCGTTCACCGACGACGGCAACACCTTGATCGAGCTGTTGGCCGCGGCCGACCCGCAGCTCGCGCCGTTCCTCGACCTCCCGGCAAAGGAGAACGGCTTCGACCTCGAGGGGCTGGCGGTGCGCGGCGACCGGGTCTTCGTCGGCCTGCGCGGTCCGGTGATCGCCGGCCGGTCGTTGGTGCTGGAACTCGGCGTCGCGATCCACCGCACGGCGCGCCGCATCGACCTCGTGCCGGTCGCCGGCGTGCCGTTCGCCAAGCATGCCCTGCCGCTGCAGGGCCTCGGTATCCGTGATCTCGCCTTCCGGGGCGACCGGCTCCTTGTCCTCGCCGCCCCGACCATGCCCCTCGACGGGGTCGCGGCGGTGTTCGAGTGGGATGCGCATCGCCGCGACCCGCGGGGCGGCATCGTCGCCGAGACGCGCTGCCGGCCGCTGCTGCGCCTGCCGGGCGGCGACGGCCACGGTTATCCGGAGGGCATCTCGTACCTGCCCGACGCGGACACGATCGCGGTCGTCGTGGACAATCCCGAGCCCGCGCGGCTGCGCGACCGGTCCGGCATCATGGTCGACGTCTTCGCCCTGCCATCGCGGCGGCGCTGATCAGAACGGGTTGATCGGAAAGTATTTCAGCCAGAGGTCGGCGAAGCGGCCCTTCTCCCACAGGCGGAACAGCGCCCAGTTCATCGCCAGGCGGAGCTGGTCGTTGCCCTTCTTCACCGCGATGCCGACGCCCTCGCCGAAATAGCGGCTCTCGACGAACGGCCCGCCGACGAAGGTGCAGCAGCCGGCGGCGTCCGCGCCGTTGAGCCAGAAGGCGAGGCCGTAGCCGTCGCCGAACAGGAGGTCGACCTCGCCCTTCTGCAGGGCCGCGCGGGCGTCCTCCGCGCTCGGGTAGGGCTTGAGCTCCGCCTCGGTGAACAGCGCCTTGAGATACGCCTCGTGCGCCGTGCCGGCGACCACCGCGATCGTCTTGCCCTCCACCCGCTCGGGCAGCACGGTGTCGAGCCCCGACCCGCGCCGCGCCGCGAAGCGCGCCACCGGCCGGTAATAAGGATCGGAGAAGTCGATCTTCTTGCGGGTCTCCGGCGTCACCGCGATCGACGCGATGGCGGCATCGCCGCGATTCTCGGCGAGCGACTCGATCAGCGTGTCGAAACGGCGCATCTGGATCGTGCAGGCGATCTTCAGCTCGTCGCAGATGGCGCGGGCGAGATCGATGTTGAACCCCGCCGGGTTGCCGTCCGGCCCCGCATAGTTGAACGGCGGGTAGTCGACCTCGCTCATGAAGCGGATCAGGGTGAGACGCAGGTCGGGCCGCTCGGGGCGGCGCTTGGGATCCCAGAAGCCGGGAATCGGCAGGCCCGGCGAGGCGGTCTGGGCGTGCGCCGTGGACGGCCCGAGCGGGCCGGGACCGCCGACGATGCCGGTCAGTCCGGCCAGTCCGGCCACGAGACCGGCGAGCAGCGCAATCTTGACGCGCTTTTGAACGGACGCTCGCGCAACTTGTCGCAACTTCCGCGTGCCTGGGCTAGTCTGTCGTCGCATCCGGTCGTCCGGGGATAGAGCGCGCGAGATCTCGCAGGCCGCCCTTATAGACGAAGTTCCGGGCCGGAGCAGCGTCGAAGTCGCAGTCCAGTCGAAGTCGCAGACTCGGTTCAAGTGGCGTGCCGGACCGTCCGGCCCGGAGGCGTGATGCTCGATCGCGGCGACAGCCCGCGACCGCGGGAGGGGATTCTCGAACGAGGCGGGGCGATCGTGCCGCGCCCCCCGGCGGGGGCGCGCGCGTCAGGCGAATCCCCGGTCGCCCCCGGGCTCTTGCGGTTGGCGAATCCCGCGCCGCGGCCGACGCTGCGTCGCGCCCGCAGCGCCTGCCCGGAGCTCGACTGTGTCCGCGACCGGCTCTCTCCGGGCGATCTCGCCTTCGCCGAGCGGCGCGCCCGCGCGATCGGCACCACGGCCGACCGGGTGCTGGTCGCCGCCGGCCTCCTGAGCGACGACGACTATGTCCGGGCGCTGGCCCGCCATCTCAGCGTGCGGTTCGAGCCGCTGGACGAGACCCCGCGCGACGCCGTGCCGGTCGACGACGACGCCCTGATCGACGCCGCGGTGGCAGGGATGCTGCCGCTCGACACCGGGCTGCGCCGCGAGATCGTGGTGGCGCCGCAGGGCGCCGCGGCCCGCCGCCTCGCCGAGCTCGCCGGCTCGGCCGACGCGCCGCGCGGCATCCGGCTCACCACCGAAGCGCGTCTGCGCGGCTTCGTGGCGCGCGCGGCCGACACGGCGCTCGGCCGCCGAGCGGCCTTCGGGCTCGCGACCGCGCATCCGGGTCTCTCGGCGGCGCCGCGTCGGCTGGCAGCGGCCCGGGTCATGACCGCGATGGCGGCCGCGATCCTGGTCGGCGTGGCGTGGCCCGGCGGCACGGCGATCGCGCTCGGCATCGTGCTGGCCGTGCTGTTCCTCGCCTGGACGGCGCTGCGGCTGTTCGCGGTGGCGACCCCGCCGCAGCGTCCGCCGTCGTCCCCGTCACGCGACGCGGACGAGACGCTGCCCGTCTACACGATCGTGGTCGCGCTCTATCGCGAGGCTGCGACCGTGCCGCAGCTCGTCGCGGCGCTCGACGGGCTCGACTGGCCGCCCGAGAAGCTGCAGATCGTCGTCGCGCTCGAGGCCGACGACACCGCGACGCGGCGCGCCTTCGCGACCGAACGGCTGCGATCCCAATGGGAGCTGCGGACCGTCCCGCTCGCGGGTCCGCGCACGAAACCGAAGGCGCTCAATGCCGCCCTGCCGTTCGCGCGCGGCGAATATCTCGCCGTGTTCGATGCCGAGGACCGGCCGGAGCCCGACCAGCTCCGCCGCGCCGCTGCGGCGTTCGCGAGCGGCCGCGACCGCCTCGCCTGCGTGCAGGCCCGCCTCGCCATCGACAACACGCGGGACAGCCTGCTCACCGCGCTGTTCACGGCCGAATATGCCGGGCTGTTCGATGTCTTCCTGCCGGTGCTCGCGGCCCTGCGGCTGCCGCTGCCGCTCGGCGGCTCGTCGAATCACTTCCGCACCGCGGCGTTGCGGGCGGTCGGCGGCTGGGACGCCTTCAACCTGACCGAGGATGCGGATCTCGGCGTGCGGCTCGCCCGCTTCGGATTCTCGACCGACGTGATCACGTCGACCACGCTGGAGGAGGCGCCGGCGACGCTCGGGCCCTGGCTGCGCCAGCGCCGGCGCTGGTTCCAGGGCTGGATCCAGACCGTCGTCGTCCACATGCGCGCGCCCCGCAAGGCGCTGGGCGAGCTCGGACCGGCGGGCTTCGCCACCCTGCATCTCGTGGTCGGCGGCACCGTGCTGGCCGCGCTCGTCCACCCGGTGTTCGCCACCACGCTCGTCGTGAACCTGGTCCGCGGCGGCGGGCTCGCGCTCGGTGATCCGGCCACGATCGCGCTCACCGGGCTGTTCGGCCTCACCGCCGTGGCCGGCTGGGCCGCCTCGTTGCTGCTCGGGCTCGTCGGGCTGAAGCGCCGCGGCCTTCTCGGCATCGCCTGGGTGCTGGCGCTGGTGCCGTTGCACTGGATCCTGCTGTCGGTCGCGGCCTGGCTGGCGCTGATCAAGGTCTTCCGCGACCCGTATCGCTGGGACAAGACCGAGCACGGGCGGGCGAAGACCTCGCGCAGCGGGGCGCGCGTCGTCGCGTGCACTGGCGTGCGTTCCGGCGTTCAGTGCGGCGCCGTCTCCGGGGCGGGCCGATCGGCTGCGGGCGGATCGGGTGGGCGGTTGCGCCACGGCTTGAAGAAGCCCGAGGTCGCGCCGGCGACCAGCCAGTAGGCGAGGCCGGCCGCGATCCCGGCGGCGACCAGGCTGATCGGCGTGGAGAGCATGCGCATGCCGCCTTCGGTCGCCGCCGCCGACCAGCCGACCGCCGCCGCGAGCCCGCCGTTGGCGGCATGGAAGACGAACGAGCGCACCGCGAAAACCTCGGCGATCAGCACGCCGACCGTGGCGACGGCGAGCGCATAGGTCGCGGTCGCGGCGAGCATCATCAGCAGGTCGGGGGCGGCGCTCACGAAGGCGAAGAAGAAGTCGCCTTGCTGCTCCGGCGCGGCGGCGGCGAGGGCCTGGACGGTGCCCAGATTGGCCACGACCACCACGGCGATCGCGACCACGAGCGCGATCACGGCGCCGAGCGGGACCAGGAGAAAGCGCAGGAGCAGGCGGCCGACATCGTCCATGAGATGATCACCTCGAGCCGAGGTCCAACCTCGCTGGCCGGGCCATTCCGGGGCGCTGCGAAGCAGCGAACCCGGAATCCAGCGGCGCGGTCATGAGCGTGGGGCTGGATTCCGGGTTCACGCGCCTGCGGCGCGCGCCCCGGAATGACGAGCCTCACTCCGTCATCGCCATGGCGCGCAGCGCCATGCGCTCGCGCGCCGAGAGCTTTTCCGTGGCGCTCTTGAGCTGGCCGCAGGCGGCGAAGATGTCGCGGCCGCGCGGCGTGCGCACCGGCGACGAGTAGCCGGCGTCGAACACGAACTCGGAGAATTTCTCGATCTGGTCCCAGTCCGAGCACTCGTATTTGGTGCCGGGCCACGGGTTGAACGGGATCAGGTTGATCTTGGCCGGGATACCCTTGAGGAGCTTCACCAGGGCGCGCGCGTCGGCGAGCGAGTCGTTGACGCCCTTCAGCATCACGTACTCGAACGTGATGCGCCGCGCGTTGTTCAGGCCCGGATAGTTGCGGCACGCCTCCATCAGCTGCGCGATCGGGTACTTGCGGTTCAGCGGCACCAGCTCGTCGCGGATGTCGTCGCGCACCGCGTGCAGCGACACGGCGAGCATCACGCCGATCTCGTCGCCGGCCCGCACGATGTTGGGCACGACGCCCGAGGTGGAGAGCGTGATGCGGCGCTTGGAGATGCCGATGCCCTCGCCGTCGGCGACGACGAGCAGCGCGTCGCGCACCGCCTCGAAATTGTAGAGCGGCTCGCCCATCCCCATCATCACGATGTTGCTGATGAAGCGGCCGCCGTCGGTCGGCACGATGCCGTCGGCCGGCGGCACGCCGTCCGGCCAGTCGCCGAGCCGGTCCTTCGCCACCAGCACCTGGCCGACGATCTCGCCGGCCGTGAGGTTGCGCACCAGGCGCTGCGTGCCGGTGTGGCAGAACGCGCAGGTGAGCGTACAGCCGACCTGGCTGGAGACGCACAGCGTGCCGCGGTCGGTCTCCGGGATGTAGACGCACTCGACCTCGTGCGGCCGGCTCTCCGCACCGGCGGCGCCGTCGCCCGGCAGGCGCAAGAGCCACTTGCGGGTGCCGTCGGTCGACACCTGTTCGGCCACCACCTCGGGCCGCGCCAGGGTGAAATGCGTCGCCAGCCGCGTGCGCAGATCCTTCGACACGTTGGTCATCGCGTCGAAGTCGCGGGCGCCGTGAACGTAGATCCACTGCCAGAGCTGCTGGACCCGCATCTTGGCCTGCCCGGCCGGCACCCCGATGCCGACCAGCGCCTCGCGCAAGGCCGTCCGCGACATCCCGACCAGCGACGGCTTGGCCGGCGCCACATAGGTCTCCAGCGCGGTTTTCTCCAACGGTGCCAGAGAGATCGCGGCGGTGGCGGAGGACGGGGCGGGGGTCGGGTCGTGCGACAGGGTCATGGTCTCGTCGGGCGGTTCTTACGGGCGTCGCCCGGATTTTTCGGAGTTTCGTCCGGGGCGCGACGCCCCGGAACGCCCCGTTATGTAGGCGTTCGCGCGCGCGATGTCCAAACCGCAGCCTGCACGGCCCTCCTGCGGCGACGGGGCCGGGCCGTGGCACGGCCCCTCAGGTCGTCAGTGGGGCGGGCCGGCGAGCCCGTTCAGCGCCGCCATCGCGGCGTCCGGCAGATGCAGGGTCGCGGCCGCGAGGTTCTCGCGCAGATGGGCGAGCGACGCGGTGCCGGGGATCAGCAGGATGTTGGGCGCGCGGCGCAAGAGCCAGGCGAGCGCGACCTGCATGGGCGTCGCCGCGAGCTCCTTCGCGACGGTGTCGAGCGTCGACGACTGCAGCGGCGTGAAGCCGCCGAGCGGGAAGAACGGCACATAGGGGATCCCGTCGCGGGCGAGCGCGTCGATCAGGGCGTCGTCGGCGCGCTGCGCCACGTTGTACAGGTTCTGCACGCAGACGATCGGCACCATCTTTCGGGCGTCGGCGATCTGCTTGGCCGTGACGTTGCTCAGTCCGATGTGGCGGATAAGCCCTTTCTCCCGCAGCTCGGCCAGCACCGTGAGCGGCGCCTCCAGCGAGCCCTCGGCCGGACCGTGATCGAACATGGCGCGCAGATTGACCACCTCGAGCGTGTCGAGCCCGAGATTCGTCAGATTGTCGCGGACGGCCCGGGTCAGCTCGGCTGCCGAGAAGGCCGGGTTCCACGAGGCGTCGGCGCCGCGCCGCGCCCCGACCTTGGTGACGATGACGAGATCGTCCGGATAGGGATGCAGCGCCTCGCGGATCAGGATGTTGGTGACGTGCGGGCCGTAGAAGTCGGAGGTGTCGATGTGGGTCACGCCGCTCGCCACCGCCTCGCGCAGCACGGCGCGGGCCGTGTCGGGATCCTTGGCCGGGCCGAACACGCCGGGCCCGGCGAGCTGCATGGCGCCATAGCCGAGGCGGCCGACGGTGCGGTCGCCGAGCCGATAGGTGCCGGCGGGGGTGAGGTCAGCCATGGTCGATCTCCTATTTTCGGGCACGACACAGCTACGCCTCCCGGTGACGTGCGAAAACCGGGGTCAGTTCGGACAGGCCGTGCGGACTTTCGAACAGTCGGTCAGGCGATCGTCCGCCCTACCCGAAGCTCCGCGGGGCCGCCGAGACCACCTCGCCGCCGGCCGTGGTGACCTTGAGGACCGCGAGCCCGCGCTGGTTGGTGCCGTCCTGGCGGAACCGAAAAACGCCGTCGATGCCGGCGAAGCCGGACGGGTTGAGCAGCATCTCGTCGGTGATGCGGCCGCCCCCTTGCGACTTCAACAGCGCGGCGACCAGCGCCACGGCGTCGTAGGCGAGCGTCGCGGTGCGCACCGGATCCTGGCCGTAGCGGATGCGGTAACGGCCGGCGAAGCCGCGGAAGCCGGCCGAGTCGGGCGCCGCGAACCAGCCGCCGTCGAGCGCCGGATCCGCGAACACCCGCTGGTCGTCCCACAGGCCGGTGCCGAGGAGCTGCAGGCGCTTGGGGTCGACGCCGGCGCCCTGCAGGGCCTGCACGACGCGCGGCAGCGCCTCGCCCGAGTCGGCGAGAAACAGCGCGTCGGAGCGGCTGGCGACGTCCGCCACCTGGCGGGCCGGCCCCTGCGCCGCCTCGCCCGGCTTGTAGCGCTCGACCGCCGTGACCCGGCCGCCCTTGCGCGCCACCGCCTGCTTGAAGGCTGCTTCCACCACGCCACCATAGGGGTTGTCGGGCAGGAAGGCGGCCATCGATCGCTTGCCCTGCGAGACGGCGTACTCGACGATGCGGTCGACGTCGGACTCGGGCAAAAAGCTCAGCAGATAGACGCCGCGCGACGCGACATTGGCGTCGGTCGAGAAGGCGATCACCGGCACTTTTCCGCGCGCCACCTGCGCGGTCGCCCCGACCGCATGGGCGAACAGCGGCCCGAGGATCACGACCGCGCCCTCCTCCAGCGCCTGGCGGGCGGCTCCTTGCGCGCCCTGCGCCGTGCCGGCGTCGTCCTTCACGTCGAGCAGCACGTCGGGATTGTTGAACTCGGCGAGCGCCAGCTCGGCGGCGTTCTTCATCGACTGCGCGGCCGCCCCCGCATTGCCGCCGGCCGACAGCGGCAGGATCAGGGTGACACGGGCCTGGCCACCTCCCGTCGGCGCGCCCGGGCCGGCACCGGGCGGCGGCAGCGGCTCGGCCGAGACACCGGGGGTGGGCGAGGGCGCCGGCGGCGGCGCGTCGGGCGAGCGGCCGGCCCCGCCGCCGCCGAGATCGAGGCCGGCGCAGCCGGTGACGAGCGCCGTGCCGCCGAGCCCGAGCACCCGCACCACGCCGCGCCGTGTCGGAGCCTTCGAGACCGCCATCTGCCCAACTCCCCCGCGCCCGTCGCGGGCCAAACGGCCGGCGCGGGCGAGACCGCCCGGCGCGACGACGCCATGGCGGCAACAGCGCCACAGCGCAACCGCCGGGTCAATCCTCGTGCACGCAAAGGCGCTTGTCGTCCCCGGCCGGGACTTCCGGGGACGGCCGCGGAGCGATAGAACCACCGCATGAGCGCCGCGCGAGATCACGACCAGCAAGCCCGCGATCAGCAGGACGGCCTTCAGGACGGTGCGGGGCCGGATGGGCTGGAGCACCTCGATCCGGCGGACGCCGCCGCGGGCGAGCGCAGCGTCGTGCTGTTCGGCGCGCCGCGGCGGGCGCCGCCGCTCGCCGGCGGGCTGTTCGTCGTGGCGACGCCGATCGGCCATCTGGAGGACGTCTCGCTGCGCGCTTTGTTCACGCTCGCGGCCGCCGACCTGATCGCCTGCGAGGACACACGCGTGACTCGCAAGCTGCTCGCCCGCTACGGCATCGCCCGGCCGCTGACCGCCTATCACGAGCACAATGCCGCGCAGGCGCGGCCGAAGATCCTTGCCCGGCTCGCCGCCGGCGAGTCGGTGGCGCTGGTGTCGGACGCCGGCACGCCGCTGGTCTCCGATCCCGGCTTCCGGCTGGTGCGCGAGGCCCGCGAGGCGGGCTTTCCGGTCACCGCCGTGCCGGGGCCGTCCGCCGTGCTGACCGCGCTCGCCGTCGCCGGGCTGCCGACCGACCGGTTCTTCTTCGAAGGATTTTTGCCCGCGCGCGGCGGCCCGCGCCGCAGCCGGATCGCCGAGATCGCGGCCATCCCTGCGACCCTGGTGCTGTTCGAGACCGGGCCGCGGCTCGCCGAGGCGCTCGCCGATCTCGCCGCGGGGCTCGGGCCGCGCGAGGCGGCGGTGTGCCGCGAGCTGACCAAGCTGCACGAGGAGGTGCGGCGTGGCGACCTCGCCGGGCTCGCGAAATCCTATGCCGAGGGCGCCGAGACGCGCGGCGAGGTCGTGCTGGTGATCGGCGGGCCTGCCGCCGACGCGCCGGTCTCGGCCGAGGAGATCGACCGGAAGCTGGCCGCGGCGATGCGCACCGGCTCGCTCAAGGACGCCGTCGCGGCTGTCGCGGCGGCGACCGGCGAGCCGCGCCGCACCGTCTATCAACGCGCGCTGGCGCTCGGCCGGGAGACGTCCGATGAACCGTGACGACGACGATCCGCCGAAGCCGGCTGCTCCCGCCCCTGCTGCTCCCGACCCTGCTGCGCCGACGCGCAAGCCGGTCCGTGCGGTGCCCGAGAGCGTCCGCCCCGGCAGCGCGGCCGGCCGCACGTTGAAGCGCGCCGGTGAGATCGGCCCGGCGAGATCGCCGGTGCGCGCCGGGACGCCCGCGCCGCTGTCGCCGCGGGCGGCGACGATGCGGCCGGTCGCCGTGTTCAAGACCGGATCGTTCGACGAGCCGCCCGACGTCGCGAAGAAAGGCCCGGCACCGAAGCGTCAGGCGGCCCAGAAGCTCGGGCTGTCGGCGGAGAGCAAGGCGGCCGCGTTCCTGTGGGCCAAGGGCTACCGGATCATCGACCGGCGCTACAGGACGCCGGTCGGCGAGATCGACATCGTGGCGCAGTCCAAGGGCACCGTGGTGTTCGTCGAGGTGAAGGCGCGCGCCTCGCTCGACGCCGCCGCCGAGTCGGTGTCGGTGCGCCAGCGCGGCCGCATCGTCGACGCCGCGAAGCACTGGCTCGCCGCGCATCCGCAGGTCGGCGGCCTGCCGCTGCGCTTCGACGTGATCCTGATCGCGCCCGGCCACCGGCCGCAGCACCTCCAGGGCGCCTTCGACGCGAGCGAGTGACGGCGCGGTCGCCGGGCGGAGCGTCGTTCCGGATTCGGCGCTGTGCGCCGCCCCGGACCGACCGAGCGCGGCGACCGCGGTCGCGCCGGCCATCTGGCGCCGGCCATCTCGCGCTGGCCCCGCGGCGCGAACGCCCGTATCGTGACCGCTCGCCCTTCCCGACCGCAGGACGTGCGCGCGCGCAAGAATGGATTCGCTCGACACCGTCAGTCTCTCCATCCTGCTCGGCGCTGTTCTGGTCCTGGCCGGCATCCTGTCGAGCCTCGTCGCGCTGCGCTTCGGCGCGCCGCTGCTGCTCGTCTTCCTCCTGGTCGGCATGGCGGCCGGCGAATCCGGCCCCGGCGGCTTGCGCTTCGACGATGTCCGGCTCGCCTACACGGTCGGCTCGGTGGCGCTCGCGCTGATCCTGTTCGACGGCGGCCTGCGCACCCGCTTCTCGACGTTTCGCAGCGTGCTGGCGCCGTCCCTCACGCTCGCCTCGATCGGCGTGTTCCTGACCGCGGCGCTGACCGCGCCGGTCGTCGTCCAGGTGCTCGGGCTGACCTGGCTCGAGGCGCTGCTGGTCGGCGCCGTCGTCGCCTCGACGGACGCGGCCGCCGTGTTCTTCCTGCTGCACGGCCGCGGCCTTCGCCTGCGGCCGCGCGTCGCAGCGACGATCGAGATCGAGTCCGGCACCAACGATCCGCTGGCGATCTTCCTCACCGTGCTGCTGGTCGAGCTCCTGGTGATGGGCGATCGGCCATGGACGGCCGTGCTCGCGAGCCTGGTCGGCCAGGGGCTCGGCGGCGCCGCGTTCGGCCTTCTCGGCGGCCGCGTCACCGTGCTGGCGCTGAACCGGCTGGCGCTGCCGCAGGGCCTGCACGCGCCCTTCGTCACCACGGCGGCCCTCACCGTGTTCGGGCTCGCGCAATCCGTCCATGCCTCGGGCTTCCTCGCCGTCTATCTGGCCGGCCTGATCGTCGGCAACCGGCCGACCCGCGCCCACAACACCGTCATCGCCTTCCTGGACGCCGCCACCTGGCTCGCCCAGATCGCCATGTTCGTGCTGCTCGGACTGCTCGCCTGGCCGGAGCGGCTGATGTCGCACGGCCTGCAGGCGCTCGCCATCGCGGCCACGCTGATGTTCGTGGCCCGGCCCGTCGCCGTGTTCCTGTGCCTGGCGCCGTTCCGCTTCTCGTGGCGCGAGCGCGCCTTCATCTCGTGGGTCGGCCTGCGCGGCGCCGTCGGCATCTTCCTCGCGTCGATCCCGCTGCTGGTCGGATTGCCGCGGGCCGAGCTCTACTTCAACATCGGCTTCGTCGTCGTGCTGGTGTCGCTCCTGGTGCAGGGCTGGACGCTGGCGCCGGCCGCCAAGCTCCTGCGCATCGCGCTGCCGCGGGCCGAGCCGGCGCCGCGCCGCGTCGAGCTCGACCTGCCGGGCCAGCTCGAGCAGGAGCTCGTCGGCTACCACGTCGGCACCGGCAACCCCTATCTCCGCCGCAAGATCGTGCCGTCCTGGGCGAAGCCCGTGCTGGTGGTGCGCGAGAGCCGCGTGCTGTCGGCCGCCGAAGCCGGCGCGATCCGGCCGGGCGACCACATCTACCTGCTCGCCCCGCCCGAGAAGGCCCAGGCGCTCGACCGTTTCTTCGTCGAGATGCCGCCGCCGCCGGCCCCCGACCCGCGCCTGCTCGGCGACTTCTTCGTCGGCGCCGACGTGCAACTCGGGGCGCTCGCCGAGATCTACGGGCTGGAGATCGCGGCCGAGGATCGCGACGTCACGCTCGCCGACCACATCGCCGAGGCGCTGGGTCATCCGCCGCATCCCGGCGACGTGGTGCCGCTCGGCGCCATCGCCCTGGTGGTCAGCGCCGAGGCGGGCGGGCGTGTCACCCGGGTCGGCCTGCGCCTCGCCGCGCCCGATCCGGTGCCACGCGGCCGCCGGCCGCGCCTCGTCCGCTGGATCGCCCGGGCGCGCGCGCTCGCGCGCAGCGTGCTGGAACCCTGACGGGGGAGCCACGACGGCCGCGACCTTGACGCGGGACGCGCTCCGCGCCATGCCGTCGCCCCGATGCAGGGGCGGGCGCCGGAACGCCGGCTCCATCGGCGACGGTGCCGTCCGCATCGTCCGACCGTCACGGCTCCCGAGATCCGCGTTCAGTGCCCCGTCACGGAGACCCCCGATGGATTTGCCTTTCGCCACCCTTGCACTGATGGTCGTGGTCGGCGCCGCGACCGGATGGCTGGCGCGCCATGTCGCGTCGGAGCCCGGCTTCGGCCCGATCGGCGACAGCGTCGCCGGCCTGGTCGGCGCGTTCGCGGGCGTCGGCCTCGCACGGAAGCTCGGGATGGGTGCGGACGTCGCGACCGTCGCGGTCGTCGGCACGGCATTGGTCGGAGCGGCGATCGCGGTCGCCGGCGCCCGCCACCTCGCCGAGGTCTGGGCCTCGCAGGTGTCGCCGCGCGCCGATGCCGAGGGGCGGCCGCTGCCGCCCCCGGAGACGCCTGCCGCGGCGGCACACGCGCCTCGGTGCGCGCCGTCGGAGCCGGCCGACGAGGGCGAGAAGCCGCTGCCGTGGTACTACCGCAATCGCTGATGCGAGCGACGGGACCGGGGGCCTGCGGCACAGCCGGCACCGGCCTTTCCGATCGACCGGACGCGCGCCCGCCGACGCCGATCCGCGTCGTCGGGACGCACGATCGGCGGTCCCGGCCGGAGGCCCCGGCGCCCGGATCAGAAGGCGGCGCGTAGCCGACCGCTGATCACGTGGGCCACGAAGTCGTCGGCGCCCAGCTTCACGTCGTAATCGATCGAGGCTCGGAGGCGGTCGGTCGCCCCGGCGGTGAGCCCGACCCCGAGCAGCGCGAAATCGCGTCCCGGCGCGCCCACCGTAGTCGCAAAGGGCAGCGCGAACGACGCGTCGAGGAACGAGGCGCCGAGGGTCCAGGTCTCGTCCAGATACTCGTGCTGCCAGAACGCCCGCCACTCCGGCGTCACCGCGCCGAGGCCGGTGTGCAAGACAGTGCGGCCGCGCACGCCGAGCGTGCTGCGCAGCGAGTCGAGCCGGCTCTCGCCGACCGCGAGGGCGGCATCGCCGCGCTCCGTGAAGCCGCCGACCGTGACCCGCGTGTATTGCAGGCCGAGCTCGGGGCTCACCAGCATCCGGCCGAGCCGCAGATCCTTGCCGACCACCCCCTGCACGGCGAACAGATCGCCACTGCTGCCGCCCGTGTTGACGGTGCCGAGCGCCACCCGGCTGCTGTCGTTGTCGCTGCGCCCGTACAGGGCCGTTCCCTGCGCGAACCAGCCGGCCTGGCGCCAGCCGCCGTAGACGCCGCCGAGCCAGGTCGACACGGTGCCGCTGCTGCCGAACGCGTCGAGATCGGCCGTGGTGCGGCCATAGCCGACGAAGCCCCCGAGGATCGCTTCCGGCGTCACCCGGTAGTCGATGCCGGCCGTGACCCCGGCGGACCGATATCGCGTCTGCGGCGAGGTCGTCGTGGCGCCCCGACGCACCGTGGCCGCGCTGCCCTGGACGAACCCGCCCCACGGCGATTCGATCGCCCCGGGCACCGCCTTCACGGACATGCCGGCCTGGGCCACGGTCGGATCGAGCGCCGCGAAGGCATCATGGCCGCGCCGCGGCGGCTCTGCCGCGGCGAACGCCGTCGACACACCGGCGAGACGCGGGTCGAGCCCGGCTGCCGCCGATCCGGGCGCCTCCAGCCCGGCCACGGCCCGGCTGCCCTCGAGCAGCGAGGCGATCTGGTCGAGACCGCGGACCTCGAGTCCCGACCCGCCGTCGCGCCAGCGGGTCAGCCGTTGGCCGATCGTCTCGGTGGCCTGGAGCGCCGTGTCCAATCCGATCGTCGCGAGAGCCTGAAGGGCGCCGGGGGTGAGCTGCGCCAGCGCGCCGGCGACGTCGGTTGCGGTCGCGACACGGTCGATCAGGGCCTGGGTGGCGAGGCTCGCGCTGGTCGTCGTCGCGCCGTTGTCGAGCGTCCAGGCGACGCCGCTCGTCGCCGCGCTCGTCGCATAGGAGGAGAACGACCGCGACACGCCCGTGAACGCCTCGAAGCTCGTGTAGAGCGTACCGCCGATATTGACGGTCTCGCCGGCGAGCAGCGCCGCCTTCTTGGCGTCGGACAGGCCGACTTTCTGATAGTCGAGCGTGTCGGTGCCGGCGCCGCCGTTCACCAGCCCGACGATCCGCGAGCCCGGCATGACGGAGACCGTGTCGTCGCCGCCCTCCATGTTCACGGCGCGCCCGGTGTTGCCGACGATCACGCCGGAGTTCACCAGCCGGTCGGCGCCTTCGCCCATCTGGATCGCCGAGCCGTCGCCTCGGATGAACCGCGCCGACCCGGTGCCCGTGTAGACCACACCGTCGAGCGTGCCGACAGAGTTGCCGTCCACGGCACCGCTCTGCAGATAGATGGTCGCGCCGGCGTCCGGGATGACGCCGTTGCCGATGATCGTGCCGGCGTTGACGATGGTGTCGTCGTCGGCGCTCGTCCCGGTCTTGTTCTCGAGCCGGATGGCGTAGCTGGACCGGCCGACGATGGTGGCGCCGGCGGCGTTGACGATCGTGGTCGCGGCGGTGCCGCTGCGCGACAGGGTCGAGTCGTTGTTGACGACGATGCCGGCGCCGGCGCCCGAGATGGTGCCGTAATTGGTGACCGAGCCGCCGCCGATCGCGATGCCCTCGCTGTTGTTGAGGCGGCCGCCGTCGTCCCAGCCCTTGGCGCCGAGGCCCTGGATCAGGCCGTAGTTGACGATGGTGGCGACGCCGTCGACGTCGATGCCGTCGCCGTCGCCTCGCGCCGACGTGGTGTCGATCGTCCCCGTGATGGTGCCCCAGTTGTACACGGTCGCGATGTTGTCGGAGCCGACGCCGGAGCCGTCCTGGCCGACGATGGTGCCATCGGCGTAGTTGTAGACCGTGACGGTGCTGCCGGTGCCGACATTGATGCCGGCCTTGGCGCCGGAGATCAGGCCGTAATTGTAGATCGTGCCGGTATGGTTGTCCTGCAGGTCGATGCCGTCGGAGCTCGGCCGGTCGGTGGGCACCGGCTCGGACAGGGCGATGATCCGGCCGTAGTTCGTGAGCGTGAAGTTCTGGCCCGGCCGGATCGCATCGGCATTGGAGGCCGTGATCACCCCGGTTTCGCGGTTGACGATGGTGACGCGCGCGGCCGACGACGTGATGTTGTCGAGGTCGATGGCCTGGCCCGCGGCGGAGCCGGCTCCGGTCGACCTGATCACGCCGGCATTGTCGATCGACACCTGGACCGTGGTCGACGCGCCGGTGACGCCCGAGCCGTTGATCCGCACCGCGTCGTCTTGCGACTGGATGATGCCGGTGGCGCCGTTGGTCAGCGTGAACGTGTAGAGCTTCGTCAGGTCGATATTGGTGTTGATGGCACGGCTCGCCGATGCGGTGGCGTCGATCAGGCCGTCGTTGGCGATGGTGATGTTCCCGCTGCCCGGCCGGATCGCGTCGTTGCCGACGGCCCGGATCACGCCGGTCGCCGTGTTGGTGATGGTGATCGTCGCGCGGCCGCTGGCGATCGCCGCGAGGTCCAGCGCCTGACCGTCCGCGGACGACAGGATCAGGCCGGAATTGGTGATCGTGACGACGCTGCCGGTGCCCAGGTCGGCGTTGACCCGGATCGCGTCGTCGGCGGACCGGATCGTGCCGGTCGGCGCGTTCACGATCGTGATCAGGCGGAGATTGTTGTTGCTGCCGGCGATGTTGACGGCGCGGCCGCCGCTCGCCGTCGACTCGACGATGCCGGCATTCTCGATGGAGATGCCGTTCGGCGTGGTGACGGTCGACGACACCGCGGTGCCGTTGACGGACAAGGCACCGGTGTCCTGGACGATCAGCCGGTCGCCGTCGATCAGGGTCTTGCCGGTCGTGTCGGTGGTGCCGGCCGGGACGACGACGTCGGCCGCGATGCCCGGTGCAGGCGCCGCCAGAGCCGCCATCGCGACCAGCAACGACAAACGACTCACCCCGGCGAGAAGACGCGCCATGACGGCCCCCGATCACTGATTAACCTCGGATTAATCAGTAGCGTCGGGCGTATGACAGTGGCATGACACGGGCTAGGCCGCGCTAGTCGGGCACGGAATGCGCGCAGCAGTGGTCAGCGGCCGCGCGTCTCCAGGCTCAGCACGGTGGCGGCGACGTCGCGACCGGGCGTCGCGCCGGCCGCCGAGGCGGACGGCTGGGCGAGCAGGGCGCGCCGCAGCGCCGAGAGATACTCGCGCTCGGTCTGTCGGGTCGGCAGGGCGCGCGGGAACAGCGGCGTCGTCGAGGCGATCGCGATGATCATCTCGCGGCCGAACGGGGCGCTCACGGTCGCGCGCGCGCGACCGTCGGAGCCGTCGCCGAAGACGAGCGTGCGGCTCGCCTCGGCGGGGGCCGGATTGCCGTCGCGCGGCTGCACCAGATGCACCAGCGTGCCGTCGACCTGCACGTAGCTGACATAGAGATAGCGCGGCCGGCTCGGCGTGCGCACCGAAATGCGCAGCGGATCGCCGTCGCGCAACACGGTGCGGCCGCCGATGTCGACGGTCGGCCGGTCGGCGACGTCGAGCGCGTCGTCGAGCGTCTGCAGCGCCTCGCATTGCGGCCACGGCGCGACGACGACGTCACCCATCGCGAAGCCCGGGCGCGACGCGGCGGCGCGCCGGACCGTCTCCAGATCATCCGACGAGGCGACGAAGCCGGACAGCACGGTACGGCCAGCGTCGCGCCGTGCCGTCACCTTGGCGCAGGCGAGCCGCCGCAGCTCGGGAAGGTCGGCGGCGACGACCTGGCCGGCGGGCGGCACCGGCGGTGGCAGCGGCTGGACGCTCGGGCCAGGCTTCGGGCCGGGTGTCGGGACCGGCGTGACCGGCGGCGACGGGACGGGCGTGACCGGCGGCGGCGGGGGTGGACGCACCGACCGCTCGACGTCCAGGATCCCGGCCTCGCGAACTCTTTGGCGGAACGTGTCGTAGCCGATCCACGCATAGCCGCGGTCGCCCCAGCCCGTCCCCCACGAGTTGATCAGCCGGAACGCCTGGCGGCGGTCGTCGTAGCCGGTCAGCGTCATGGCGTGCCAGCCGCGCGGGCCGGTGAAGTCCGGCTCGGCGAACACGCCGTCGCCGCGATGCCTCTGGAACGCGACGCTGTCGGCGAACGAGATCAGCACCGGGTTGGAGAGCGCGAGCTGTCCCTTCACGTCGTCGATCCGAGCGAGGTCGATGCGGCGATAGCCGCGCACCTGGAACTCGCCGGGGCGTCCCGTCACGCCCGGTCCGGGCGGCGCCGTGCACTGGTCGACATACGGATAGGACGCCATCGACGGTGCCCCGCGGCGCAGGACGTCGATGTTGCGGACGAAGCTGGTGCCGGTGCAATCCTGCTGGGTGCGGGCGAGGTGATAGACATAGGCCGGGCTCGGCACGTTCGAGGCCTGGCGCACGTCGCGGCCCTCGGCGGTCGCGACGTAATAGCTGCGCGCCGCATAGGCGACGGCCCAGGCCGTGCAGGAGGGCAGCTTTCCTTGGCGCCCGGGGAGCGGCATGCTGCCGGAGAGATCGACGGACAACGGCAGGAACGCCCGGAACATCTCCGTGGTGGCGAGGCTGCGTTTGGTCGCCTCGTCGATCGGGGCGTCGCCATTGGCATAGACGGTGTCCAACGGATCGGGCGGCGGCGCCGGTTGGGCGTCCGCCCGGCCGAGGCCGAGCGCGGCCGGCGCGAGCACGGCGAGCAGGGCCACCGCGACCCCCGGCCACGGTCGGGTGCGCGGCAGCCGGACGACCGTCCTGCGGACCGGGGTCGGAAGTCTGTGCGAGGCGCGAGGCATGCGGACCGCCGGGGTGGGACGCCGGACCGGACCGTCCGGCCCGACACTCTATCCCGTCCCCGAGGTGTCGCGGAAGCCGGCGTCGGTTCACCGGCGCGGCCGCACGCCGGCATTATCGCCGTGGCGCGGCCGTTCGCGGTCGTCACTGCGGCACGCGGTGCTCCCACAGGGCGAGCAGGCGGCGGCGGAAGCTCCGCGGCGAATCGGCGAACAGTCGGCCGGCGAGCCGGGCCGCCACTGCCACGTGCTCGGCCCGCCGCGCCGCGATCAGCGGCACGAGCCGCGAGCGCCACGGCGCCAACGGCCCGTGCGGCTCGGTGAAGCCGGCCAGGATGATCAGATCCTGGTGGTGGCCGAGCCGGTCGCGCAGGCGCTGCGATTCGCCGATCCAGAACTCCCCGAAACGCGGCCACAGCGGCGCGACGATCTCCATCTGGTAGCGGTGGATCACCACCTTCTGTCGCATCTCGTGCAAGGTCTCGGGATGGCTGGTCTGCCAGTCGTCGGGGATCGCCTTGCGGGCGCGGCCGTAGTGGCCGGCGAGCTCGGTCGCCACGTCGCGGAACGTCAGGTGGCCGATCGGCCAGTACTTCACGCCTTCGGTGGCGGCGAACAGGATCTCGTCGATCTCCCGGCGGGTATCAGGGGTGAGCGAGACGCCCTCGGCCTGCGTGCGCACCGCGTCGAGCCGCGCCGTCACGGTGGCGAGGCTGCGGTCCGAGAGCACCGGCAAGGTCTCGCGCGCCGAGTCGTCCAGCTTGCCGAGATCCTCCAGCGCGTCGCGGGCCGTCTGGGCGTCGCGGGCGCCGGCGAGCAGGCGGGCGAGGTCGCGAGCCTCGGTGCGCAGCCGCTTGCCCTCGTCGCCCAGGAACGGCTCGACGAGGCGCAGATGCGCCCGCCAGCGCTTCATGCTTTTTCGGAAATCGTGGATCGCCTCGGCTTCCGGGAGGTTCGGATCGGTGATCGCGGTGCGCGCTTCGGTGAGCGCGCCGCGGGCGATTTCACGTAGCATATCCGGGACATGCAGCCCGCCGGACGACGGATCCTTCAGGTCGGTGCCGGTCGGCATCCGAGCCATGCTCGAAAGTACCAAATTCTGTCCCACCTGGGCTTCCCATTCCCCGACGAGGTTGCTACATAAGCCCCGCGCCGGCGACGACGTCGTCCGGTCCGTGGCGCGGGGTGGAGCAGCCCGGTAGCTCGTCAGGCTCATAACCTGAAGGTCGCAGGTTCAAATCCTGCCCCCGCAACCAATCTCCGGCGACATCATATCGCGCAGGTCACCGGCCCGCCACTCGTCCGAGTTGGCGGGTTTTTCATTTCGGCGCATCTCCGGAGGGGATCCGGACGGGTTCGGGCAGCTTAGCGACCCGCCGTGACAGTTTTTTGCCGGCCTCGCCGAGGCGCCGGCGCCCGGGGGCCGCCCGGGGGGCCTCCCGGGCTTCGACGGGCGGCGCGACTTCTTGTAGGTATCGGCCGCCGCAGTCGCATCAGGGTTCCGGAATGCCGCCCTCCCAGCACGTCGCCCCGAAATCCGACATCGAGATCTCGCAGGACGCCCCCAAGCGTCCCATCGTCGAGTTGGCACGAGAAAGGCTCGGCATCGCGGCCGACGAGCTCGAGCCCTACGGCCGCTACAAGGCCAAGGTGTCGCTGGATTTCGTGGACACGCTGCAGGATCGGCCCTCGGGCAAGCTCGTCCTCGTCTCGGCCATCACCCCGACGCCGGCCGGCGAGGGCAAGACGACGACCACGGTCGGGCTCACCGACGCGCTCGTCCATATCGGCAAGAAGGCGATGCTGTGCCTGCGCGAGCCGAGCCTCGGCCCGTCCTTCGGCCAGAAAGGTGGCGCCGCCGGCGGCGGCTACGCCCAGGTGGTGCCGATGGAGGACATCAACCTTCATTTCACCGGCGACTTCCACGCGATCGGGGCAGCCCACAACCTGCTCGCGGCGATGATCGACAACCACATCTACTGGGGCAACGGGCTCGGCATCGATTCGCGGCGCGTGACGTGGCGGCGCGTGCTCGACATGAACGACCGGGCGTTGCGCGACATCGTCTGCTCGCTCGGCGGCGCCGTGAACGGCTTCCCGCGCGAGGCCGGCTTCGACATCACGGTCGCCTCCGAGGTGATGGCGATCTTCTGCCTGGCCGAGAACCTCGCCGACCTGAAGGCGCGGCTCGGCGACATCGTCGTGGCGCAGACGCGCGACAAGGCGCCGATCCGGGCGCGCGACCTGAAGGCGCACGGCGCCATGACGGCGCTCCTGAAGGAAGCGCTGGCGCCGAACCTCGTGCAGACGCTGGAGGGCACGCCGGCCTTCGTGCACGGCGGTCCGTTCGCCAACATAGCGCACGGCTGCAACTCGGTGATCGCCACCAAGACGGCGCTCAAGCTCGCCGACTGGGTGGTGACCGAGGCCGGCTTCGGGGCCGATCTCGGCGCGGAGAAATTCCTCGACATCAAGTGCCGCAAGACCGGGCTCGCGCCGAACTGCGTCGTGCTGGTCGCGACCGTGCGGGCGCTGAAGATGCACGGCGGCGTGAGGAAGGAGGATCTCCGCGAAGAGAATCCGGAGGCGCTCGAGGAGGGCCTGTCCAATCTCCGCCGCCACGTCGAGAACGTGAAGAAGTTCGGGCTGGTGCCGGTGGTGTCGATCAACCGCTTCTCGACCGACACGGCCGCCGAGATCGCGCTGGTGCGCGAGGCCTGCGCCGCGCTCGGCGTCGAGGCCTATGTGGCCGACCACTGGGCCGAGGGCGGCAAGGGCGCCGTCGACGTCGCCCGCGCCGTGGTCCGCGCGGCGGAGAGCGGCAGGAGCCGCCTGACGCTCCTCTATCCCGACGACATGCCGCTGGTGGAGAAGATCCGCACGGTGGCGCGCGAGATCTACCACGCGAGCGACATCGCGCTCGACGCGCCGGTGGCCGAGCAGCTCGCCGGCTTCCAGGCGGCAGGCTACGGGCACCTGCCGGTGTGCATCGCCAAGACCCAGTACAGCTTCTCGACCAATCACGAGATCAAGGGCGCGCCGTCGGGCCACATCGTGCATGTGCGCGAGGTGCGGCTCGCCGCCGGCGCCGGTTTCGTGGTCGCCATCTGCGGGGACATCATGACGATGCCGGGCCTGCCCCGCATCCCCGCCGCCGAGGCGATCGACGTTCTCCCCGACGGGCGGATGATCGGGCTGTTCTGAGGGCCGCATCGATCGGCTGGGCCGGAGCCGAGCCTGTCACAGGATCCGACGGGTCTTTGTGGACGCAGTATTGACGTATTTTTTACGCCAAATTAGCGTCTCAGGCGCAGTAGCTGGGCATTGACCGGGCGCATCCGAGAGCATAGCTGCGGATGGCAAGGGTTCGTGCCCGCAGGAGGACGAGATGCCTCAGGACAAGGTTCGGCTGAACTTGCAGGTCTCCAGCGAGCTCAACCAGATGCTCGAAACCATTGCCGAGGACACCGGAACGCAGCGCAGCGACGTGATTCGTCAGGCGCTTGCGCTGATGAAGGTCGCCCACGACGCCAAGCGTCGCGGCAAGCACATCGGGTTGGTCTCGGACCCGGACAAGCTGGAGACGGAGATCGTCGGCTTGCTTTGATCGGCGGGCACGGGGCAGCGTGTGTCCTGAAAGGGGACGGACGTGTCGCACGAACTCGACGTCAACGACATGTTCTCGCGCGCCTCGATCACGATCGCTCCCGAGGAGGCGACCGACGAACGGGCAGTGCGGTTGCGCAAGGAGGACCGCGAGCATCGACTCGAACAGATCAAAGGCATGATCGTCTTCGTCGTGATCGTCGGCGCTCTCCTCGGCATCGGAGGCTTGTGCGCCTACGAAGCGGTGTTCGACGGGTCCGCATCGGCGGACACCAAGCGGTGGGCGCAGACGACACTGTCCGCGCTGTTCGCCGGTTCCGTCTCGTTCGTGCTCGGGCAGATGACGGCGAAGCGCAAGTGATGCCGGGTGAAGGCGGCCGCATGACGCGATCCGCTCAAATCCCCTTCATCACCTTGGCCACCTTCTCCAGATGCGCCGCCCGGGTCGCGTCGGTCGAGACGTTCATGTGATAATGCGCCGTGTAGGTGATTTTCGCGCGCCCGCCGGAAAGCACCCGCAGATAGCGGGTGATCACCTTCCGGGGCGGATCGCCCATCAGGAGCGCGGTCCAGCGCGGCCGTCCGTAGGTCGTCACCGCGGCGATGCGCTTCAGATGCGTCAGCGCTGGCTTCACATGAGCCGGATCGCCGATGTCGAAGGCGACGCCCGGCATCAGCACGCGGTCGAACCAGCCTTTCAGCATCGCCGGGAGGCCGAAGCACCACACCGGAAACACCAGCACCAGCGCCTGCGCGGCCTGGAGCCGGTCGACATAGCCCTGCACGGGCGCCTGGTTGACGGCCGTGTCGTGATAGTTGAGCCGTTCCTCGCGGCCGAGCACCGGGTCGAATCCTTCGGCGTAGAGGTCGCAGTCGTCGACCGTGTGGCCGGCCGCGCGAAGGCTGTCGACCACGCGCGCATGCACGGCGGCGTTGAAGCTCGTCTCGACCGGATGGCAGTAGATCACCAGAACGCGCATGAGGTCATTCCAAGCCCATCATTCCAAGCGAATCAGTCCAAGCACCGGGCGCGGGCGCGCCCGTCACGTCGTCTCGTTGCGGTTCGGACCGTATTGCAGAACCTGCACCTTCTCGATCGTCACCAGGCCGGACGGCATCATGGCGTCGAGCACGGGCAGGAAGGCGTCGATCTTCTCGGGCGCGTCGACGATCTCGATCACCAGCGGCAGGTCGGTCGAGAGCCGCAGGATCTTGGTCGTGTGCAGCACCGAGGAATGGCCGAAGCCGAGCGGACCGCGCAGCACCGTGGCGCCGGCGAGCTTGTGCTCGCGCGCCTCGCGCACGATCGCCTCGTAGAGCGGCTCGCGGTCGAGCTTGTCGTCCTCGCCGACGAAGATTCTCAGAAGTACGGCATCGCGCGGCACTCGCATGGCAGGCTCCCTATATCCATCCGACCTTTACCTCTCCCCAGCGGGGAGAGGTCGGATCTCGCGCAAACGCGCGAGATCCGGGTGAGGGGGATGCAGTTCTCTCCAATTGAAGCCCTAACCCCTCACCCCGACGCGCGACGGCGCGTCGACCCTCTCCCTTTGGGAGAGGGTGAGAGCCGAGCCGATCAGCCGAAGTCCGCATCATATCCAGCGCATCGTGTTGAAGGCGGTGGCGATCGCGGCGCCGGCCCAGACGGCGAGGAGGCACACCACGACCGAGCCGACCACGTTGCCGCCGGCCTGAAGCCACTCTCCGTCGCGCATCAGGTCGAGCGTCTGGATCGAGAACGACGAGAAGGTCGTGAAGCCGCCGCAGATGCCGACCATCACGAACTGGCGTACCGGCGTACCGACCAGAAAGCGCCCGTCCGGCCCGGTGATCACGGCGAAGAAGCCGATCACGAAGGAGCCGACCACGTTCACGGTCAGGGTGCCCCACGGAAACGTCTCGCCGATCAGGCGCGCCACGACGCCCGAGCACCAGAAGCGCGCCATGCCGCCGAGCGCGCTGCCGATCGCGATCCAGAGATAAGCCATCCGTCGTTCCGAGCCGAACCCGCGTCGCTGCCGGCGTAGCGCCGCCGCGCCGCGCCCGCAACCCGCCCGTCACGGCGGCGGCGTCGAGGCGGTCTTGTCCGGCCAGCGGCACAGATCGGCGATCGGGCACAGCGGGCAGCGCGGCCTCAGGGCCGTGCAGGTGTAGCGGCCGTGCAGGATCAGCCAGTGATGGGCGTGCCGCCGGTAGGGCTTCGGCACCACGGCCTCGAGCCGCGTCTCGACCTCGAGCGGCGTCTTGCCCGGCGCGAGGCCGGTGCGGTTGCCGACCCGGAAGATGTGGGTGTCGACCGCCATGGTCTCCTGCCCGTAGGCGATGTTGAGCACCACGTTGGCGGTCTTGCGGCCGACGCCGGGCAGTTTTTCCAGCGCCTCGCGGGTCGCCGGGACGATGCCGCCGTGCTCGGCGACGAGCTGCTGCGACAGCGCGATCACGTTCTTGGCCTTGGTGTTGAACAGGCCGATCGTCTTGATGAAGTCGCGCACCCTCTCCTCGCCGAGCGCGACCATCTTCTCCGGCGTGTCGGCGGCCTGGAACAGGGCGCGGGTCGCCTTGTTGACGCCGGCATCGGTCGCCTGGGCGGACAGCACCACGGCGACCAGCAGCGTGAACGGGTTGACGTGCTCGAGCTCGCCCTTGGGCTCCGGGTTTTTGGCCGCGAAGCGGCGAAAGACCTCCTCGATCTCGGCCGGGCCGAGCCTCTCCGGGGCCTTGCTCTTGCCTGTCCCGGGCGCGGCGGCGCTTGCACGCCCCTTGACCGCGGCCTTGCGGTTGCGGCTTGCTTTCGGTCCGCCGGCAGACGGCTTGCGGATCATGGTCGTGTCGCCCGTGTCGTCGAACAAGGCCGCCCGGCAAGGCGCGGCCGTCGCAGAAACCGCCGCACCGTGGGCCGTGAGCCGCACGGCGCAGAACCCCCGGTGCCCATGGCGTCCCCCTCCTCCGAGCCGATCCTGTTCTCGGCCGTCGTCACGCCGCACCGCTCGCTCGGCCGGGCCGGCGTCCGGGCCGTGATCCTGCTCGTCGCGGCGGCGAGCGGCGTGCTCGGTCTCGTCTTCCTGGCGGCCGGCGCCTGGCCGGTGTCCGGCTTTCTAGGGCTCGACGTCGCGCTCGTCTATTGGGCGCTGCGGATCAACACGCGACGGGCCGCCGCCTGCGAGCAGATCGTGGTGACGCCCTCGGCCGTGACGATCCGGCGGGTCGGCCACACCGGCCCGACCGTCGAATGGACCCTCAACCCGGTGTGGGCGCGGCTCGACCGCGAGACCGACCCGGATTTCGGCCTGTTGCGGATCGCGCTGGTGGCGCAGGGCCGACGCCTGGTGGTCGGATCCTGGCTGTCGCCGGCCGAGCGCGAAGGCTTCGCCGCCGCCCTAGCGACGGCGCTCGCCGAGGCGCGGCGCGGGCCGACCCGCACGACGTTTCCGGAAGGCGCTCCCGAGCCGCCCGGAAATCGGGTGGATCCCCCCGGGTCCGGGGCGTAGCCTCGCGATCATGAGCACCATGATCCTGACCGATCCCGTCGAGGTGCGACCGCCGGTCCGCACCCGGAGCGCCGCGCTCGACCACGCCGCCGAGGACTACGACCGCGTCCGCCGCGCGATCGCGTTTCTGTCGGAGCACTGGAAGCAGCAGCCCGACATCGAGGCCGTGGCGCACGCGGCCGGGCTGTCGACCGACGGCCTCACGGCGCTGTTCCGCCGCTGGGCCGGGCTCACCCCGAAGGCCTTCCTTCAAGCACTCACGTTGGATCACGCTCGAAAACTGCTGCGCGAGTCGGCGAGCGTGCTCGATGCGGCCTACGAGGTCGGCTATTCGGGCCCGGGGCGGCTGCACGACCTGTTCGTGACGCACGAGGCGATGTCGCCGGGCGAGTGGAAGGCGGGCGGCGCCGGCCTGGTGCTCGACTACGGCTTCCACCCGTCGCCGTTCGGCTCGGCGCTGGTGATGGCGACCGGCCGCGGCCTCGCCGGCATCGCCTTCGCGGACCAGGGCGGCGAGACGGCGGCGCTCGCCGACATGCAGGCGCGCTGGCCGAACGCGACCTATGTGCGCGACCAGGCCGGCACCGCGGCGATCGCCCGCCGGGTGTTCGACCCCGCCCTCTGGCGGGCCGACCGGCCGCTGCGCATCGTGATGATCGGCACCGACTTCGAGGTGCGGGTGTGGGAGGCGCTGCTGCGCGTCCCGCTCGGCCGGCTGACCACCTACTCGACCGTCGCCGGCACGGTGTGCTCGCCCAAGGCGGCGCGCGCGGTCGGAGCCGCGGTGGGGCGAAATCCGCTGAGCTTCGTGGTGCCGTGCCATCGTGTGGTGGGCAAGAGCGGCGATCTCACCGGCTACCACTGGGGCATCACCCGCAAGCGCGCCATGCTCGGCTGGGAGACCGGCCAGCGCGGCGGGTGAGGGGCGAGCCCCGGACACTGGCGCGCGCCGAAGGCCCGCGCTCGACCGACCGTGACTCCTGCACAATCCGGTATCCTCTCACCGGCCGTTGACGGGGGCGGTGGGGCGTCCCATTAGTCGAGTGAACCGCGCCGTGGGGCCGTTTTCGGCGCAGGCAGGAGATCACCGACATGCAGACGCGTCGTCCCGTGATGCTGGTCGTTCTGGACGGGTGGGGGTGGCGCGAGGACGCCGCCGACAATGCCGTTCGCCAGGCGAAGACGCCGACCTTCGACAAGCTCTGGGGCACCTGCCCGCACGCCTTCCTGCGCACCTCGGGCAAGGATGTCGGCCTGCCCGACGGGCAGATGGGCAATTCCGAGGTCGGGCATCTCAACATCGGCGCCGGCCGGGTGGTCATGCAGGATCTGCCGCGCATCACCGACGCGATCGCCACCGGCGAGATCGAGAAGGCGCCGGCGCTGGTCGGTCTGATCGACACGCTGCGCGCCACCGGCGGCACCTGTCACCTGATGGGCCTCGTCTCGCCCGGCGGCGTCCACTCGCACCAGGACCACGGCGCCGCGCTCGCCGGCATTCTGGCGCTCGCCGGCATCCCGACCGTCATGCACGTCTTCACCGACGGCCGCGACACGCCGCCCCGCTCGGCCGCCGAATATGTCGACAAGCTCGCCGCCGACCTGCCGCCGACCGTGCCGATCGCCACGGTGGACGGCCGCTACTACGCCATGGACCGCGACAAGCGCTGGGACCGGGTCGAGAAGGCCTGGGCCGCGATCGTCGAGGCGCAGGGCGCGCACCACGAGGATGCGGCGGCGGCGATCGCGGCGTCCTATGCGGCGAATGTCGGCGACGAGTTCATCGTGCCGGTCGTGATCGGCGACTATGCCGGCATGAAGGACGGCGACGGCATCCTGTGCTTCAACTTCCGGGCCGACCGGGTCCGCGAGATTCTCGGCGCCCTGCTCGACCCGGGCTTCGACGGCTTCCCGCGCCCGCGCGTGCCGAAGGTGGCGATCGCGGTCGGCCTGACCCAGTACAGCGAGGCGCTGGACGCCTTCATGGGGACGATCTTCCCGCCCGAGAGCCTGGCGAACGGCCTCGGCCAGGTGACGGCGGACGCCGGCCGCACGCAGCTGCGCATGGCGGAGACCGAGAAGTACCCGCACGTCACGTACTTCCTGAACGGTGGCGAGGAGAAGCAGTATCCGGGCGAGGACCGCATCATGGTCCCGTCCCCCAAGGTCGCGACCTACGACCTGCAGCCCGAGATGTCGGCGCCGGAATTGACCGACAAGGCCGTGGCGGCGATCCGGTCCGGCAAATACGACCTGATCGTGCTGAACTTCGCCAATCCCGACATGGTCGGCCACACCGGCAGCCTGCCGGCCGCCATCAAGGCGGTGGAGACGGCCGACACCGGGCTCGGGCGCATTCTCGAGGCGATCGGCGCCATGGGCGGGGCACTCCTGGTCACGGCCGACCACGGCAATTGCGAGCTGATGCGTGATCCCGTGACGGGCGGGCCGCACACGGCACACACCACGAACCCGGTGCCCGTGATGCTGTTCGGCAGCGACGCCAAGAGCCTCGCCGACGGCCGCCTCGCCGACCTCGCCCCGACGCTGCTCGCCCTCATGGGCTTGCCGCAGCCCAAGGAGATGACCGGCAAATCGCTGATGCGGTGACGTTTCGCATGGTCGTTCCGGGGCGCGGGCGGAGCCCGCGAACCCGGAATCCCGACGCGAGCTTGGCCTCCTTGGCTGGGTTCCGGGTTCGCTGCTTCGCAGCGCCCCGGAACGACCAGTCCGGGGATCAGAAATCCTTCAGCCCGAGCACGTCCATCATCGCGTAGAGGCCGGCCGGCCGGCCCTTCGCCCAGACGGCGGCCTTCACGGCACCGCGGGCGAAGATCATGCGGTCCTCGGCCTTGTGGACGAGCTCGATGCGCTCGGCCGGCCCCGCGAAGATCGCCCAGTGCTCGCCCACCACGGTGCCGCCGCGAAGGGACGCGAAGCCGATGTCGCCCGGCTTGCGGGCGCCGGTGTGGCCGTCGCGGCCGCGCTCGGAACGCGCGGCGAGGTCGATGCCGCGGCCGCGCGCCGCCGCCTCGCCGAGCAGCAGCGCCGTGCCGGACGGCGCGTCGATCTTCTTGTTGTGGTGCATCTCGAGGATCTCGATGTCGAACTCCTCGTCGAGCGTCGCCGCCACCCGCTTCGCCAGCGCCGCCAAGAGGTTGACGCCGAGGCTCATGTTGCCCGACTTGACGATGGCGATCTTCTGCGCGGCGGCGGCGATCGCCTGCTCGTCGGCGACCGAGAAGCCCGTCGTGCCGATCACGTGAAACAGGCCGGCAGCCGCGGTCTTCGCGGCCAGCGCCACCGAGGCGGCCGGGATCGTGAAGTCGATCACCCCGTCCGCCTTGTCGGCGAGCGCGCCGAGATCGGCCGTCACCGGAATGCCGTTCGGGCCGACGCCCGACATCTCGCCGGAATCGCGACCGATCAGCGGCGAGGTCGGCGCGTCGATGGCACCGGCCAGCACGACGCCTTTCGCCTCGGCGATGGCCTTCACCAGGGTCTTGCCCATGCGGCCGCCCGCACCCGCCACGATCACTCGAACATCGCTCATCGCACCCTCCTGCCTGTGCGGCCGGTATAGAGGAGCGGCGCCGGGGAGGACAGAGGGCCGTTCCGGCCCGCCGGAGGCCAGGCGATGTGTGCCGGGATATGTGACGGGACGACGGCCGAGACATCGTCGAAAGTCCCCTTGCGGACCGACGCCGGCCCGCTACATCCCTCCGGCACCACCAGCGCCGAGGGGGAGACCATGGCCGGGCCGCACGAGAATCTGGAGCACCACGAGCACGCCGAGCACGCGGCCGGGCACAACAAGCAGATCGCCCTGCTGATCGCGATCATCGCCCTGTTCCTCGCCTTCTCCGAGACGCTCGGCAAGAGCGCCCAGACCGAGGCGATCAGCCTGAACATCAAGGCGTCCGACACCTGGAACTTCTTCCAGGCCAAGACGGTGCGCCAGACCTCGCTGCGCGCTGCCGCCGAGGCCATGACCCTGCAGGTCGCGACCGCCCCAAACGAGGAGGTGCGCACCGCGCTGCAGAAGCAGATCGACGCCTGGAAGGCGACGATCGCCCGCTACGACAGCGATCCGAAGGAAAAGGACGGCCGCAAGGAGCTGCGGGCGCATGCCGAGCACCTGGAGCACGAGCGCGACACCGCGCTCGCCCGCTACCACCACTACGAGGTGGCCTCGGCGGCGTTCCAGATCGGCATCGTGCTGTGCTCGGCCGCCGTCATCACCGGCATGATGGCGCTCGCCTTCGTGGCCGGCGGCGTCGGGATTCTGGGGATCGTGTTCATGGGCATCGGCCTGTTCGCCCCGCATGCTGTGCATTTCGTGTGACGTCACCCGTGCGGGCTGTCATTCCGGGACGCGGACCGCAGGTCCGTGAACCCGGAATCCAGCGGCATGCTCCATCGGTGGGGCTGGATTCCGGGTTCGCGGCTTCGCCGCGCCCCGGAATGACGGCGAGATGATCACTCCGCCGCGGCGGGCCTCGGGGCCGCCGTGCCGCGCTGCACGCTGCGGCGCAGGCGGCGGACGTGACGCAGGAAGCGGCCGCGGCGGCTGGGCGCCAGCAGGCGCAACAGCCGGCGCAGGCGATGCTGGATGGGCCTGACGGTGCGGGCGAGCCAGGCCTTCACCTCGGCCTTGTAGGGATCGATCAGCCCGTGCGCCCAGGCGAGGCCGCGCAGCACCAGATCGTAGAGCCGGCGGAACCAGGGCAGTTGCAGGAGCTTCGGCCGGGTGAGGTCGAACACGAAGGCGGTGACGCCGACACCGGCGACCTTGGCGAAGCCGAATACGGCGACGCCCCCGATCCAGAAGCCGTGCGAAAACATCCACAGCGCGGCGAACTTCAACGGGAACAGCACGACCGCCGGCACGGCGAACACCAGCAGGGTCGGATAGGGCGGCAATCGCTCGATCACGGCCGCGATCCGCGCCTTCAGGGCCGGCCAGGCGATCCAGTCGACGACGCGGGCGACCAGCGGCCGCACGTGCTCCCACAGCCACGCCTCGACGAGGAAGACGACGGCGAGCAGGATCCACAACGGTCGGGTCAGACGGCGCATGCGGATGAGTATAGGGGGAATCGCGGCGGGTTCATGCCAGGGGCGGCACCGCTGCCGGGCGCCGGAACGGGCCGCCTGCCCGGGCGCGGCGCCCCCGCGCCGCAACCCGGACCCCAGGGCGGTCGGGCGACACGGTCCGAGGCTCTTGCCCGAGCCGCGCTTGGCCCCGGCTCCGCGGCGGATCAGGTCTCCGACCTGGTCCGCTTTGTCGGGGCACGAGGCCGAGTCCGGGACGCCGTTTCATTCCTCGGGGTGCGCCATCGCCCCGCACTTCTCACATGTGGAGCGCCCGCTTCTCCACGGCGAGCGCCGCCTCCTTGACGGCCTCCGGAAGGGTCGGGTGGGCGTGGCAGGTGCGGGCGATGTCCTCCGAGGAGGCGCCGAACTCCATCGCCACCGCCGCCTCGGCGATCATGTTGCCGGCATCGGCGCCGAGGATGTGGACGCCGAGCACCCGGTCGGTCTTGGCGTCGGCCAGGATCTTCACGAAGCCGTCGGTCTGCCGGTTCACTTTGGCGCGGCCGTTCGCCGTGAACGGGAATTTTCCCACGTTGTAGGCGATGCCGGCGGCCTTCAGATCCTCCTCCGACTTGCCGACGCTGGCGAGCTCCGGGCTCGTGTACACGACGCCCGGGATCACGTCGTAGTTCACGTGCCCCGCCTTGCCGGCGAGGATTTCCGCGACCGCGACGCCCTCGTCCTCGGCCTTGTGGGCCAACATCGGCCCGGCGATCACGTCGCCGATGGCGTAGATGCCGGGCACGTTGGTGGCGAAATGTGCGTCGGTGATCACCCGGCCGCGCGGATCGAGCGCGACGCCGACCGCCTCGAGCCCGAGCCCCTGCGTGTAGGGCACGCGGCCGATGGCGATCAGCGCGACGTCGCAGTCGATCGTCGCGGCGTCGCCGCCGGCGGCCGGCTCGACCGTCGCCTTCAGGCGCGCGCCCGACGTGTCGATGCCCGTCACCTTGGTGGACAGGCGGAACGCGAAACCCTGCTTCTGGAGGATGCGCTGGAACTGCTTGGCCACCTCGAGGTCGATGCCGGGGACGATGCGGTCCAGAAACTCGACGACCTCGACCTCGGCGCCGAGGCGGCGCCACACCGAGCCGAGCTCGAGCCCGATCACGCCGGCGCCGACGACCAGGAGCTTCTTCGGCACCTTGTCGAGCGACAGCGCGCCGGTCGACGAGACGATGCGCTGCTCGTCGATGGTCACGCCCTTCAGCGGCGCGACCTCGGAGCCGGTGGCGATGACGATCGCCTTGGTGTCGAGCGTCGTTACGCCGGCCTCGCCCGTCACCTCGACCTTGCCCGGCGCAGCGATGCGGCCGGTCCCGACATGGACGTCGATCTTGTTCTTCTTCATCAGGAACTCGACGCCTTTGACGTTGCCGTCGACGCCTTCGTCCTTGAACGCCATCATGGCGGCGAGATCGAGCTTCGGCTTGCCGACCTTGATGCCCATCGCCTCGAAGCCGTGGCCGGCCTCGTCGAACAGCTCGGAGGCGTGCAGCAACGCCTTGGACGGGATGCAGCCGATGTTGAGGCAGGTGCCGCCGAGCGTCTTGCGCTTCTCGACCACGGCGGTCTTGAGACCGAGCTGGGCGGCCCGGATGGCGCAGACATAGCCGCCGGGGCCGGTGCCGATGACGACGAGATCGTAAACTGACATCGCGAAGGTTCCGTTCGGGGAGTGATCAGGACGACTTCAGAGGACGAGGGCCGCGAGCATCAGGCCGAGCCCGACCAGGGCGGCGAGCCACACCAGCGAGCGCACCTTCGGCACGCCGGCGAGATAGAGCGGCACGTAGACGACGCGGGCCCAGAACCACAGATGCGCGCCGGCGAGCGCGAGCCCGCCGGTGCGGCCCGTGACGGCGAGCGCCAAGGCGAGCGCGACGAAAGCCGGGAAGGTTTCGAGATAGTTCTTCAGCGCGCGCTCGGCGCGTCCGGCGAGCACGCCGGCCGGCTTGCGGCCGTCATCGCGCGCGCTGGCGTTCCAGTCGGTGCCCAGCTCCTTGGTCATGGTGCCGGACTGGATGAAAATCTGCACGACGAGCAGCACGACGGCGGCGGCGAGGAGATGGAGCTCGGTCGGGACGGGGGTGAGCGACACTCAGTGACTCCGTTGCAGGGCGACGCGCACGCCGAGCCCGATCAGCACGAGCCCGGTCATGCGGTTGAACCAGTGGCCGGCCCGCGTGAAGGCCGCGCGAGCCGTGCCGGTGGTGAGGAACACGGCGACGATCGTGAACCAGGCGGCGAGCGTCACGGCCATGGCGAGGCCGTAGCCGAGCTGGACGAGAAGCGGCGTCTGCGGCGACACGATGGTGGAGAACAGCGACACGAAGAACAGCGTCGCCTTGGGATTGAGCAGATTGGTGAGAGCCCCGATCGCCAGCGAGCGGCGCGCCGGCCGGGCCGCGGGATCGTGCGTGCCGGGATCGGCCAGCGTCGGGGCCGGCGCGCGAAAGCTCTTGATGCCGAGCCAGACCAGATAGGCGGCACCGACCCATTTGACGATCGTGAAGGCGACGACCGAATGGGCGACGATCAGGCCGATGCCGAGCACCGTGTAGCCGACATGGACCAGGATCGCCGAGCCGACCCCGATGGCGGCGAGCACGCCGGCGCGGCGGCCGTGCACGACGCTCTCGCGCATCACGCAGGCGAAGTCGGCCCCCGGCGTCACGGCCGCGACCAGGAACACCGCCATCAGGGAGAGGAACTCGGCCGTGTGGGACATTTCTTGCTCGTCGACGCCATCAACCGGGCGCCGGGTTGGGCGACGCCCCGGCGGGGCCGCACCATGACGTGTCCGGGCCGAACGCGACGGCCGCCTGTTCGGCTCCGTCGGCTCAAGCCGACGGGCGGCTCTTGATCGCGTCCAACAGGATCTGCGTGTTGGTGGCGATGGTTTGGAACACCTGGTCGAAGCGGGCGTCGATGGCACGAAAGCCGTTGTCCATCTTGGTCTCGAGCCGTTCGACTCGCTCCTCCAGACGGTCCATTTTGCCCTCCAGCCGATCCAGCCGAAGGTCGTGATAGTCGACCTTGGCGTCCAGCGAATCGGCTTTCGCGGCGAGCAGATCGATCTTCGTATCGACCCGCGCCAGCCGGTCCTGCATCTGGACCTGCTCGCTCTCGAGCCGAAGCTGGTCGGAGCGCACCTGGCGGAGGTCCGACTGCATCTGCCTCATCTGCTCGCCGAGGAACCGCACGTCGACATTGTCGGTCATGACCGAGACCCCGAAGCCCGTGGCACCACGACAACCCTATACCACGGAGAGGTGCGCCCTGCGACCTGAGCGCGCAGCGCGCGGTCTCGTCCTCACAGATCGAGCACGAGCCGCGCCGGGTCTTCCAGGCTCTCCTTGACGCGCACCAGGAACGTCACCGCCTCCTTGCCGTCGATGACGCGGTGATCGTAAGAGAGCGCCAGATACATCATCGGGCGGATCTCGATCTTGCCGCCGACCACCACGGGCCGCTCCTGGGTCTTGTGCATCCCGAGGATGCCGGACTGCGGCGCGTTGAGGATCGGGGTCGACATCAGCGAGCCGTAGACGCCGCCGTTGGAGATCGTGAAGGTGCCGCCCTGCATCTCCTCGATCTTGAGCTGGCCGTCGCGGGCGCGGCGGCCGAAATCGGCGATCGTCTTCTCGATCTCGGCCAGCGTCTTCGACTGGCAGTCGCGGACCACCGGCACGACCAGGCCGCGCTCGGTGCCGACCGCGACGCCGATGTGGTAATAATTCTTGTAGACCATGTCGGCGCCGTCGATCTCGGCGTTGACCGACGGCACCTCGCGCAGCGCCTGCACGCAGGCGCGGGTGAAGAAGCCCATGAAGCCGAGCTTCACGCGGTGCTTCTTCTCGAACAGATCCTTGTACTGGTTGCGCAGCGTGATCACGGCCGTCATGTCGACCTCGTTGAAGGTCGTCAGCATGGCGGCGGTGTTCTGCGCGTCCTTCAGGCGGCGCGCGATGGTCTGGCGCAGCTTGGTCATGCGCACGCGCTCCTCGCGCGCCGCGTCGTCGGGCGGTGAGGGCGCGCGCACCTGCACGGGCGCGACCGGCGGCGGCGCGAAAGCCTGCACGGGCGCCGGCCCCGGAGCCGCAGGAGCGGGTGCCACGGCGCCGCGCTCGATGGCGGCCAGCATGTCGCCCTTGGTCACCCGCCCGTCCTTGCCGGTGCCCGCGACGCCGGAGGCCGCAACGCCGCTCTCCGCCTCCAGCCGGCGGACCGACGGGGCGAGCGGCGCGTCCTGCTTCGCCGTGGCCGAAGCGGCGGCCGGAGCCGTGGCCGCGTGAGCGGGCGGCGGCGCGGCCGGCTTCGGCTTCTCGGCCTTGGCGGCAGGGGCTGCCGCACCGGCGGCGCCTTCGGCGATCTGGCCGAGCAGCGCGCCGACCGCGACGGTCTCGCCGTCCGCGACGGCGATCTCCGAGAGCACGCCGGCGGCGGGCGCCGGCACCTCGATGGTGACCTTGTCGGTCTCGAGCTCGACCAGCGGCTCGTCCACCGACACCGGCTCGCCCGCCTTCTTGAACCAGCGGCCGATCGTGGCTTCGGTCACGGACTCGCCCAGGGTGGGCACGCGGATGTCAACCATCGTTCTTCGTATCCAAGGATCGGGCGGCGGACGCGGACGGTGCGGCGGCGCGCGGATCGGGTTCGGGCGGGGGGCGGAGATGGCCGGGCACGGCGTCCGGCCAGGAAACGTGTTCGGGCGGGCGCGAGCCGGTCAGCCCAGCGCGTCGTCGAGGAACGCCTTGAGCTGGGCGAGGTGCTTGGACAACAAGCCCGTCGCGGTCGCGGCGGAGGGCGGGCGCCCGACATAGCGGGGCCGGCGGTACTCGCCGGCGACCTGGTTCATCACCCATTCCAGATACGGCTCGACGAAGGTCCAGGCGCCCATGTTGCGCGGCTCCTCCTGGCACCACACCACCTCGGCGTTCTTGAACCGCTGCAGGCGGGCGAGGAGCGCCTTGGTGGGGAACGGATAGAGCTGCTCGACGCGCAGCAGATAGATGTCGTCGATGCCGCGCTTCTCGCGCTCCTCGTAGAGGTCGTAATAGACCTTGCCGGTGCACAGCACGATGCGGCGGATCTTGCGGTCGGCGGCGAGCCGGATGTGCTCGCCCTGGCGGCTCTCCGCATCGTCCGGCAGCAGGCGGTGGAACGACGTGCCGGCCGTCATCTCGTCGAGCCGCGAGACCGCGCGCTTGTGGCGCAACAGGCTCTTCGGCGTCATCAGGATCAGGGGCTTGCGGAAGTCGCGCTTGAGCTGCCGGCGCAGGATGTGGAAGTAGTTCGCCGGCGTCGTGCAGTAGGCGACCTGCATGTTGTCCTCGGCGCACATCTGCAGATAGCGCTCGAGCCTGGCCGAAGAGTGCTCCGGCCCCTGCCCCTCGTAGCCGTGCGGCAAGAGGCAGACGAGGCCCGACATGCGCAGCCACTTGCGCTCGCCCGACGACAGGAACTGGTCGAACACCACCTGGGCGCCGTTGGCGAAATCGCCGAACTGCGCCTCCCACAGCACGAGCGCGTTCGGCTCGGCGAGCGAGTAGCCGTACTCGAAGCCGAGCACCGCCTCCTCGGACAGCATCGAGTTGATCACCTCGAAGCGTGCCTGACCGGGCTTCACGTAGTTGAAGGGCGTGTGGCGGTTCTCGGTCTCCTGGTCGATCAGCACGGCGTGACGCTGCGAGAAGGTGCCGCGCTCGGAGTCCTGGCCCGACAGACGGACCGGATGGCCGTCGGCCAGCAGCGTGCAGAAGGCGAGCGCCTCGCCGGTCGCCCAGTCGATTCCCTCTCCGGTGTCGATCGCCTTGCGGCGGGCGTCGAGGAAGCGCTGGATCGTGCGATGGACGTTGAAGCCGGTCGGCACCGAGGTGATCTTCTCGCCGATCTCCTTCAGCGTCTCTTCCGCGACGCCGGTGTTGCCGCGCCGCGGGTCGTCGCTCGGGGCGGCGACCTTCATGCCGGCCCAGCGGCCGTCCAGCCAGTCCGCCTTGTTCGACTTGTAGCCGTGGCTGGCGTCGAACTCGGCGTCGAGCCGCGCCCGCCAGTCGGCCTTCATCTTCTCGACCTCGCCGTCGGTGACGATGCCCTCGGCGAACAGCTTCTTCGCGTAGATCTCCAGCGTCGACGGATGCGAGCGGATCTTTTTGTACATCAGCGGCTGGGTGAACGACGGTTCGTCGCCCTCGTTGTGCCCGAACCGCCGGTAGCAGAACATGTCGATGACGACCGGCTTCTGGAACTTCTGGCGGAACTCGGTCGCCACCTTGGCGGCGAACACCACGGCCTCCGGATCGTCGCCGTTGGCGTGGAAGATCGGCGCCTCGATCATCTTGGCCGTGTCGGACGGATAGGGCGACGAGCGCGAGTAGCGCGGATAGGTCGTGAAGCCGATCTGATTGTTGACGATGAAGTGGATGGAGCCGCCGGTGCGGTGGCCGCGCAGGCCCGACAGGCCGAAGCACTCGGCCACCACGCCCTGGCCGGCGAACGAGGCGTCGCCGGAGATGAGGAGCGGCAGCACGACGGTGCGGTCCTCGGTGGTGCAGCCGTGCTGGTCCTGCTTGGCGCGGGTCTTGCCGAGCACCACCGGGTTGACGATCTCGAGATGCGACGGGTTGGCGGTCAGTGACAGATGCACGCTGTTGCCGTCGAACTCGCGATCCGACGAGGCGCCGAGGTGATACTTGACGTCGCCGGAGCCCTCGACCTCGTCGGGCGTGAACGAGCCGCCCTTGAACTCGTGGAAGATGGCACGATGCGGCTTCGCCATCACCTGGGCCAGCACGTTGAGGCGGCCGCGATGCGCCATGCCCATGGCGATCTCGCGCACACCGAGCGCGCCGCCGCGCTTGATGATCTGCTCGAGCGCCGGAATCATCGATTCGCCGCCGTCGAGCCCGAACCGCTTGGTGCCGGTGAACTTGACGTCGCAGAACTTCTCGAAGCCCTCGGCCTCGACCAGCTTGTTGAGGATGGCGCGCTTGCCCTCGCGGGTGAAGTGGATCTCCTTGTCGGGGCCCTCGATGCGCTCCTGCAGCCAGGCCTTCTGGGCCGGGTCGGTGATGTGCATGAACTCGACGCCGAGCGTCTGGCAGTAGGTGCGCTTCAGGATCGCGATGATCTGGCGCAGCGTGCCGAACTCCATGCCGAGCACGAAGTCGAGATAGATGCGGCGGTCGAAGTCGGCCTCGGTGAAGCCGTAGGAGCGCGGGTCGAGCTCCTCGTGGTCCTTGATCGCCTCGAGGCCGAGCGGATCGAGATCGGCGTGCAGATGGCCGCGCATGCGGTAGGCACGGATCAGCATCAGGGCGTGCAGGCTGTCGCGCGTCGCCTGCTGGACGTCGGCGCTCGTGAGCTCGACGCCGTAGTGCTGCGCCTTCTGGGCGATGCGATCGGTGAGGCGGATCGCCGCCTCCTGGGCCTCGGGCTCGACGATGCGGATCGGGCCTTCCTCGACCACCGGCCAGTGCGGCTCCTTCCAGGAGGCGCCGCGCGCCGAGCGCGCCACGTCGGACGCCGTGTCCTTGAGGCCGGAGAAGAACACCCGCCACTCGGTGTCGACCGCCTTCGGGTCGGCTTCGTAGCGCGCGTAAAGGTCTTCGATATAGGCGGCGTTGCCGCCGTAGAGGAACGAAGTGAGGGCGAATTGAGCGTTCGCGTCTTGGCGGGACATGAACGGATCCTGATCGCGGGGCGAGGCCCCTGGGGGAGCGGGAGCGAGCCGGGCCGGCCCGGGAAAACCGCCGCGGCCGGACGCCCCTATTTAGGCGCCTTCCCGCGCCGCCACAACGATTTCATGCGGGAGAATCGGGATAGAAACGAATATTGATTCACAAAACTGGACGGCGGTTCGGGATCCCCCCCGGGGACCGAACCATGGCGCATCGCGAGAGCCGGGCGGGGGCACCGGGACAGGGCGCGGCGCGATGATCCCCCGAGGCTCGAACAGCCCGGCCCCCTCCGGGTGATGAAAACGGTTTCACCGCACTGGCGAAGCGGCTCGTTCATCCTGCTCGGACGTGCATCCTCGGGCAGGCATCGGCGCGCATGTCCGCGACCGCTCGCCCACGATGGGATCAGCCGCGGATGCCCTTGGCGATCGAGACGGCGAGGTTCGGATTGGCCGGGTTGGGGATCACCTCGCGGGTCGCCGGGACGACGACGAGGTCCATGTCCTCCATCGGGATGGCGCCGAGCAGCACCTCGGTGCCCAGCACCATGGCTCCGGCGACGCCGCGGCGGTTGGCGACCGAGACGAGGATCGGCCCGACAGAAGGCACCCGCCGGCGCGAGCCGTCGGCGAGCGTCACCTCGCGGCGGTCGATCTCGTCCAGCGCGAGCTGGAGCGCCACATGCTCGGGAATGCAGAGATGGAGCGCGCCGGTGTCGGCCAGCGCCGGCGCCTCGACGGCTGCGAGGTCCGGTCGCCGGGCGTTCTCGAGGCGAACCGTCGTGCTCCCCAATCCCATGACCGACCTCGCAAAATGCAAGCGGCGCCGGCCCAGGGGACCGGCGCCGCGGGCATCGGACCACGAGCCTACGACTTCTTCAGAATCTCGGCGAGCGTGGTGCCGAGCCGCGCCGGCGACGGCGACACCGTGATGCCCGCCGCCTCCATGGCGGCGATCTTGCTCTTGGCGTCGCCCTTGCCGCCCGCGATGATGGCGCCGGCATGGCCCATGCGGCGCCCGGGCGGCGCCGTCACGCCGGCGATGAAGCCGACCATCGGCTTCTTGCGGCCGCGCTTCGCCTCGTCGATGATGAACTGCGCCGCGTCCTCCTCGGCCGAGCCGCCGATCTCGCCGATCATGATGATCGACTCGGTCTTCGGGTCGGCCAGGAACTTCTCCAGCATGTCGATGAACTCGGTGCCCTTCACCGGATCGCCGCCGATGCCGACCGCGGTGGTCTGGCCGAGCCCGACCTGCGTGGTCTGGAACACCGCCTCGTAGGTGAGGGTGCCGGAGCGCGACAGCACACCGACCGAGCCGGGCTTGAAGATGTTGCCCGGCATGATGCCGATCTTGCACTCGCCCGCCGTCAGCACGCCGGGGCAGTTGGGGCCGATCAGGCGCGACTTGGAGCCGTCGAGCGCCCGCTTGACCTTCACCATGTCGAGCACCGGGATGCCCTCGGTGATGCAGACGATCAGCGGGATCTCGGCCTGGATGGCCTCGCAGATCGCGTCGGCCGCGCCGGGCGGCGGCACGTAGATGACCGTGGCGTCGGCCCCGGTCTTCTCGCGCGCCTCGGCGACGGTGTCGAACACCGGAAGGCCGAGGTGGGTCGAGCCGCCCTTCCCGGGCGAGGTGCCGCCGACCATCCTGGTTCCGTAGGCGATCGCCTGCTCGGAGTGGAAGGTGCCGTTCTTGCCGGTGAAGCCCTGGCAGATGACCTTGGTGTCACGGTCGATCAGGATGGACATGGTTTTACCTTCGACGGTCAGGATTGGCTGAACGGGTTTTCGACGCGGACGGACCCGTAGGTCTGACCGTTATTGAGGTCTTCGGTGTAGAGCACGGGCGCCTCCAGCCGCTCGGCCGCGGCGATGATGGCGGCGTCCCAGTACTTGATCTGATAACGTTGGGCATGCGCCATCGCGGCCCGGACGATGGCCTGGTCGATCACGACGCACGGCCGCTCCATGAACACGGCGACCATGGCGGCGGCCTCGGTGCAGCTTAGAGGGCGCTTGGATTTCAGCACGGCATTCACGAAAAACTCTCCGAGCACCTGGGTCGACAGCCCGAAGTTCCAGCTCGCCAGCAGCGCACGGCTGATGCGGAACTTCTCCGGCGCATCACTTTTTCCCAGCGCCGCGTACAGGAGGATGTTCGTGTCGAGGAAGCACGCGATCTTCGTAGACATCCTCCCGGTTCCATGTCCAATTCGGCCCGAGCCGCCCGGGCGAGTTGTCGATCAGTTCGAGCAGGCGCTCGCGCGCGGCATCGGGCTTCGCCTCGTCCCGTGCGAGCTCTTCCAGATGATCGCGCACCAACCGGTTGACGGTGGTGTTGCGCTTGGCCGCGTAAACACGGACCCGCGCCAGCACGGTTTCGTCGACCGCCAGGGTGATGTTCTTCACGGTTCACCTCCTGCCCACACATATTATGTGTGACTGTGCGCGCCCGCAAGTTTTGGTTAGGCCCTTACTCAGCCAGTGGTCGCCTTGGACGGAGGGCGTGACCGGTTATTCCAGACCAGCCACACCCCACGACTGCCGAATCCGATCGCCCATGCGATCAACTGGACGACAGCAAACGGCTCACCCAAGCCGCTGAATGGGGAGGAGCCGGTGTCCCTGCTGGCCGTCACGGACTGCCACCCAACGAAACCGAGCCAGAGCAGCCCGACGATCGCCAGAGTGAGCAGGTTCCGCAACAGCCAGGGAAACAGCAACGGCAGGATCACGTGCATCGCGAGCAGGGCGATCACCGCCGTCGCCACCGTCACCCGCCCCGCACGGCCTTGACGATCTTCTGGGCGGCGTCGTCGAGATCGTCGGCCGACACGACGTTGAGGCCCGAGTCGGCGATGATCTTCTTGCCGAGCTCGACGTTCGTCCCTTCGAGCCGCACCACCAGCGGCACCGCGAGCCCGACCTCCTTGACGGCGGCGCACACGCCCTCGGCCAGCACGTCGCACTTCATGATGCCGCCGAAGATGTTGATCAGGATGCCCTTCACCTTCGGGTCGGCGGTGATGATCTTGAACGCCTCGGTGACGCGTTCCTTGGAGGCGCCGCCGCCGACGTCCAGGAAGTTGGCCGGCTCCTCGCCGTACAGCTTGATGATGTCCATGGTCGCCATGGCGAGACCGGCGCCGTTGACCATGCAGCCGATGTTGCCGTCGAGCGCGACGTAGGAAAGCTCGTGCTTGGAGGCCTCGATCTCCTTCTCGTCCTCCTCGGTCAGGTCGCGCAGCGCCACGATGTCGGGATGGCGATAGAGCGCGTTGCCCTCGAACGAGATCTTGGCGTCGAGGCAGATCAGCTTGCCGTCCTTGGTGACGACCAGCGGATTGATCTCCAGCATGGACATGTCCTTGGCGACGAAGGCGCCGTAGAGCTTGGTCACCAGCCCCTCGGCCTGCTTGGCGAGGTCGCCCTTGAGGCCCAGCGCCTGGGCGATGCGGCGGCCGTGATGCGGCATGATGCCGGTCGCCGGATCGACCGAGAACGACACGATCTTCTCGGGCGTCTCGGCGGCGACGTGCTCGATGTCCATGCCGCCTTCGGTCGACACCACGAAGGAGATGCGGCCGGTGCCGCGATCGACCAGCGCGGAGAGATAGAACTCCTTGTCGATCGCCGAGCCTTCCTCGATGTAGAGCCGGTGCACCTCTTTGCCGCGCGGCCCCGTCTGGTGGGTGACCAGGATCGAGCCGAGCAGGCGCTTGGCCTCCTTCTCGACGTCCTCGATCGTCTTCACCACCTTGACGCCGCCCGCCTTGCCGCGACCACCGGCGTGGATCTGCGCCTTCACCACGGTGACGGCGGAGGCGAGCTCCTTGGCCGCCTTGACGGCCTCGTCGACCGAGAAGGCCGCGACGCCGCGCGGCGTCGGCACCCCGAACTCGCGCAGCACCGCCTTCGCCTGGTATTCGTGAATGTTCATGCCACACCCCCGCTCGCGTCCGGCGGCGCCGGACGGCGTTGCCACGCTTCAGTGTCTCGGTTCGGGGCGCCGGGCCGAAGCCGCGCGCGCCCCGAGGTCGCTGTCGTATCGATCCCGGTCGACCGGTTTGCCGTCATTCCGGGGCGCGGCAACGCCGCGAACCCGGAATCCAGCGGCAAGCTCCGAACTCTCGGCTGGATTCCGGGTTCGGCGCGACGCGCCGCCGCGGAATGACCGCCGGATGGATCGACCGCACGCCGTAGCAGACCGTCGGGTCCGGGCCGCGTCAGGCCGCGAGGTCGGGCGCGATCTTCTTGCAGGCGTCGATCAGGCCCTTCACGGCGTCGGCCGACTTGTCGAAGGCGGCGCGGTCGGCGCCGGCCAGCTCGATCTCGACGACGCGCTCGACGCCCTTGGCGCCGATCACCACCGGCACGCCCACATAGGTGTCCTTCAGGCCGTACTCGCCGGCGAGATGGACGGCGCAGGGCAGCACCCGCTTCTTGTCGCGCAGATAGCTCTCCGCCATGGCGATCGCCGAGGCGGCCGGCGCGTAGAAGGCCGAGCCGGTCTTCAGGAGGTTGACGATCTCGGCGCCGCCGTTGCGGGTGCGATCGATGATCGCGTCGAGCCTCGCCTGGGTGGTCCAGCCCATCTTGACGAGATCGGGCAGCGGGATGCCGGCGACCGTCGAATACTTGGCGAGCGGCACCATGGTGTCGCCGTGGCCGCCGAGCACGAACGCCGTCACGTCCTCGACCGAGACGTTGAACTCGTCGGCCAGGAAGTAGCGGAAGCGCGCCGAATCGAGCACGCCGGCCATGCCGACCACCATGTGCTTGGGCAGGCCGGAATACTTCTGCAGCGCCCACACCATCGCGTCGAGCGGATTGGTGATGCAGATCACGAAGGCGTTCGGCGCGTACTTGCGGATGCCGGAGCCGACCTGCTCCATCACCTTCAGATTGATGCCGAGCAGGTCGTCGCGGCTCATGCCGGGCTTGCGCGGCACGCCCGCCGTGACGATGCAGACCGAGGCGCCCTCGATCGCCTCGTAGGAGTTGGTGCCGGCGTAGCGGGCGTCGAAACCGTCGACGGGCGAGGACTCGGCGATGTCCAGGGCCTTGCCCTGGGGAATCCCTTCGGCGATGTCGAACATCACGACGTCGCCGAGCTCCTTCAGCCCGACGAGATGGGCCAGCGTGCCACCGATCTGACCTGCGCCGATCAATGCGATTTTGTGCCGTGCCATTGTGGGGAAGTCCTCGAACTTTTGCTGTCCGGTGGGGGTTTCGGGTGTTATCGCGTTCCCGCTGTGCGTTCAAGTCGCGCCCCGCCGTCGCGACCGTATTCGCACCCCGGGCCTAATCCGCGCGGCCAGCGGCGCGCGAAAAGCGTGGTCGACAGTTCCTCCCGGGCGCATCCGCCCGGCGGCTCGAGCCTCTCCGCCGCGGCGGAGCGACGTGTCATGGCGCCTCGGCCGGTCACGTCTCGACCAGGCCGGCGGTGTCGCCCGACATGGCGCCGCGCTGGCCGTGCGGCTGATCGAGATAGCTCTCCGAGCCCATCTCGATCAGGCGCGACACGGTGCGCTTGAACTCGTTCGCCTCGTAGCCGACGGTGGCGTGATAGAGCCCCTCCGGCTCGGCGTCGGCGGACGCGACCAGCTTGACGCCGTGGTCGTAGAGCGTGTCGATCAGGGCGATGAAGCGCTTGGCCTCGTTGCGCTTGGCGAAGTCCATCACCGGCACGTGGTCGATGACGAGCGTGTGAAACTCGTGGGCGATGCGCAGGTAGTCGGAGGCGCCGAGCGGCTGCTCGCACAGATCGTGGAAGCTGAACCGGGCGGCGCCCATCCCGGCGCGCGGCACCTTCACGACGCGGCCCTTCACGGTCATGGTGTGATGGGTGGTCTCGTGACCGCCGGTCAGCCGATGCCAGGCATCGTCGAGCGCGGCGTCGGCCGTGGCGTCCGCCGGCGTGTGCCACACCGGCACGCCGGCGAGCTTCTCGCGGCGATAGTCGGTGCGGGCGTCGAGCCGCACCACCTCCATGTGCTCCTTCAGGAGCCCGATGAAGGGGACGAACAGGGCGCGGTTGAGCCCGTCCTTGTAGAGCTCGTCCGGCACCACGTTGGAGGTCGCGACCACCACGACGCCGCGCTCGAACAGGCGGGTGAACAGCCGGCCGAGGATCATGGCGTCGGCGATGTCGGTGACGTGGAACTCGTCGAAACACAGGAGCCACGCCTCGGCGGCGAGATCGGCCGCCGTCAGGGCGATCGGGTCGCCGCCCGCGATCTCGCCGGCCTTGAGGCGGCGCCGGTAGACGTGCACGCGCTCGTGCACGTCGGCCATGAACTCGTGGAAATGGGCGCGGCGGCGTTTCTCGACCGGGCTCGTCGCGTAGAACAGGTCCATCAGCATGGTCTTGCCGCGGCCGACCTCGCCGTGGAGGTAGAGGCCGCGCACGAAGGGCGGCCGCTTCGCCTCGCGCCCGCCGAACAGCCAGCCGAGCGCCGACGACTTCTTCGCGATCCGCTCGGTGGCCAGCCGCTCCTGCAGGGCGCCGAGCGCCGCGACGACGCGACCCTGGGCGCGGTCGCGCTCGATTTCTCCGGCCGCGACGAGGGCGGCGTATCGCTCGGTGATGGACAATCAGCGTTCCGGGTGGCGGGATCGGTCTCGGTTTAGCCGGCGCGGCGGCCGATCCACAAGCACGATGTTCGAGATTCACTCCGTCTCCGCCCGGAGCCCGGGGGCGGCGCGTCCGACGGAACCCGAGATGCGACTTTTGTCTATACGCATTCGCGCAGAGCGAGAATCCCCTCAACCCCTGCGACAGATCAAGTTTCCCGAATACCAGCGCTGCATAGTCGCCTCTGGCGTCGGGGGACGCCGCACTTATGTTGCAGTGCAACAAGAGTTGCCGGACGGAGCGTCCGGTCCGGACCAGTCCGGGAAGTGCACGGGGGAAGCGCCCGGGGATCGAAGACGCGCAAGCGCAGGAGACCCCCGGAATGCAGGAAGTGTTCATCGAAGGCGGATTGATCCGCAAGCTGTGGCCGATCGAGGCGCGCGCCTATCGGGACCATCTGTTGCGGCTCGATGCCGAGAGCCGCCGCAACCGGTTCGGCGGCGCCGTGTCGGACGAGATGATCCGCGGTTACGCGGCGCGGATCGAGGCCGACACGATCATCCACGGCTTCTTCGTCGACGGGGTTCTGCGCGGCGCCGCCGATCTGCGGCTGATCCCGCCGGCCATCAACCACGAGGCCGAGGCGGCGTTCAGCGTCGAGCGGCCGTGGCAGAGCCACGGCGTCGGCTCGGCGCTCCTGGAGCGCTGCCTGCTGGTCGCCCGCAACCGCGGCATCAAGCTGATGCATGTCGCCTGCATGTCCGAGAACCACCGGATGCAGCAGCTCGCGCGAAAGTTCGAGGCCGAGTTCTCGTTCGACTTCGGCACCGTGGTCGGCAAGGTGCAGAACCCCCGGCCGACCCCCCTCTCGGTCATGCGCGAGATCGTCACCGACGGCCACAGCTTGGCGGCCGCCTATTTCGACTTCCACGTCCGCCTGCTGCGCCCGCCGGCCGGCGAGACAACGCCGGCTCTTCACTCCTCCGCCGGACCGACGAGCGTCTCGGCCCGCAACGGATAGGCGGCCTCGACCACATAGGGTCCGCCGCCCGTCGAGGCGCGCGACGACATCAGGACGAACCGCTCGACCCGGAACGCGGCCGAGCGAAAGCCGGCCCGGGCCGCCAGATAGTCGGCGACCTGGCGCGGCGTGGTCTGGCGCAGCCGCGCCAGGGTGACGTGCGGCGAGAATTTCCGCCCCTCGGCCGGAATCCCGATTCGCTGCATCAGCCGCTCGTGCTCGGCCTGCAGCTCGACCAGCGGCGGGACGGCCGGCGCCGCCGCGAAGACGGCGCGCGGCTTGCGGCCCCCGAAGGCGTCGAGCCCGTCGAGCGCGAGGTCGAAGGCGGCGCGACGCACGCCGCCCAGCACCTGGACGACGTCGTTCGCCAGCGCGTCGTCGATGTCGCCGATGAAGCGCAGCGTCAGGTGATAGTTTTCGGGGTCGATCCAGCGCGCCCCGGGAAGCCCGCCGCGGAGCATCGTGAGCCGCTCGCCGACATCGGCGGGAATCTCCAGGGCCGTGAACAGTCTGGGCATCGCAGGCTCGCTCGGTCCGGGTCGGGTCTCTCACTTGCCGTCGCGCCGCGCCGCGGCCTGCCCGACCAGCGCCTCGACCTGGGGCAGGATACGCGCGACGATCACGCCGACGCCTTTGGCCTCCGGATGCATCCCGTCGCGCTGGTTGAGGCCGCGCTCGGCCGCCACCCCGTCGAGGAAGAACGGATAGAACAGCACGTCGTGCTTCGCGGCCAGCTCGGGGAAGATGCGGTCGAAGGCCTGCTGGTACTCCGGCCCCATGTTGGGCGGCGCCAACATGCCGGCGAGCAGCACCGGCAGGCCACGGGCCTTCAGGCGGGTCAAAATCTCGTCCAGCGCCTGACGGGTTACGGCCGGGTCGAGGCCGCGCAGCGCGTCGTTGGCGCCGAGCTCGACGATCACGCCGTCGACGTCGTCGCCCACCGCCCAGTCGAGCCGGGCGAGCCCGTCCGTCGCCGTGTCGCCCGACACGCCGGCATTGACGATGGTGACGGGCCGAGGCGTGCGACCGTTCGCCGCGAGCGCCTTCTCCAGCCGCACCGGGAACGCGTCGGCGGGCGGCAGGCCGTAGCCGGCGGTGAGCGAATCCCCGAGCGCGACGATCTTCAGCGGGGCTGCCGTGGTCCGGGACGTCGTGGTCTGAGCCATGGCGCCCGTCGTAGCCGCGAAGCCGAGCAGCGTCACGCCCGCCAGCGTGGCGAGGACCGCCGCGCTCCGGCCCGGCCGCTGGACCCGGCGTCCCGGCGTCCCATATGAGGGGGGCTGCCGTCGCGCCCGGACCCAGGCCCACCGAGACCAAGCCCACCGGGACCGCGCCGGCGCTCGGGCGCGGCCGACCGGCACTCCCGCCTTCTCCCGCCACGGACGGCGCAGCACAGACCCGACGATGGACGACACCAGCACCAAGACCCCACCCTTCGACACCGCAAGCTCCGAGACCATTCGCTCCCTCGCACCCGCCATCTCGCTCACCGGCGTCGACCTGTCGCTCGGCCGGGATGCGGCGCGGGTCCACATCCTGAAAGACATCGCCCTGGATATAGGGCGTGGCGAGGCGATCGGCCTCACCGGCCCGTCGGGGTCGGGCAAATCGACGCTGCTGATGGTGATGGCCGGGCTCGAGCGGCCGGATTCCGGCGCCGTCGTCGTCGACGGCACCGATCTCGGCGGGCTCGACGAGGACGCGCTCGCCCGCTTCCGGGGCCGCAAGATCGGCATCGTGTTCCAGTCCTTCCACCTGATCCCGACCATGACGGCGATCGAGAACGTCGCCGTGCCGCTGGAGCTCGCGGGACATCGCGACGCCTTCACGATCGCCCGCGCCGAGCTCGCCGCGGTCGGCCTGGCCGAGCGGCTCGGCCACTATCCCTCGCAGCTCTCCGGCGGCGAGCAGCAGCGCGTTGCGCTCGCCCGTGCGCTGGCGCCGGCCCCGTCGATCCTGGTCGCCGACGAGCCGACCGGCAATCTCGACGAGGCGACGGGGCGCGGCATCGTCGACCTGATGTTCGCCGGCCAGGCCGAGCGCGGCATGACGCTGGTGCTGGTCACCCACGATCCCGGCCTCGCGGCGCGCTGCGACCGTGTCGTGCGCATGCGCTCCGGCCGCATCGATTCCGACACGGCGGCCACCGCGGCCGGCCGATCCAGCGCGCCGGCGGTGGCGCCGCGATGACGGCCGCCGACGCGACCGTCGGCGCCGCGCCGCGCCGCTCCGGAACGACCGCCCGCTGGCGCACGCTGCTGCGGATCGCGACCCGCGACCTGCGCGGCGGCCTCTCCGGCTTCTCGGTCTTCATCGCCTGCATGGCGCTCGGCGTGATGACCATCGCGGGCGTCGGCTCGATCTCGCGCAGCCTGTCGGAGGGCATCGCCCAGCAGGGCCGTGCGATTCTCGGCGGCGACATCTCGTTCAACCTCGTGCAGCGCGAGGCGAGCCCGGACGAGCGGGCCTTCATCGCCGCCACCGGCGACCTCTCGGTCGCCGCCGCCATGCGGGCCTTGGCGCGCACGCCGGACGGCAAGTCGACGCTCGTCGAGCTGAAGGCCGTCGATGCCGCCTACCCGCTCTACGGACAGGTCGAGACCGATCCGCCGGCGCCGCTGTCGACCCTCCTGGCCCGCGACGGCGACGCCTACGGGGCCGTGGTCGATCCGCTTCTCCTCGCCCGGCTCGGGCTCGAGCGGGGCGCCCGGGTGACGGTCGGCGCCGCGACGTTGTTGCTGAACGGCAGCATGGTGCGCGAGCCCGACCGGCTCGCCGGCGGGGTCGGCTTCGGGCCGCGCGTGCTGGTGAGCGAGGAGGCGCTGCGCGCCTCCGGCCTGCTCCAGCCCGGCAGCCTGGTGCGCTGGCTCTATCGCGTGCGGCTTCCCGGCGATCCGATCGTCGGGTCCGAGGCCGTCGAGGCGGCGGCGAACCGGCGCTTCCCCTCGGCCGGCTGGGAGGTGCGGGCGAGCGGCAACGCCTCGCCGGCGCTGGAGCGCAACATCGACCGCTTCACCCAGTTCCTCACGCTGGTCGGTCTCACGGCGCTCCTGGTCGGCGGCGTCGGGGTCGCCAACTCGACCCGCCATTATCTCGACCGCAAGCGCGACACCATCGCCACGCTGAAGTCGCTCGGCGCCACCGGCGGCCAAGTGGTCGGGCTCTATTTCGTGCAGATCCTGCTGCTCGCCGCGATCGGCGGCGGCATCGGGCTTTTGCTCGGCGCTGCGCTGCCCTTCGCGATCGCCGGGGCGCTCGGCGCCGTGCTGCCGCTGCCGCTCGCCCCGACGCTCCATCTCGACGTGCTGGCCCTGTCGCTGCTCTACGGGCTCCTCACCGCCGTCGCCTTCGCGGCTTGGCCGCTCGGCCGCGCCCACGACGTGCCGGTCTCGGCGCTGTTCCGCGACGCCGTGACGCCCGATCAGCGCCGCCCGCGCCGGCGCTACATGGCGGCGACCGCACTCGCCGCGCTGGCGCTCGCGGCGCTCGCCATCGGCGCCTCCTACGACCGGCGCATCGCGCTCGCCTTCGTCGGATCGGCGGGCGCCGTGCTGCTGCTCCTGCGGCTCGTCGCCAGCGCCGTGATGGCGGCGGCGCGGCGCGCGCCGCGGGCGCATTCGGCGGTGCTGCGCCTCGCAGTCGCCAACATCCACCGGCCGGCCGCCTTGACGCCGACCGTCGTCATCTCGCTCGGGCTCGGCATGGCGCTGCTCGTCACCATCTTGCAGGTCGACGGCAACCTGCGGAACCAGCTCACCGCGACGCTGCCGGAACGGGCGCCGTCCTTCTTCTTCCTCGACATCCCGACCCGCGACGGCGACCGCTTCGACGCGCTGGTGAAGGCCCGCGGCGAGGTCGCGACGCTGGAGCGGGTGCCGATGCTGCGTGGCCGGATCGTCGCGGCGAACGGGGTGAAGGCCGAGGATCTGAAGATCCGCCCCGACGCCGCCTGGGCGCTGACCGGCGACCGCGGCATCACCTATGCGGGCACCGTGCCGCCGGGCTCGCGCGTCGTCGAGGGAACCTGGTGGGGCGAGGACTATCGCGGCCCGCCGCTGCTCTCGCTGGAGAAGCGCATCGCCGAGGGCATCGGCCTGAAGCTCGGCGACACGCTCACCGTGAACGTGCTCGGCCGCGACATCACGGCGCGCATCGGCAACATCCGCACCGTCGACTGGCAGTCGCTCGGCATCAACTTCGTGCTGGTGTTCTCGCCCGGCGCCTTCGCCGGGGCGCCGCACACCGACATCGCCACCGTGACGTTCCGCGACGGCGGCACGCCGGCCGAGGAGGCCGCGCTCCTGACCGCGGTGGCGCAGGGCTTCCCGGCCGTCACGCCGGTGCCGGTCAAGGACGCGCTCGGCGAGGTCGCGCGCGTCGTCGGCAATCTCGCGCGGGCCGTGCAGGGGGCGAGCGGCATCACGCTGCTCTCGGCCGTGCTGGTGCTGGCCGGTGCGCTCGCCGCCGGGCATCGCCACCGCGTCTACGACGCCGTGGTGCTCAAGACGCTCGGTGCCACCCGCCGGCAGCTCGTCGGCGCCTATCTGGTCGAATACCTGCTGATCGGCGCCGCCGCGGTGCTGTTCGGCATGCTGGCCGGCTCGATCGCCGGGTGGCGGATCGTCGCGGGCCTGATGAACCTGCCGTTCGTCTGGCAGGCCGGCCCGGCGATCCTGGCGGCGCTCGGCGCGCTCGCCGTGACGGTCGCGTGCGGGCTCGTCGGCACCGTCGCGGCGCTGGGGCGCAAGCCCGCCGGCGTGTTGAGGACTCTTTAACGATGGTTCTGCGAGGTGATCGGGCGAGGCCCGCGGGCGGACCGGTTTGCGACAACACGCCGCTGAACAAATGTCGGTCGTGCCAAGCGAATTCGCGGTTTGCGACAATCCGTCGCCGACGCGCCCGACCGGCTGCTCGCATATAATGGGCACATATCGAGCCGCCTCATCTCGGCGGGCTCGACCCGCGGGGCGACACGCCGCGGATTGGCGAACAACACGAGAAGGGGGTTCGACGATGTCGGACTACGAGCGTCACACGATCGGGGCGGCCTATGGGACGGTGCCGCGTGCCGAGGCGGCGGCCATCGATGCCGGCCTGCGCGCCTACATGCTGCGCGTCTACAACTACATGGTCCTGGGCCTCGCGATCACCGGCCTTGCCGCGCTCGGCATCTACATGATCTCGGTCACGGGCGACCCGGCTTCGGCGGCCCGCGCGGTGATGCGCGGCGGCGTCGAAGGCCCGGCCCGCATCGGCAGCATGTACCTGACCCCGATCGGCTACGCGGTCTTCGTCTCGCCGCTGAAGTGGCTCGTCATGCTGGCGCCGCTCGGCCTCGTCTTCGCGCTCTCGTTCGGCGTCGAGCGCATGCGCCCGGCGACCGCGCAGCTGCTGTTCTGGGTCTACGCCGCGCTGGTCGGCCTGTCGCTCGGCTCGATCTTCATGGTGTTCACCCACACCTCGGTGGTGCGGGTGTTCTTCATCACGGCGGCCTCGTTCGGTGCGCTGAGCCTGTGGGGCTACACGACCCAGAAGGACTTGTCCGGCATGGGCTCGTTCCTGATCATGGGCCTGGTCGGCATCATCATCGCGAGCCTGGTCAACATCTTCCTCGGCTCGACCATGATGCAGTTCATCATCTCGGTGATCGGCGTGCTGGTGTTCGCCGGCCTCACCGCCTACGACACCCAGCGCCTGAAGAACGAGTATCTCTACGGCGCGATGTCGGGCGACGTGATGGAGCGCTCGGCCATCATGGGCGCGCTGTCGCTCTACCTGAACTTCATCAACCTCTTCACCATGCTGCTGCAGCTCTTCGGGCAGCGCGAGGAGTGACGTCGCGGCGGCACGCGCGCGTCGTTCGACCGACCGGGGCCGCATGCGGCCCCGGTTCGCTTTTGGAGCCTGTCGCCACACGGCAGGCCGCCTCGCAGCCTCGCCGGCGGGGTCACCGAAGGGCGCCGAAGCGTCCTCGGGCGTCGAAAACCGTTTACGACGACACCTGATGGCGAAAATGTCATGCGGCCTGACGCCCCGGCGGGCTTCACCGCGCCGCGCCGGCGTCCTACATTCCAGCCAGGTTTGATGGGTGCGGGCTCCCCCCGAGCCCGCCATCGGGTGGACAGAAAGGATCTTCCCCCATGTCGGACTTCGATCGCCATACCATCGCGTCCCGCGGCTATGCGGGCGACCGCGCCGTCGCGGTCGATGCGGGCCTGCGCGCCCACATGATCACCGTCTACAACTACATGGCGGGTGGCGTCGCGCTCACCGGCATCACGGCGTGGCTCACCTACCAGCTCGCCGTGGTCACCGACGCGGCCGGCAACATCACCGGCCTCACCGCGTTCGGTCAGACGCTGTTCGGCAGTCCGCTGATGTGGGTGCTGGTGCTCGCCCCGCTCGGGCTGGTGTTCTTCCTGAGCTTCCGCATCAACAGCCTGCAGGCCGGCACGGCCCGCACGCTGTTCTTCGTCTATGCCGGCCTGCTCGGCGTGTCGCTCGCCTCGATCTTCATGGTCTACACGGCGGCGTCGATCACGAGGGTGTTCTTCATCTCGGCCGCCGCCTTCGGCGCGCTGAGCCTGTGGGGCTACACGACCCAGAAGGATCTCTCGGGCATGGGCTCGTTCCTGATCATGGGCCTGTTCGGCCTGATCATCGCGAGCCTCGTGAACATCTTCCTGAAGTCGAGCGGGCTCGACTGGGCGCTGTCGGTCGCCGGCGTCCTGATCTTCGCCGGGCTCACCGCCTGGGACACCCAGAAGATCAAGGAGATGTACGACGTGAACGACGACGGCACCCTGGCCGGCCGCAAGGCCGTGATGGGCGCGCTGTCGCTCTATCTCGACTTCATCAACCTGTTCCTGATGCTGCTCCGCCTGGTCGGCGACCGCCGCTGACGCGGCCCGCAGCCCCGGGACGCAAGCCCCGACACGAAACGCCCCGGCCTCGCCCGGGGCGTTTTCGTTCGGCCGACCAGCGCGCGCGGGCCCCGCGTTCAGCTCACCACTCGCAGGCTCACCCGGTCGAGCTCGCGCAGCACGCGGTCGAGCTCGTGGCCGACCTTGACGATCAGCCCGGTCGCCGAGACGACCCGCCAGGCGCCCTGGCGGCGCGACAGCTTCGGCGTCTTCTCGATGCGATAAAGCGGCACCTCGGCGGTGCGGCGGAACACCGAGAAGACGGCCCGGTCCTTGTGGAAGTCGATGGCGTAGTCGCGCCATTCGCCGGACGCGACCTTGCGGCCGTAGAGGCCGAGGATGCGGCTGAGCTCGCGCTTGTTGAAGGTGACGCGGGAGGGGGTGGACGGGAACGCGGCGAGCACCGCTCCCTCGCCCGCGCGGGACTCGCTCGGGTCGCTGTCGCCAAGCTCGAGGCTCATCCGGCTCCTCCTGGTGAGGGGTGTCGTCGAAGGGTCGTGATCCCGTCATGATCACCTCGGCGCCGGCCGAGGGCAAGGGCGTCCGGGCCGCACCGGCCGGCGGCCGCGACGCCGGGCTCACGCGCCCTCACGGGCCGATCACGCATTCGTCAATCGCTTCATAAGTTTGCCGAAATTCGGCCTCGCCCCGGCCGGGCCGGGATGCGATCACGGCACCATCGGCCTAGGGTCCGGTCCGAGAAGAGAACCGGTTCCTCAGCCCCCCAGCCCCCCGGGCTCGTAAGGGCCGGACCCTGGCGTCGATGAACCGGTCGGCTTCGCCACCGGTTCGGGTTCATCCCGCGCGTACACCCGCGCGCACGCATGGCTGCCGGCCTGTGACACGGCCTCGACCATGCGAAAGGGCCGGTTTTTCCGGCCCTTTTTTCTTTACGCGACCGCGGTCGGGCCGTCCGTCGGGCGGCCGCGTCGGCAGTGCGACGGCCCGGTCCGCTGAAGCTGCTCGTGTCAGTGCAGCCGCTCGAAGGCGGCGCCGTAGATCGCGCCGGGCGCCTTGGCGCTGCCGCCCTGGATCAGCACCGCGACGGCGTCGATCGTCTCGCCGATCCGATCGGCGCGCAGCTCCGCGACCGGCACCGACCAGGTGCGCTGCGCCCCGGTCCAGTCGCCGAGCTTCATCCAGCGGCGAACGACGTTGCTGTAGACGATGGTGCGGCCCTGATTCTCGCCGCGACCGACCGCGACCTCGACGGCCGAGGTGACGCCGAGGAGCCAGACCTCGCCGGTCGTCGCCGGAACCGGCGCGCCGGCGACCGCCGCCACGGCGGGGCGAACCGGCTCGGTGCTCACCGACACCTTGCCGTCGGCGACCGACAACCGCACCGGGACCGACATCGCCAGGCCCCGGGCGCGGCCGCGCACCACCGCGGCCTCGATCGCCGACCGGTCGCTGCCGAGCGCATGCGCCGTGCCGTTGATCACCACCTGCGGCGTGTAGACGGAGCGGTCGCCGCGCGCGTGCGAGTAGGCGGCCTGACGGGCCGTGTGGCGCGGATCGGCGAGCGTGTCCCTCCAGCCCAGATAATCCCAATACGTGACCGGCAGACTGACCGCCACCAGGGTCGGATCGGTCTTGAGCTCGGCGAGCACCCGATCGGCGGCCGGACAGGACGAACAGCCCTGGCTGGTGAACAGCTCGACGACGGCGCGGACCTGGCTGCCGAGGGCCGCCGGCAGCGCCGGGCTGGACTGGGCGGACGAAAGCTGCGGGGCGCCGGCCGGTCCCGGTCCCGGTGCCGGCGCCGGCACGGCGAGCGAGCGGGTCGGCGGCGCCACGGCGGCGGGTGCCGCGGCTTGCGGAGGACTGGAAGACTGCGCCCGGGCCGGAACAGCGGTCGCAATTGCGAGGCCGGATCCGATCAGGCCGATCACGAGACCGCCGGTCCATCGCGCGCGTCTCGTTCTCATGCTCGACCTCGTCATCGACTGGGACGCTGCCGCAGGAACGGGCGGCGCGCCGGGCGGTCCGTTGCGACGGACCCGATATTGTTGTCCTCGAAAGGCCTTCGGGCGTCCTGAGGGGTGGGCGACGACGCATCGGCGCCTCGCGACCTGGATAGTACGGCGGCGGCGGCGAGAGCCACTCACTTCGCAGTGAGGCCGTGTCCGCCCGTCACCACGCCGGGTTGCAGCGAGACCGTGCGTGAATCGGTCGAGGTGTCGGTCGCGGGCGGGCGGCCGCCGCGCGAGCGCGACGGCCGGGTCGTCACGAGCAGGCCGTGACGAAATCGTGGCTCAGGCGGCGAGCTGGCGCAGCACGTAGTGCAGGATGCCGCCGTTGCGGAAATATTCGAGCTCGTCGAGCGTGTCGATCCGGCAGATCAGCGGCACCTTCTTCACCTTGCCGTCGGCCATGGTGATCTCCGCCGTCAGCGTCTGGCGCGGCTTCAGGTCGGCGCCGAGCCCGCGCAGCGTGACCCGCTCGTCGCCCTTGAGCCCGAGCGACTGCCACGAGGTGCCCTCCTCGAAGACGAGGGGCACCACGCCCATGCCGATCAGGTTGGAGCGGTGGATGCGCTCGAACGATTGCGCGATCACGGCCCGGATGCCGAGCAGCACCGTGCCCTTGGCGGCCCAGTCACGCGACGAGCCGGTGCCGTACTCCTTGCCGGCGAACACCACGAGCGGGACGTTCTCGCTCTTGTAGCGCATCGCCGCGTCGTAGATCGGCATCTTCTCCTTCGACGGGTAGTGGATCGTCACGCCGCCTTCGACGCCCGGCACCATCTGGTTCTTGATGCGGATGTTGGCGAAGGTGCCGCGCATCATCACCTCGTGATTGCCGCGCCGCGTGCCGTACTGGTTGAAGTCGACCGGCTTCACCTTGTGGTCGATCAGATACTGGCCGGCCGGCGACGTCACCTTGATCGAGCCCGCCGGCGAGATGTGGTCGGTGGTGATCGAGTCGAGGAACAGGCCGATGACGCGCGCCTCGACGATGTCGCTGGTCGCGCCCGGGGTCTTGCCCATGCCGGTGAAGTAGGGCGGGTTCTGCACGTAGGTCGAGGCATTGTCCCACGCATAGGTGAGGCCGCCCTTGACCGAGATCTTGGCCCAGTTGGCGTCGCCCTTGAACACGTCGGCGTACTTCTTGGCGAAGAGCTGCTTGGTCACCGCCTTCTTGACGACCGCCGCGATCTCCTTGCTGGTCGGCCAGATGTCCTTGAGGAACACCTTCTTGCCGGCCTTGTCGACGCCGAGCGGGGTCTTGACGGGATCGAAGTTCATGTTGCCGGCGATGGCGTAGGCGACGACCAGCGGCGGCGAGGCGAGATAGTTCGCCCGCACGTCCGGATTGACCCGGCCCTCGAAGTTGCGGTTGCCCGACAGCACGGCCGCGGCGACCAGGTCGTTCTCGTTGATCGCCTTCGAGATCTCGGCCGGCAGCGGGCCCGAATTGCCGATGCAGGTGGTGCAGCCGAAGCCGACCAGGTTGAAGCCGAGCTTGTCGAGATCCTTCTGCAGGCCGGACTTGGCGAGATACTCGCCGACCACCTGCGAGCCGGGGGCGAGCGAGGTCTTCACCCACGGCTTCACCTTCAGGCCCTTGGCGACCGCCTTCTTGGCGACCAGGCCGGCGCCGAGCATGACGCTCGGATTCGACGTGTTGGTGCAGGACGTGATCGCCGCGATCACCACGTCGCCGTGGCCGAGGTCGTGATCACGTCCCTCGACCTCGACCCGCTTGCCGATCTCGCCGGGCTTGCCGAACTCGTCGGCGAGCGCCGCCTCGAAGCCGGCCTTCACCTTCTTGAGCGGCACCCGATCCTGCGGCCGCTTCGGGCCGGCGAGCGACGGCTCGACCTTGGCGAGGTCGAGCTTGAGCACCTCGGTGAACACCGGGTCCGGCGTGTTGCGGGTGCGGTACATGCCCTGCGCCTTGGCATAGGCCTTCACCAGCGCCACCCGGGCGGCGCTGCGGCCGGTGCCGGTGAGGAACGCCAGCGTGTCCTCGTCGACCGGGAAGAAGCCGCAGGTCGCGCCGTATTCGGGCGCCATGTTGCCGATGGTCGCGCGGTCGGCGATCGTCAGGCCGGCGAGGCCGGGGCCGAAGAACTCGACGAACTTGCCGACCACACCCTTCTTGCGCAGCATCTGGGTGACGGTGAGGACGAGGTCGGTCGCCGTCACGCCCTCCTTGAGCTTGCCGTCGAGCCGGAAGCCGACCACCTCGGGCAGCAGCATCGAATAGGGCTGGCCGAGCATCGCGGCCTCGGCCTCGATGCCGCCGACGCCCCAGCCGAGCACCGAGAGGCCGTTGACCATGGTGGTGTGCGAATCGGTGCCGACCAGCGTGTCCGGATAGGCGATCTCGGCCTCGACGGTCTTGCCGCCGACCACCGCCTTGCCCTTGGCGCTCCACACGGTCTGCGACAGGTATTCGAGATTGACCTGGTGGCAGATGCCCGTCCCCGGGGGAACCACACGAAAGTTCTCGAACGAGCGTTGCGCCCATTTGAGGAACTTGTAGCGCTCCTGGTTCTGCTTGTACTCCTCGTCGACGTTCTTCTTGAACGCGTCGTTCGAGCCGAAATAGTTGATGATGACCGAGTGGTCGATGACCAGATCGACCGGCACCAGCGGGTTGATCTTCTTGGGATCGCCGCCGAGAGTCTTCATCGCGTCGCGCATCGCCGCGAGGTCGACCACGGCCGGAACGCCGGTGAAGTCCTGCATCAGCACGCGGGCCGGACGGAACGCGATCTCACGGGTCGAGGTGCGCTTCTTGAGCCAGGCGGCGACGGCCAGGATGTCGTCCTTGGTGACCGAGCGCCCGTCCTCGTGGCGCAGCAGGTTCTCGAGCAGCACTTTCATCGAGAAGGGCAGGCGGGAGATTCCCTTGAGCCCGTTCTTCTCTGCGACCGGCAGGCTGTAATACACGTAGCTCTTGTCGCCGACCTTGAGGGTTCGGGTGCACTTGAAGCTGTCGATTGCGGTCATGAGGGTGGTTCCGTTCCGGCCGGGGGCCGGATGCCTGTCGACGAGAGCACCCCGTGGCGATAGTGATCGCCTGTGCTGCGGCACCGGGCTGTCGTCTGGTGGGTGATGGGCACGGTCGCTGCTTATAAGAGCTTTCTTGGAATTCTGCTACATCGTCGCGATTCTAAACAAGCCAACGGGGGACGGAGGCCGGCCGGGCCGGCTCCGGGGCGGTCGAGACCGGGATGGACCTGATCGGAAGCGATCTCGCCTGCGTGCGGGGACAGCGCGAGATCTTCGCCGGGCTCGGCTTCCGGGCCGCCGGCGGCGAAGCCCTGCTGCTCGTCGGCCCCAACGGGGCGGGCAAGAGCTCGCTGCTGCGGCTGATCGCCGGGCTGGTCCGGCGCACCGCCGGCACGCTGACGCTCGACGGCGGCGATCCCGAGCTGACCGTGCCCGAGCAGGCCCATTATCTCGGTCACCAGGACGCCCTGAAGACGTCGCTCAGCGTCACCGAGAACCTCGCCTTCTGGATCGACTTCCTGGGCGGCGAGCGCAGCCGCATCGACGCCGCGCTCGACGCCGTGGCGCTCGCCGAGATCGCCGATCTGCCGGCCGGCTTCCTGTCGGCCGGCCAGCGCCGGCGCCTGTCGATCGCCCGGCTGGTGGCCGTCGACCGACCGGTGTGGCTGCTCGACGAGCCGACCGCGGCGCTCGACGTCGCCTCGCAGGCCCGCCTCGCCGGCCTGATGAAGGCGCATTTGTCCGCCGGCGGCATCGTCGTCGCCGCCACCCACGGCCCCCTCGGCCTCGACGACACGCGCGAGCTGCGGCTGGGAGGTGCGGCGTGAGGGCGGTGTCGGTATCTCGCTTGCTCCGTGGTCGGGGCTCACCCCCCTCCCTGTCCCTCCCCCGACACAAGTCGGGCCTGCCCGACTTGTGCAGCATCATGCGCAACCCGGGCGAGCCCGGGTTGCGTGGGGGAGGGAACGCCGGAGGCGCCAGCGCGGTCTCCATGGCGCGGATGAATCACTCGAACGGGTGTGTTTCGGAGTCGCAGCAAGCCTCTGCCGGCTCCCTCCCCCCTTGTGGGGGAGGGTTGGGGAGGGGGGTGGCCGCGCGCTCGAACGCCACGATCAGACCTGTCGGGCGCATGCCAGGAGCCCCGACATGACCGCGCTTCGCGCCCTCCTCGTCCGCGACCTCAAGATCGCGCTGCGGGTCGGCGGCGGCGCGATGATGGGGGTGTTGTTCTTCCTCACCGTGGTCACCCTGATGCCGTTCGCCATCGGGCCGGATCTCGCGCTGCTGCGCCGGATCGGACCGGCGATCCTGTGGATCGGCGCCCTGCTCGCCTCGCTCCTGGCCCTCGACCGGCTGCTCGCCGCCGACCACGACGACGGGTCGCTCGACCTCCTCCTCATGGGCCGGGTGCCGATCGAGCTCGCGGTCGCCGTGAAGGGGATCGCGCACTGGCTCGCCACCGGCGTGCCGCTGGTGATCGCCGCGCCCATTCTCGGCCTGTTCCTCAACCTGGAGCCGGCCGGGCTCGGCGCCGTGGTGCTGACCCTGCTGGCCGGCACGCCGGCCCTGACCTTCACCGGGCTGATCGGGGCGGCACTGGCGACCGCCTTGCGCCGCGGCGGGCTGCTGCTGCCCGTGCTCGTGCTGCCGCTGACCGTGCCGGTGCTGATCTTCGGGGTCGCCGCCTCCAACGCCGCGATCGTCGGCCCGGTGCCGTTCGGCACCCCGTTCACGATCCTGTGCGCCCTCACCCTGGTCAGCCTGGTGGTCGGCCCGGTCGCCGCCGGCGCGACGCTGCGCCACGGCATGGAGTAGTCCGGGCGGACGGGTTCGCCGCTTCCGTAGAAGTGCCGCATTGCGCGGCCATGGCGTGCGGACTAAGAGACAGCGGACCAAGAGATCGACATGGCCTGGATCGACCTCGCCAATCCGACCCGCTTCCTGCGCCTCGTCGACCGGGTTCTGCCCGTCGTCGCCGGGCTGTCCGTCGTCGCCTTCGCGGTCGCCTTCTGGGGCATCGCCGGCGCGCCCGACGACTACCAGCAGGGCGCCACCGTCAAGATCATGTTCATCCACGTGCCGGCCGCGTGGCTCGGCATGTTCTGCTGGGGCATGATGTCGATGTCGGCGCTCGGCACCCTGGTGTTCCGCCATCCGCTGGCCGACGTCGCCGCCAAGACCGCGGTGCCGCTCGGCGCCGCCTTCACGTTCGTCTGCCTGGTCACCGGCGCCCTGTGGGGGCGCCCGATGTGGGGCACCTACTGGGTGTGGGACGCGCGCCTCACCTCGGTGCTGGTGATGTTCGTGATGTATCTCGGCCTGATGGCGCTGTGGAACACGGTCGAGGATCCGAGCCGGGCCGGCCGCGCCGCCGCGATCCTCACCTTGGTCGGCGCCCTGAACCTGCCGATCATCAAATTCTCGGTCGACTGGTGGAACACGCTGCACCAGCCGGCCTCGGTGGTGCGGGTCGACGGCCCGACCATCCACCCGTCCATCCTGATGCCGCTGCTCGCCATGACGCTGGCCTTCACGCTCCTGTTCGTCGCGCTGCATCTCGCCGCGATGCGCAACGAGGTGTTGCGGCGGCGGGTGCGGACGCTGCGCCTCCTGCAGGCGCAGAGCGCGCGCGGAGCGTGACCGCCATGGACAGTGCCACGTTCCTCGGGCCGCATGCCGTGTTCATCGTCACCTCCTACGCGGTGACGACGATCGTCGTGGTCGCGCTGGTGCTGTGGGTGTGGCTCGACGGCCGCCGTCAGGCCCGCCTGCTCGCCGACCTCGAGGCGCGCGGCGTGCGCCGCCGCTCGGCCGAGGCTCCGACCACGGCGCCGGCGACCTCCACCCCCGTGAAGGAGCCGGCCGCATGACCACGGTGCCGTCTGAGACGGGCGGCGCGCGACGGCGCTGGATCCTGCTGCTGCCGCTGGTGATCTTCATCGCGCTCGCCGGCCTGTTCCTCTACCGGCTCGGCGCCGGCGACCCCTCGGCCCTGCCCTCCGCCCTGATCGGCCAGCCGGCGCCCGCCACCACGCTGCCCGGCATCCCCGGGCTGGAGCGCGACGGCACGCCGGTGCCCGGCATCGACACCGCCGATCTCAAGGGCGCCGTCACGGTGTTCAACGTGTGGGCGTCGTGGTGCGTGCCGTGCCGGGACGAGGCGCCGCTCCTGATGCGGCTCGCCGAGGACAAGCGCATCCGCATCGTCGGGCTGAACTACAAGGACGAGCCGGCCAATGCGATCAAGTTCCTGGAGCGCTACGGCAACCCCTATCACGCCACGGGCGCCGATTCGCGCGGCCGCGCCGGCATCGAATGGGGCGTCTACGGCGTCCCCGAGACCTTCGTGCTCGCCCGCGACGGCACCATCGCCTACAAGCTGGTCGGCCCGATCACGGCCAAGAACCTCGACACGGTGCTGAAGCCGGAGATCGAGAAGGTCTTGGCGAAGGGGTCGTAGCTCGGCTGTGGCGTCGACCGTTATCCGTCACCCTGAGGCGCCCGGCGAAGCCGGGCCTCGAAGGGCGACGGCCCGAGCGCCGATGCCGTTTCTGGTGGCCACATCCTTCGAGGCTCGACCACGCAAGTCGGCTGTAGCCGACTTGCGCACTTCCGTGCTGATCTCGGGTAAACCCGAGATCAGTGGCCGAGCACCTCAGGTGAGGGGAAATTCTCGATCTGACGCGACGGTTCGGTTCGGAGCGAGCCATGATTGATCCGAAGCAGTCCGAGGAGCCCGAGGAGGTCGAGGATCCGTTCGTGATGTTCACCGAATGGGCGAGCGAGGCTGATGAGGCAGCATATTCCTGCCTCTCAGACACCAACGCAGCCGAGCCTCGTTGATCATCTGACGTGATTTTTCATCAGCGCAATTAGCATCTCGACTCCGTTGGAGGATGTTCCAACCATCTGTAAAAGAATGAAAAAGCAGATTGCACGACTAAAGATCAAAAGCGCAAAGGCGGCTACACCGGGCCAACCGCGCCCTTTGTGTCTACGGTTTCCCCAGCTCGGAAACTCAAAGTCGGGCTGCATGGCTCGCTCCTCCGCTAAAGGCGTCGCCACGTCTGTGCTCGCGGCGATTCAACAGCGCGAGCATCCCACGGTCTGAGCGGCGTCAAGCGATACGCTTGAGGAGTTCTCTCTCACACATAAGATTATCTTCTTATACCTAGAGCGTGTTCTACGCCTGTTCCTCTGGTCGAGTGTCAAGCGATACCGATCAAGGGTTTGCTGAGACGGCGCTGACGCCCTACCCCCACGCCACGACGAGATCGTCGCGGTGGATGACGGCGGTGCGGCCGTGGGTGCCGAGGATCTTCGGGATGTCGGCCGAGGAGTGGCCACGCAGGCGCTCGGCATCGGCGGCGTCGTAGGCGACGAGGCCGCGGCCGATCTCGTGGCCGTCCGGCCCGCGCACCAGCACGGCGTCGCCGCGGGAGAACTCGCCGTCGATGCGCACGATCCCGGCCGGCAGCAGGCTCTTGCCGCGGCGCAGCGCCGCGACGGCGCCCGCGTCGATATGGAGCGTGCCCTTCGGCTCCAGCGAGCCGGCGATCCACTTCTTGCGCGACGTGACGGGATTGCCGGCCGCCAGGAACCAGGTGGCGCGCGCCCCGTCGGCGACGGCGCGCAGCGGGTGGTCGACCCGGCCCGAGGCGATCACCATGTGGGTGCCGCCCGTGGTGGCGATCTTGGCGGCCTCGATCTTGGTGCGCATGCCGCCCTTGGAGAGCTCCGAGGCCGACTCGCCCGCCATGCCCTCGATCTCCGGCGTGATGCCCTCGACCACCGGGATCAGCGTGGCGTCCGGGTTCTGGCCGGGCGGGGCCGTGTAGAGGCCGTCGATGTCGGAGAGGAGCACCAGCAGGTCGGCGCTCGCCATGGTGGCGACGCGCGCCGCGAGGCGGTCGTTGTCGCCGTAGCGGATCTCGTTGGTGGCGACGGTGTCGTTCTCGTTGATCACCGGCACGGCCCGCCAATCGAGCAGGCGTGCCATGGTGGAGCGGGCGTTGAGGTAGCGGCGGCGCTCCTCGGTGTCGCCGAGCGTCACCAGGATCTGCCCCGCCGTGATGCCGTGGCGACCGAGCGCCTCGGCCCAGATGCGGGCGAGCGCGATCTGGCCGATCGCCGCCGCCGCCTGGCTGTCCTCCAGCGCCAGCGGCCCGCGCGGCAGCCGCAGCATCGAGCGGCCGAGCGCGATGGCCCCCGAGGAGACGACCAGCACGTCGCGGCCCTCCTGGTGGAGGCCGGCGATGTCCTCGACCAGCGAGGCGAGCCACGTCTCCTTCAGCCCGGTCTCCTGGTCGACCAGCAGGGCCGAGCCGACCTTGACGACGATGCGGCCGAAGTCGCGCAGCGCCGGCAGCCGGCCGGGCGGCGCGGTCGCGGCGCCGGGGGCGGTGTCGGAGGGGACGGAGCCGGACATCTGGCGGACGACGGTTCTTCTGGTCGAGGACGGGTGACGGGTCACGGACGGCACGGCGAGCAGAGCCTGACAACGACAGCGATGGGCCTGGCATCCCACACCGGGCGCGGGTTGGCAATCGAGCCGAGCGCGCCTGCGACCCGCCCCGGCGGTGCCGCGGTAAGGGCTTGCGATCGCGCCGAAACCGAGTTGCGCCGCCGGGGTTTACACCGCGAGAGCGGCCGTCTGGTGCCGCCGTGGCGTGGCCGCCGAGCGCCGCGCGAGAAAAAAGGAGGCCGGCCCGTGCCCGAGACGTCGACGGTCCATATCGGAACCTCGGGCTGGAGCCACGACGGCTGGCGCGGCGTGTTCTTTCCGAGCGACCTGCCGAAGCGCAAATGGCTCGCCTGGTACGGCGGCCGCTTCGACACCACCGAGATCAACGGCTCGTTCTATCGCACGCCGCCGCTCGGCGCCGTCTCCGCCTGGCGCGACCAGACGCCCGAAAACTTCGTCTTCGCCTGGAAGGCGTCGCGCTTCATCACCCACTGGAAGCGGCTGTCGCCACGCACCGCCGAGAGCCTGAAGCTGATGGAGACGCGGCTCGCCATGCTCGGGCCGAAGGCGGGACCGGTGCTGTTCCAGCTCCCGGCTCGCTTCGGCGTCGACCACGAGCGGCTACGCGTCTTCCTGGATCTGCTGTCGCCCGGCCGCCCCTATGTGCTGGAGGTGCGCGACCCGAGCTGGTTCGACGACGAGGTCTTCGCGCTGCTGCGACGGCACGACGTGGCGCTGTGCCTCTCCGACCATCGCGACGCCCGCACGCCGTGGCAGCTCACCGCCCGCCACGTCTATGTGCGCGGCCACGGCCCGCCGGGCGACGACCACGACCGCTACCCCGAGGCGACGCTGCGCGACTGGGCCGACCACATCCGCACCTGGCAGCGGCAGATGCGCACCGTCTACGTCTATTTCGACAACGACCGGAAAAGTGCCGCCCCGCACGACGCACAGCGCCTGAAGGAGATTTTACAGGAGGGGTGAGGCCACGGTCATCCCGGGGCGCGAACCGCAGGTCCGCGGGCCCGGGATCCATACTCCCGGTGCGGGTGGCCCGCGAGAAACTTTGGTATAGGGGTCCGGCCGCGGCGCTTTCGCGCCGCCCCGGGACGACGGAGACCGGACGTCATCGACTCACGCCGAGCACCACCGTTCAGGTCGGTCCGCACCTCACGCCGCCGCCGTCTTGGCCCCCGCCCGGCTCCGGTTGCGCAGCCGCCTCACCTGCCGGCGACCCCACAGCCAGACGCCCGTGACCATCAGGCCGATCAGCGCGACGGACGTGATCACGTTGATCAGGGCCGACCAGGCGCCCGCCCAGTTGCCCTCGTGGATCAGCCGCGGCCAGTTGCGCCCGGTCTCGACCAGACCGGCGCGGCCGACCGCGTAGACCTTGTACTCGCCGCCGTCGTCGACGCGGGCGAGCAGCGCCCGGCCGCGCTGGCGCAGCCACAGGAGCGATGCAGCGTCGTGCCGGGCCGTCACCATGCCGACCGCCTCGCGCAACGGCACCACCGGGCCGGCCGCCGGCGGCGCCCCGGTGAACGAGATGCCGAAGGCGAGCGCCAGCCCGGTGAGCGGGCTCAGGATCACGAGCGGCAGGCCGATCCACGCCACCCCCTTGTGCCAACCGGCAAGGTTGTTGGCGAGGCGCGGCCAGCCCATGAGAACGCCCAGCACGGCGACCACCAGCATGGCGACGGTGCTCGCCGTCACCAGCCAGCCGAGATCCCAGATCAGCCGCTCGTGCATCTGGCGCGCGGTCAGCAGCACGCGGGCGAGCGGCCCGATGTCGGCGCGCTCGGCACCGGTCGAAAGGTCGACGACGATCGGTTGGGCGCGCACGCCGGAAATCACCAGCGAGCCGTCATAGGGCCGCAGCGCGACGCCGCGCGCCTTGCCGTCGGGATCGTGGCGGGCGATCAGCGCGTCGAGCTGCGCCGCCGTGACCGCGCCGGGCGAAGAGCCGGCGATCATCGGCTCGAACGACAGGATCAGCCCGGTGACGAGCACGACGGCGAGCGGCAACGCGAACACGAGGGTGATCCAGCGATGCAGCCGAAGAAGCAGCGGACGCGACATGACGGCTCCGATGGTGCCTCGCGCCGCGCGCGGGCAGCGGCCCGGTCGGGCGAGTCTCGTGACCTTTCGGCCCCCTTATTGCGGCACCGCCCCTGACGACCGGCTGACGACGGCTCGGGACAGCGGGTCGGGACGGCGGGTCGGGACGGCGGCTTGGATCGCGGCCGCCGATGGGCTACGCCTCTCGCCCGGGGCTCGCGACCGACAGCCAGAGGATGATCCGTGCCGACCGATGCGCCTGCGCGACCCTTCGTCTCCTCGGTTCACGCCGCCGCGAGGCACAGCTTCGGCAAGCCCCCGACCCTGTGGATCCGCCTGATCGAGAACCTGGGCGTCGAAGGCGACGCCCATGCCGGCGCGACCGACCAGCACCTCTATCACATCCGCCGCTTCGGCCCGACCCCGAACCTGCGCCAGGTGCATCTGATCGCGGCGGAGACGCTGGAGGAACTGGCCGGCAAGGGCCATGCCGTGCGACCAGGCGATCTCGGCGAAAACATCTCGACCCGGAACATCGACCTGCCGGCACTGCCGACCGGCACACGGCTGCAGCTCGGATCCGACGCCGTGATCGAGCTGACCGGCCTGCGGAACCCGTGCGTGCAGATCGACAATTTCCAGAAGGGCCTCTTGAAGCACCTGGTCGAGCGCGGCCCCGCCGGGGTCGCTCTCAAATGCGGCGTGATGAGCATCGTGATCCGGGGCGGCGAGGTGCGCCCGAACGACGCGATCACGATCGAGCTGCCGCCGCTGCCGCACCGTCCGCTGGTCTACGCGCCGCCGGTGCCGGCCGACGCGAAGGTGTGATTTTCGCCTCTCCGTCACCTCTCCCCAGCGGGGAGAGGTCGACGCGCGCAGCGCGTCGGGTGAGGGGGTGCCACCCTCTCGATCAAGACAATCGGCGTCGGCACCCCCTCACCCCAACCCTCTCCCCGCCGGGGAGAGGGAGCCGCGCAGCATACGCCGCGGCTTCAGAGGATACTTGCAGCACTGTATCCGTGCTGACCGGCAGCGTAGGCGCGTGCCGCACGGCCCATATTGAGGCGACCTGATCAGTTCCGCAGGCCCGGCGCCTCGTGGCCGGTGCGGGCGACGTATTCGGTGTAACCGCCGCCGTACTGGTGGACGCCGTCCGGCGTCAGCTCCAGCACCCGGTTCGACAGCGCGGCGAGAAAATGCCGGTCGTGCGAGACGAACAGCATGGTGCCTTCGTAGTTCGCCAGCGCGCCGATCAGCATCTGCTTGGTCGCGATGTCGAGATGGTTGGTCGGCTCGTCGAGCACCAGGAAGTTGGGCGGATCGTAGAGCATCAGCGCCATCACGAGCCGCGCCTTCTCGCCGCCGGAGAGCACGCGGCAGCGCTTCTCGACGTCGTCGCCCGAGAAGCCGAAGCAGCCGGCGAGCGTGCGCAGCGAGCCCTGGCCGGCCTGCGGGAACGCGTCTTCCAGCTGCTCGAACACGGTGCGGTCGCCATCGAGCAGATCCATGGCGTGCTGGGCGAAGTAGCCCATCTTGACGCTGCCGCCGACCGTGACGGTGCCGGCGTCGGGCGCGGTCGCGCCGGCGACGAGCTTGAGAAGCGTCGACTTGCCGGCGCCGTTGACGCCCATCACGCACCAGCGCTCGCGCCGCCGCACCATGAAGTCGAGGCCCTCGTAGATGCGCTTCGACCCGTAGCCCTTGTGCACGCCCTTGAGACTCACGACGTCCTCGCCGGAGCGCGGCGCCGGCGGAAAGTCGAACAGCACGGTCTGGCGCCGCCGCGGCGGCTCGACCTTCTCGATCTTGTCGAGCTTCTTCACCCGACTCTGAACTTGCGCCGCGTGCGAGGCCCGCGCCTTGAAGCGCTCGATGAACTTGATCTCCTTGGCCAGCATCGCCTGCTGGCGCTCGAACTGCGCCTGCTGCTGCTTCTCGGCGAGCGCGCGCTGGCCCTCGTAGAACTCGTAGTCGCCCGTGTAGGTGGTGAGCGCGCCGCCGTCGATCTCGACGATCTTGTTCACGACGCGGTTCATGAAGGCGCGGTCGTGCGAGGTCATCACCAGGGCGCCCTCGTAGCCCTTCAGGAACTGCTCGAGCCAGATCAGGCTCTCGATGTCGAGATGGTTCGACGGCTCGTCGAGCAGCATGGCGTCGGGGCGCATCAGCAGGATCCGGGCGAGCGCCACCCGCATCTTCCAGCCGCCCGACAGCGCGCCGACGTCCCCCTCCTGCATGGCCTCGTCGAAGCCGAGCCCGGCGAGCACCTCTCGGGCACGCGCCTCGAGTGTGTAGCCGTCGAGCTCCTGGAACCGGTGCTGCACCTCGCCGTAGCGCTCGATGATCGCCTCCATCTCGTCGGCGCGATCGGGATCGGCGAGCGCATGCTCGAGCTCCTTCAGCTCGGCCGCGACGGCGCTCACCGGGCCGGCGCCGTCCATCACCTCGTAGAGGGCGCTGCGGCCGGCCATCTCGCCGACGTCCTGGCTGAAGTAGCCGATGGTGACGCCGCGATCGACCGCCACCTGGCCCTCGTCGGGCGGCTCCTCGCCGGTGATCATCCGGAACAGCGTCGTCTTGCCGGCGCCGTTGGGGCCGACCAGCCCCACCTTCTCGCCGCGCTGGATCGCCGCCGAGGCCTCGACGAACAGGAGATGGTGACCGTTCTGCTTGGAGACGGAATCGAGGCGGATCATGCGGACGGGCTTTTCGGACCATGCGGACGGCGGCCGGTCCGGGCCCGCGACGGCGGCGCGTCGCAGCGGCGAGACCGGGGCGCCGTCGATGTTTAAGGAATCGGTGGAGCGCGAGTGGCGGAGAGGGGGAGATTCGAACTCCCGATACGGTTACCCGTATGCCGCATTTCGAGTGCGGTGCATTCAACCACTCTGCCACCTCTCCGCGGGGCCGAGTGCGGGCGTCGCCGCCCGGCGGGACGGACTTCTACAGAACCGGCCGCGCCGACACAAGGGGCCACGCGAACGGCGGCGCGAGCGGTGAGGCAGGTCGGCCGATGCGTGACCGGACAACGGGTTCGGAGGCGACAACCGTCGGCCGAATCGACGCGCCTTCCTTGACTCGGCCGGGAGCCGTCGCCATAAAACCGTCGTGCGGCGCGGGCCCTCCGGGGCCCGCGCCTTCCCACATGGCCGCGCCGGCCCGCGCTCTCCGGGTGCAAGCCTCTGGCAAGGCTTCAGAATTCGGCCGTTCGCGCGGTCGAGATGTGCAACCGACTGAAAGAAGCCGGCCCCTCAAAGGTCGGATCCGAACACGAGGACAGAAAGATGTTCGCAGTCATCAAGACCGGCGGTAAGCAGTACCGCGTGGTCGCCGACGACCTGCTGCAGGTCGATTCCGTCGCGGGCGAAGCCGGCGACACCGTCACGTTCGGCGAGGTGCTGGTGGTCGGCGGGGACGAGACCCTGCTCGGCGTCCCGACCGTCGCGGGCGCCTCGGTGGCCGGGACGATCGTCCGCCAGGGCCGTGGTCCCAAGGTGATCGCCTTCAAGAAGCGCCGCCGCAAGAACTCGCGGCGCAAGCGCGGCCATCGCCAGGACTTCACGCTGGTCCGCATCACCGAGATCCTGACCGACGGCAAGGCGCCGTCGCGCCAGCCCGAGGCCGCCCCGACGGCGGAGTGAGGCGGGAGCAGGGCCGGCGCGGTTAACTCTTCGTGTCCGGCCCGGTGATGATTTGGTCACAGTTCGTCGATAGACCCCTAGATCGAAACGGATTCGAGCCATGGCTCACAAAAAAGCAGGCGGCTCCTCGCGCAACGGCCGCGATTCGGCAGGCCAGCGCCTGGGCGTGAAGATGTTCGGTGGCGAGCGCTGCCGGGCGGGAAACATCATCGTGCGTCAACGCGGCACCAAGTGGCATCCGGGCGTGAACGTCGGCCTCGGCAAGGACCACACTCTCTTCGCGCTCGTCGACGGCACGATCGCGTATCGGACCAAAGCCAAGGGCCGCACCTACGTGTCGGTGGTACCGGCGACGACGCAGGCCGCGGCCGAGTAGACGGTGGATCACTTCGGGGTCCGCCGGCGCAAGTCTCCCGGCGGATCCGCGAAGGACAAGCGGGTTCCGAGAAGGGGAGACCGGAGAGCGCCGGCCTCCCCTTCTCTTTTGGCCTTCCAGGTCGGATGGCCTTCCAGTTCGGAAAACGGAGCCCGCCATGACCATCCTCGAACGACCCAGGGGCGACCTGCACGAGGCGTGTAGCCTCGTCCTCGAGACCGACCGGCTGATTCTGCGAGCGCCGCGCCTCGAGGACGCAAAAGCCGTAGCGACGCTCGCCGACGACCGCCGGATCGCCGAGAACACGTTGCGTATTCCGCATCCCTACGGTCTCGGCGACGCCGAGGACTGGATCGCCGTCAGCAATCTCGACGGCGGCGAGGACACGTTCCTGATCACCCGGGCCGACGACGGCGCCGTGCTCGGCTCCTGCGCCCTGCGCTGGACGACCGACGAGACCCCGGAGATCGGCTACTGGCTCGGCGCCCCCCATTGGGGCCGCGGCTACGCCACCGAGGCGGCCCGCGCGCTGATCGACCACGCCTTCGGCGAGCACCGCGTCGAGGCGATCGTCGCCGGCGCCCGCACCTCGAACCCGGGGTCGCGCCGGGTGCTGGAGAAGTGCGGCTTCCAGTGGACCGGGGTCGAGCTGCACCGCATCCGCGCCATCCGCTCGTCGGCGCCGTTCGACCGCTTCCGCCTGGAGCGCGCCATCTGGACGTCGCTGAAAGGCTGGGGCCGCACCGCCACCAGGGTGCGCTGCTCGGCGTGAGGCCGGGCCCATCCGGGCGTCGACCGGACGTCGACGCCCGAATCCGGTTGGAGTCGGCGAAATTCGAGCCTATTTTTCAACCATGGGCACCCACAGGGTCGAAGCGACAGACCAGCTCACCGATCTGATCGACCGCGCCGAACGGGGCGAGGAGGTCGTCCTGACGCGTCAAGGCCGGCCAGTGGCCACCATCACCCCGGTGGAGAAGCCAGTGTCGGCGGAAGCCGTGCAATGGCTCATCGCGAACCGGGTCAAGGGACGGAAGGGACGTCTCGATGCGGGCGCTCTGCTCCGGGAGATTCGTGACGAGGGAGAGCGGTGAGGGTTTACTTGGACGCCAGCGTCCTGGTCGCGGCGTTCACGGACGACCTCCACAGCGGCACGGCAGACGCCCTGCTCCTGACGGCGCCGAGCCTCGTCGTCAGCGACTTCGCCGCGGCCGAATTCGCTTCGGTGATCGCACGGCAGGTCAGGATGCAAGCGCTCACGGTCGACGACGCCCGCATCGTGTTCGACAATTTCGACGATTGGGTCGCGCGTGAAGCACGACGGGTCGAGGTAACGGCGAGCGACGTCGCGCTTTGTACGACGTTCATTCGTCGCCTCGACCTCAACCTGCGGGCTCCGGACGCGATCAACATCGCGATCGCCCAGCGAATCGGGGCTCGACTCCTGACCTTCGATGTCGGTATGGAGGCGGTCGCGCGAAAACTCGGCGTTCCAGTCCTGGAGCACGGCGCGACCAACCCGCCGTGATGAGCGCATGAAATTCCTCGACCAGGCCAAGATCTACATCCGCTCCGGCGACGGCGGGGCGGGCTGCGTCTCGTTCCGGCGCGAGAAGTTCATCGAGTTCGGCGGCCCGAACGGCGGCGACGGCGGCCGCGGCGGCGACGTCGTGGCCGAGTGCGTCGACGGCCTCAACACGCTGATCGACTATCGTTATCAGCAGCACTTCAAGGCCAAGACCGGCACCCACGGGATGGGCAAGAACCGCGCCGGCGGGCGCGGCGCCGACGTCGTGCTGCGCGTGCCGGTCGGCACCCAGATCTTCGACGAGGACAACGAGACGCTGCTCGCCGACCTCACCGCGGTCGGCCAGCGCGTCGTCATCGCCAAGGGCGGCAACGGCGGCTTCGGCAACGCCCATTTCAAGTCGTCCACCAACCAGGCGCCGCGCCGTGCCAACCCCGGCCAGCCGGGCGAGGAGCGCACCATCTGGCTGCGCCTCAAGCTGATCGCCGACGCCGGCCTGGTCGGCCTGCCGAACGCCGGCAAGTCGACGTTTCTCGCCGCGGTGAGCGCCGCGAAGCCGAAGATCGCCGACTATCCGTTCACGACCCTGCATCCGCAGCTCGGCGTCGTCTCGATCGACGGCCGCGAGTTCGTGCTGGCCGACATCCCGGGCCTGATCGAGGGGGCGAGCGAAGGCGCCGGCCTCGGCACCCGCTTCCTGGGCCATGTGGAGCGCTGTCGCGTTCTCTTGCACCTCGTCGACGGCACCTGCGAGCACGCCGGCAAGGCCTACAAGACGGTGCGGGGCGAGCTCTCGGCCTACGAGCACGACCTCGACCAGAAGCCCGAGATCGTCGCGCTCAACAAGATCGACGCGCTGTCGCCCGAGGATCTCAAGCAGCAGGTCGCCCGCCTCAAGCGTGCCGCCAAGACGACGCCCCTCCTGCTCTCCGGCGCCACCGGCAAGGGCGTGCCCGAGGTGCTGCGCGCCGTGCTGGCCGTGGTCGACGGCGAACGCGCCGCCGAGACCGGCGACCAAGAGGCCGAGGCCGCCGGCTGGCGGCCCTGAGTTCCGCGGATCGGCGCCTCCTCCTTCACCCGACGACGATCCGGGTCCGCGGCCCGATCTTTTCCAGGAGCCGGCGCAGATCGCGCGGGGCGAGCGCGATGCAGCCGGCGGTCGGCGCGAATCCCTCGCGGGCGACGTGGATGAACACGGCGCTGCCCCGTCCCGCGATCCGGGGCCGGCGGTTGTGGTCGATCTCGATCACCACGTCGTAGAGCCGGTCGTCGCGCCACAGCATGTCGCCGGGCTCGACCGTTCCGTCGGCCCGCCGGACGCGGCGGAACGGCCGGTTGTAGCGGCGGTCGGCGGGATCCTCGCACCACGCGAGGTCCGGCGTGATGCGCCTCGCCGGCAGGCCGCTGCGCGGGATCGGCCCGCGGTCGGCCCGCCACCAGAGCCGCACCGGGCGGTATCGGCCGCGCGGCGTACCGCCGTCGCCCTCGCGCTTGTCGGTCTTCAGCCCCGTCCGACCGAGGGCGACCGGCAGGCGCAACGGTCCGGCGATCAGCCAGCCGCGGGTCGGGGCGCCGGGGCGCGCCGTCACCACGATGCGGGAGAGGGGCCGGCTCCGGCCCTCCACCTTTCGTCCATGGGTCTGAGGAATCAAGGGTATGGCCACCTTCCGGTGCGTCGGGACGCTTGCTCTTTTATGCCCGAATGCTCTACTTCGCGCACACTCGCGTGATTTGTGCGCGTCCCGTGCGTGCGCGTGCGCCAGAGGCCTCGACCGATGCCGAATGCCCGGAAGATCCTGATCGTCGACGACGAGGCCGAGCTGCGCGAGGCCCTGGTGGAGCAGCTCTCGCTCCACGACGAGTTCGAGCCCGAAGCCGTCGACACCGGCGCCAAGGCCGTGCAGGCCGCCAAGGCCGGGCCGTTCGATCTGGTGCTGATGGATGTCGGTCTGCCCGACATCGACGGCCGCGAGGCGGTGCGCATCCTGCGCAAGAACGGCTTCAAGGCGCCGATCATCATGCTGACCGGCCACGACACCGACTCCGACACGATCCTCGGGCTCGAATCGGGCGCCAACGACTACGTGCCGAAGCCCTTTCGGTTCGCGGTCCTGCTCGCGCGCATCCGCGCCCAGCTCCGCCAGCACGAGGCGAGCGAGGACGCGGTCTTCGCCATCGGCCCCTACACGTTCCGGCCGAGCTCCAAGCTCCTGGTCAGCCCGAAGGGCAACAAGGTGCGGCTGACCGAGAAGGAGACGGCGATCCTGCGCTTCCTCTACCGGGCCGGGCAGAAGCCGGTGTCGCGCGACGTGCTGCTGCAGGAGGTCTGGGGCTACAATTCGGGCGTCACCACCCACACGCTCGAGACCCACATCTACCGGCTCCGCCAGAAGGTCGAGCGCGACGCCGCCAATCCGGCCATCCTGGTCACCGAGGCGGGCGGGTACAAGCTGGTGCCGTGAGCGGGGCGCCGGCCAGAGGCCGCCGGCAGCCCGGCCCGAACCGTTCGCCCGCAGCCCCGGGAGACCGGGCGGGACGGGAATTTCTGTTTAAGGTTATCGGATTACGATTCGGCTGCGGGGAAGTTCGGAATCCACTTTCGCCGAACTCGCGGTAAATTCGAGTGAGCCGGTCGCCGGGGGCGCGGCCGGTCCTGCCCTCACGGAACCGGCCGTCCCGGAAATCGCCCCCACTGTCCGGCAGCGTCGCTTCGCCCCAATGAGCATCGAGGACGATATCGGCTTCCTGGCGAGCGTGCCGACGTTCCGCCTGCTCGGGCCGGGTGCGCTGCGGATTCTCGCGATCGGCTGCGAGAGCCGGTCGCTCGATTCCGGCGACGTGCTGTTTCGGGCCGACGAGCCCGCCGACTGCGGCTACGTGGTTCAGGAGGGGGCCTTCCGGCTCGACTCGGGCCGCCCCGACGGGCCGCTGGTTTCGGTCGGCCCCGGGGTGCTGCTCGGCGAGATGGCGCTCCTGATCGACACGATCCGACCGGTCACCGCCACGGCGACCGAGCCTTCGACCGTGATGCGCATCCCGCGCCAGCTCTTCCTCAAGATGCTGGAAGGCTTTCCGGACGCCGCCTTCCGGCTGCGCGACCACCTCGCCAGCCGGGCACTGGAGACCGCGGAGGACATCGCCCAGGTGCGAGCCCATCTCGACATCGGGCGGTGAGCATTTTCGGCCAGTGATGCATCAAATCTCCCAGTGATGCATCACTGTGCGATTCTGGAACCTCAAATCTCCAGCTTCACCGTCACGGGCACGTGGTCGGAGGGCTGGGGCCAGCCGCGCGCCGCGCGGGTGACGGTCATGGACGACACCCGGTCGCCGAGCACCGGGCTCACCCAGACGTGGTCGAGCCGTCGGCCGCGGTCGGAGGCGGCCCAGTCGGCCGCCCGGTAGCTCCACCACGTGTAGAGCTTCTCGCTCGGCGGCACATGCGCCCGCATGGCGTCGATCCAGGCGCCCGCCTTCTGCACGGCGACGAGCTTCTCGCACTCGACCGGGGTGTGCGAGACCACCTTCAGCATCTGCTTGTGGCTCCACACGTCGTGCTCCAGCGGGGCGACGTTGAGGTCGCCGACCAGGATGGCGCGGGCGCCGTTCGCCGGATGCAAGCCGTCGGCGACGCGCATCTCGTCGAGGAACTGCAGCTTGTGGGCGAACTTCGTGTTCGCCACCGGGTCGGGCTCGTCGCCGCCGGCCGGGACGTAGAAGTTGTGCAGCGTCGCCGGATCCTTGAGGCCCGTCGTCTCGCCGAACGTCACGGCGACGTGGCGGCAGTCCTGCTTGTCGCAGAACGCGCGCGTTGCGGTCGCCTCGAACGGCAGGCGGGAGACGATGGCGACGCCGTGATAGCCTTTCTGGCCGCTCATCGCGACATGGCCATAGCCGAGCTTCGCCAGCCTTTTCAGCGGGAAAGCATCGTCCGGGCACTTGGTCTCCTGTAGGCAGAGGACGTCCGGCCGGGTCGCCTTCAGAAATTTCGCCACGAGCTCGATCCGCAGCCGGACCGAGTTGATGTTCCAGGTGGAGATGGTGAGGGGCATCGGAACCTTCGTTTCGGTCCCTTGATAGCCCGGATGCGGGCCGGAGCAAGGCCGAAACCCATAGCGATGCGGCCTATCGCCCAGCGTTCCACGGACCCGTCGCCCCTGGTCGGAATTTATACGACCTTGAGCGCCCTTGCCCTGCTCCGAGGGACACCGATGTCGTCGTCCGAGACGATCGGCATCCCCGTGACGGGCGACCTGCTGCGGGCGACCCGCGACAGCGTCGCGGCGGCCCCGCCGCGCGCCCCTACTGCAGCACGCGCTCGTAGTTGATCTTGAACAGGCCGGGGTCGGGCTTGGCGCTCGGGTCGAGATTGTAGACCGCGACCGTGGTGTCGTAGCCTTGGGGGTCGGTCACGGTCCACTGCTTGAGCTGCATGTCCTTGGCGCCGAACATCATCATCAGCTTGTGGGTGCCGGTGAGCGCCTGCTTCTCCTCGATCACGATGGTGACGAACACGTCGTCGGCCGAGACCGAGACCACGTTGGTGTCCTTGGTGAGGTCGATCTTGTCGACCAGCAGATAGCGCAGCGGCGTCTGCGACAGCGGATAGAGATCCTGGGTGGCGAGCTTGCGGTCGCGCACCACCACCGAGTTGCCGTCGGCGACGACGTCGATCGGGCTCGGCGGGTTGTACTCGAACCGCACCTTGCCGGGCTTCTGGATGTAGAACTGGCCCTCGGTGCGGCCGCCGTCGGGGCCGACCTGGATGAAGTTTCCGGTGAGGGCGTGGACGCCCGACAGATAGCCGCTGACCTTGTCGGCCAGCAGCTTCTGCGAGCCGTCGAGGCCGCGACCCTGGGCCGGTGCGGCGACCGGGACGATCGAGCCGGTGGGCGGGGTGCCGGTCAGGGTCGGCGCCGACAGCGGCGCACGCGCCGGGGGCGTCGCCTGGGCGACACGCTTCTTGGGCGAGGGCACCGGCAGCGGAACCGTCTCGGCCGCCGAGACAGCGGTGGCGCCGACCAGGCAGGCGGCGAGCAGGCACGTCCCGAGCGTCAAGCTGCCGATCCGCGCGGCCGCCCCCGAAGTCCGCATGTTCATCTCCGATTCACCCCATCCTCAGAGACAAGACCTGTCGTCCAGGTCTATGGCGATTTCGCGGCCCGGGGGCCACGGCGCGGCGGCCCGACGGGCCACCGGCCTCCCAATGTGCTCCGATCCCGATGCTCCGACCCCGGCGTTCCGGCGCGACTCGCGGCGCGGCCTTCGGCCAGCATAGCGGGTCGCTCAGAAACTGTCCTCGCCGCCCTCGCCGCCCACCAGAATCTCGCGCTTTCCCGCGTGGTTGGCCTGGCCGACGATGCCCTCCTGCTCCATCCGCTCCATCAGCGAGGCGGCCTTGTTGTAGCCGACCTGGAGGCGGCGCTGGATGTAGCTCGTGGACGCCTTGCGGTCGCGCAGGACGACCTGGACGGCCTGCTGGTAGAGGTCGCCGCCCTCCTGGCCCATGGCGGTGCCGTCGAACACGGCCTCGCCGTCGCCCTCGGGCTCCTCGGCCGTGACCTCCTCGACATATTGCGGGGTGCCTTGCGCCTGCAGGTGGCGGACGATCTTCTCCACCTCCTCGTCGGACACGAACGGACCATGGACGCGGCTGATGCGGCCGCCGCCCGCCATGTAGAGCATGTCGCCCTGGCCGAGCAGCTGCTCGGCGCCCTGCTCGCCCAGAATGGTCCGGCTGTCGATCTTCGACGTCACCTGGAAGGAGATGCGGGTCGGGAAGTTGGCCTTGATGGTGCCGGTGATGACGTCGACCGAGGGACGTTGCGTCGCGATGATGACGTGGATGCCGGCGGCACGCGCCATCTGGGCGAGGCGCTGCACGGCGCCCTCGATGTCCTTGCCGGCGACCATCATCAGGTCGGCCATCTCGTCGACCACCACGACGATGTAGGGCAGCGGCTCGAGGTCGAGCTCCTCGGTCTCGTATATGGCCGTGCCGGTCTCCTTGTCGTAGCCGGTGTGCACGGTGCGCGACAGCCGCTCGCCCTTCGCCTTCGCCTCCTGGAGGCGGGCGTTGTAGCCGTCGATGTTGCGCACGCCGACCTTGGAGAGCTTCTTGTAGCGGCTCTCCATCTCGCGCACCGCCCATTTGAGCGCGACCACGGCCTTCTTCGGGTCGGTGACGACAGGCGTGAGGAGATGCGGGATGCCGTCGTACACGGACAACTCGAGCATCTTGGGATCGACCATGATCAGCCGGCACTGGTCCGGCCGCAGCCGGTACAGGAGGCTGAGGATCATGGTGTTGACGGCGACCGACTTGCCCGAGCCGGTGGTGCCGGCGATCAGGAGATGCGGCATGCGGGCGAGGTCGACGATGACGGGATCGCCGCCGATCGTCTTGCCGAGGCAGAGCGGCAGCTTGGCCGAGGAGTCGTGATACTGCTCGGCGGCCAGCATCTCGCGCAGATAGATCTTCTCGCGCGTGGCGTTGGGCAGCTCGATGCCGATCACGTTGCGGCCCGGCACCACGGCGACGCGCGCCGACACGGCACTCATCGAGCGGGCGATGTCGTCGGCGAGCCCGATCACCCGCGACGATTTGATGCCCGGCGCCGGCTCCAGCTCGTAGAGCGTGACGACCGGCCCCGGATGCGCATCGAGAATCTCGCCGCGCACGCCGAAGTCGCCCAGCACGGTCTGCAGCGCCGCCTCGTTGGCCTTGATCAGGTCCATCGAGGGCGCGTGACGGTCCGACGCCTTGGGCGCGGCGAGCAGGTTGACGGAGGGCAGCTCGTACTCGCTCGCCTTCGCCTTGGCGGGCGGCTTCTTGGGCGGCGGAAGCTTCTTGGCCGCACGCCGGGGCGCCGGCTCCTCCTCGGCCTCGTCCTCGACCTCCGGCTCCTCGGCCGCGTCGAAGGGCGGCGCCTCGTCGTAGGCGCGCCGCTCGGCCGGGTCGCCGGTGTCGCCGTCGAAGCGCGGCTCGCGCCGCTCGAAGGTGCGGTGGTCGATGTCGGGCTCGCGCGTCGTCTTCAGGAGCTTGACGCCGGCCAGCACGCCGTGCCGGGCGAGCCGCAGCGCCCGTGCCTTCAGGCTGAGCAGCGAATGCACGACCAAGCCGAGCGAGATCGAGGCGCGGTCGCGACCCGTGTCGTCCTCCTCGTCCTCCTCGCCGTCGCGCGCAACGGGCGGCGGCGGGGCGGCCTTCCTGGCCGCCGGCTTCGCCGGCGCAGGCGCATCGGGATCGACCGCGGCGAAGCCGACGCCGCTGGCGAACAGGAGAGCCGCGACAGCCAGCACACCGTAGACGGCCGCCAGGACCATGGTGCCGGTGCCGGCCGGCAACAGCGACACCGGGCCGCGCACCAGAAAATCCCCGATCACGCCGCCGAGCCCGCTCGGCAGTGGCCAGGCGGCGCTGCGCGGCAGGCAGGCCGCGAAGCCGGCGGCGAGCGGCGCGCCGAGCGCCCAGGCCAGCACCCGCCACCTCTCGCGATCGAACCGGCGCAGATGGGCGAGCCGCCAGCCCCAGGCGGCGACCGGGCCGACCAGCGCCAGGGTGGCGAGGCCGAACAGCTGCATGAACAGGTCGGCCGCGATGGCGCCCGGGGCGCCGAGCAGGTTGCGCACCGGCGCCGCGGTGGCGTGGCTGAGGCTCGGATCCTTCACCGACCAGGTGACGAGCGCCGCCGTGCACAGCATCGCGAGGCCGACCAGCACGAGCCCGACGAGCTGGCGGATGCGCCGCTCCAGCCCGGCCCGGAGCTCGTCCGGCAGCAGGGTCGCCGCTCCGACTCGGCGCTGCAGTGCGGGCATTGCGTCCCCGTGTCTGCCCGGGCGCCCGCGGAATGCGGTCGCCGTGTCCTCGAAAGATCGAGCTCAGTCCAGCACGGCGACGAGGCGATGCAGCGCCTCGGCCGTGGTCTCCTCGTCCTGAACCATCGCGAGCCGGATGTAGTCGGCCCCCGGATTGCTGCCGTCGGCCTGATCGCGCGCGATGTAACGGCCCGGCAGCACGCGCACGCCGGCCTCCCGCCACAGCGTCAGCGTCACGGCCTCGCTGCCGCCGAGGGCGGCGACGTCGAGCCACAGATAGAAGCCGCCGGCCGGCCGCACATAGCCCCAACGGTCGCCGACGATCTGGTCGGCGAGGTCGAATTTTCGCCCGTAGAGACGCCGGTTCTCCTCCACGTGCGCCTCGTCCGCGTAGGCCGCGGCGGCGACGGCCTGGGCGACGCCCGGCACCTGCGGCGCGGCGACGTTGCGCAGATCGAGGAACTTCTGGAGGAACGCCGCCTCGCCGGCCACGAAGCCGACGCGCAGGCCGGGCAGGTTCGAGCGCTTCGACAGCGACTGGAACACCACCGCGTTGGAGAAGTCGGCGCCGGCCGCCTGCAGGATGCCGGGCGGCGGCTCGCGGGTGTAGATCTCCGAGTAGCATTCGTCGGCGAAGACGAGAAAACCGTGCTTGCGCGCGAGCCCCAGCAGGCGGGCCAGATAGTCGAGGTCGGCGACGGCCCCCTGCGGATTGGCCGGCGAGGCGATGTAGAGCGCCACGGTGCGGGCGAGCAGCGCGTCGTCGAGGGCGTCGAGATCGGGCAGGAAGCCGTTCTGCTTCAAGGCCGGCATGTAGACGACCTCGCAGTCGGCCACCGTGCCGCCGGCCGGATAGGCGGCATAGAACGGGTTCGGCACCAGGACGGCGGGCTTGCCGGGCCGCGGACCGCGGCGCGCCTCGACGAAGCGCTTCGCCGCGATGGCGCCGAGGAACAGCCCCTCGCGGGTGCCGCACAGGACCAGCACCTCGCTCCCCGCATCGACGGGGCGCGGCAGGCCGTAGCGCCGCGTCAGCCAGCCGGCGGCGGCCTCGCGGAACGCGTCGGTGCCCTTGCCGGCCGGATAGCGGCCGAGCGAGGCGAGGTCGGCGACGAGCGCGTCCTTCACGAAGGGCGGGATCGGGTGCTGCGGCTCGCCGATCGACAGGTTGATGGGGGCCTGCGCCGGCACGACGCCCGCGAGCAGCTCGGTGAGCCGCACGAAGGGCGAGCGGGTGTCGGGCGGCCTCGCGGGCGAGGCCGAGGGCGCGCAGGCGGCGGAGGTCATGGACATCGGATCGTGCGGCTCGTGGGCGGGCGCGCCGGACGGCGCGGCCACGTCGGGGTGAAGCTTAGAGGGGGCGAGGTTAAGGCGCGATTAACCATCGACCGTCAAGGGGCGGGGGCGATGGGATGGATCTGACGACCTGGCCGCGAGCGTCCCTCGTTGCCGTCGTTCCGGGGCGCGGCCCGATCGGTCCGCGAGTCCGGAATCCAGCGGCAAGCTCCACAGTCCGGGCTGGATTCCGGGTCCGCCGCGGGCGCGCCGTCCCGGAATGACGGCACATAAAACGGCCCATAAAAAGGAGGCCCCGACACAGGGTCGGGGCCTCCCAGCGGACGGGGCGGTGCCGGGTCTCCACCCCGTCCGTATCGGGCCGCGATGCGTGTCCCGAAGGACGCGCATCGCGGGTGAGACCGGTCTCACATGTTGTAGGCGCGCTCGCCGTGGTCGGCGAGGTCGAGGCCCTCGCGCTCCTGCTCGGCGGTCGGCCGCAGGCCGACGACGAGGTCGACGATCTTGTAGAGGATCGCCGAGCCGACGCCCGACCACACGATGGTCAGGCCGACGGCCTTGAGCTGCGAGATGAGCTGCGCCATCTGGTCGAAGTCGGCGACCTTGGCGGCGACGTAGTCGTAGACGCCGGTGCCGCCGAGCGCCGGGTTGACCAGGATGCCGGTGCCGATGGCGCCGATGATGCCGCCGACGCAGTGGATGCCGAACACGTCGAGGGCGTCGTCGTAGCCGAAGGCGTTCTTCACGACCGAGCAGAAGAACAGGCAGACGATGCCGACGATCAGGCCGAGCACGATGGCGCCCATCGGGCCCGCGAAGCCGGCCGCCGGGGTGACGGCGACGAGGCCGGCGATGCAGCCCGACAGCGCGCCGAGCAGCGACGGCTTGCCCTTGACGATCCACTCCGCGAACATCCACGACAGCGCGGCGGCGGCGGTGGCGACGAAGGTGTTCAGCATCGCGAGCGCGGCCGCGCCGGAGGCCTCCAGCGCCGAGCCGGCATTGAAGCCGAACCAGCCCACCCACAGCAGGGCGGCGCCGATCATCGTCTGGGTCAGCGAGTGGGGGGGCATCAGCTCCTTGCCGAAGCCGATGCGGCGGCCGACGATCAAGGCACCGACGATGCCGGCGATGCCGGCGTTGATATGCACCACGGTGCCGCCGGCGAAGTCGAGCGCGCCCCACGAGAAGATCTGGCCGGCGTCGGCCATCACCTCGTCGAGCTTGGCCTGGGCGGCCGCCTTGGCGGCCTCGTCGGTCGCGGCGGCGACCGCGGCGGCGGCCTCGGCGATCGCGTCGGGGCCGGCCCAGTACCACACCATGTGGGCGATCGGGAAGTAGATCAGCGTGACCCACAGCGGGATGAACAGGGCGAGCGCCGAAAACTTCATGCGCTCCGCGAAGGCGCCGACGATCAGGGCGGGCGTGATCGCCGCGAAGGTCATCTGGAAGCAGACGTAGATCATCTCGGAGATGTTGGCGCCGACCGTGAAGGTGCCGGCCGCCGATTCCGGCGTCACGCCCGAGAGGAACAGCTTGGAGAAGCCGCCGATGAACGGCGAGCCGCCCGTGAAGGTGACGCTGTAGCCGTAGATCGCCCAGATCACGCAGCAGATGCAGACCGTGTAGAACACATGGGCCAGCACCGACAGCATGTTCTTGGAGCGCACCAGGCCGCCGTAGAACAGCGCGAGGCCCGGGATCGTCATCAGCAGCACCAGCACGGCCGACGTCATCATCCAGGCGTTGTCGCCCTTGTTGATGGTCGGCGCCGCCCAGGCGGAGCTCGTCGCCAGCGTCGCCACCGCGAAAGCCGCGATGCCCGCACGATACGGATTCTTTGTTGTCATCATGTCACTCCTGTCCGTTGGGTGCGGATCACAGCGCCGCATTGTCGGTTTCGCCGGTCCGGATGCGGACCGCCTGATCGATGCCGACGACGAAGATCTTGCCGTCGCCGATCTGGCCGGTCTTGGCGGCGCCCGAGATCGTCTCGATCACCTTCTCGACCTGATTGCTCGGCACCGCGATCTCCACCTTCACCTTCGGCAGGAAGCTCACGGCGTATTCGGTGCCACGATAGATTTCGGTATGGCCCTTCTGGCGCCCGTAGCCTTTCACCTCGGTGACGGTCATGCCGTAGACGCCGATGGAGGTGAGCGCATCGCGGACCTCGTCGAGCTTGAATGGCTTGATGATGGCCATGACGATTTTCATAGAATCGATCCCCGCTGGAGCCCCCTCTGGCCGAGGCGGGCTGAAATAACGGCTCGGCGCGCGAGATCGCCCCCCGCAGGCTTAGCCGGGGGAAGCCGAATCAAACCGCGTGCCAACCCGGGTTCCCTTCGGGGGATCCATGATTCCGCGGTGCTTTGTCGCGTGGCCGTCGGAGGGGCGCGACGCCGGGTGCGCCGGAGGGGGTGAAAAGGCGGGCAGTCGCCGCGCGACGGCCACACGCTGCGCAATCGGCGGGCGTTTTCTGCCCAATTAATGATCAGAGAGGGGGCGGACGTTACCGCGGCGTAAACCGCACGCGACCAAAGGATGATCGCCGAGGGGCGGCGGCCGCGAGACGAGCTCGCAGGTGCCGCGCCTCGCACGGTCCGTCATCCCGGCGGGCGACCGAAGATCCGCGAGCCCGGGATCCGTAATCCCGGTATCGGTGGCCCGCGACAGGCAGGGCAGTTCGGATCCCGGGCACGGGCCCTTGCGGGCCCCGCGCCGTGGGACGACGGCGCACTTCTGCAACGCCCCGCGCGGGCGCGCGACGGCTACAGCGCGTCGGCGTCGGACTCGCCGGTGCGGATGCGCATCGCCCGGTCCACCTTGGTGACGAAGATCTTGCCGTCGCCGATCTGGCCGGTGCGGGCGGCGCCGCTGATCGCCTCGATCACGCTGTCGACCCGGTCGGCCGGCACCACCACGTCGATGCGCACCTTGGGCAGGAAGCTCACCGCGTATTCGGCGCCCCTGTAGATCTCGGTGTGCCCCTTCTGGCGGCCGTAGCCCTTCACCTCGGCGACCGTCATGCCGGTGACCCCGATGCGGGTCAGCGCCTGGTGCACGTCGTCGAGCTTGAACGGCTTGATCACCGCGATCACGAGCTTCATGGCGGCCCCCTCTGTCGTGTTCGGCGGCCGTGCGGCCGCCGGGCGGTGCCGTGCCCGGCTCGGCCGACGGCACCGCGATGGACGAAGCATGGAAATGACGTCCGTGCGCCGAAAAACCGCGCCGACGCCGGAAGAGCGAGCCGTCACACTACGACAAGGAAACGCCGCCGTCAGCCGCCCTGTGGGCCGACCGGCCGCGCCGGCCGGCGCACCGATCAGACCGATTCCGGCACGTCCCACCCGGGGGTCTGTCCGAGGCGGCGCGCAGCGCCGAAGCCGGGCTCCCGCCGAGAGCTGCGAGCGCGCCGCTGGATTCGGGGTTCGCGGCGATGCCGCGCCCCGGAATGACAGAGACCCGTCGAGCGGATATCGACTCAGCCGTGACGTGGCCGCACCACGCCCTCCTGCGCCACCGAGGCGACCAGCGTCCCGTCGCGCGCGAAGATCAGGCCGCGGCCCAGCCCGCGGGCGCCGTGCGCGTTCGGGCTGTCCTGGCAGTAGAGCAGCCACTCGTCGGCCCGGAACGGCCGGTGGAACCACATCGCGTGGTCGAGGCTCGCCGCCATGATGTCCTTCTCGAACAGGGTGCGGCCGTGCGGGATCATCGAGGCGTCGAGCAGCAGCATGTCGGACGCGTAGGCGAGCACGCAGCGGTGGATCGCCGGCTCGTCGGGCAGCCGCCCGGTGGTGCGGATCCACACGTGGAAGCGACCCTCCGGATGCGCCTTGCCGAGATAGCGCTCGAACTCGACCGGGCGCAGCTCGATCGGCCGCTCGCGCTCGTAATAGCCGCGCACCGGATCGGGCATCAGCGGCAGGATGCGCTCCTTCAGCTCGAGCTCGCTCGGCAGGTTCTCGGGGCCCGCCACGTCGGGCATCGCGAACTGATGCTCGAAGCCCTCCTCGGGGCGATGGAACGACACCATGGCCGAGTAGATCGGCCGGCCGTGCTGGATCGCGGTGACGCGCCGTGTCGTGTAGCTCTTGCCGTCGCGCAGCCGCTCGACCTCGTAGATGATCGGCACCTTGGGATCGCCGGCGAGCAGGAAGTAGGCGTGCAGCGAATGCGGCGGCCGCTCGGCGATCTCCGCCACGGTGCGGCAGGCGGCGACCAGCGCCTGGCCGATCACCTGGCCACCGAAGACGCGCTGCCAGCCCGACTGCGGCGAGCGTCCGCGAAAGAGGTTCACCTCGAGCGGCTCGAGATCGATGACGGACAGAAGGTGCTGGACGGCGGACGCCATGAGTTCACGACCTGTCGTTTCGCTGGGATGTCGCAGTGACGCCGGCGCAGCCCCCGAAGTCAAGGCACCGCGCGTGGCGCCGCGCGTCTCCGCGACAGCGGGCGCGACGGTGCGGGGGCACAGGTCGCATGGCCCGGGCCGGCGAAGCGGTGCTATAGGTCGCGATCGAGGCGGCCTGCTGCGCGTCGATGCGCGGCCGAAGGATGCGGTGACGAGATGACGGTCGAACGGACCCATGTGGTGATCGCCGGCGGCGGCTTCGCCGGCTTGGCGCTGGCGCTGGCACTGCGCCAGTCGCTCGGGCCGACCTTCGAGGTGGTGGTCGCCGATCCGGCCGTGGCGCGGCCCGCCGTCGACGCGCGCGCCTCGGCGATCGCGGCGGCGACCCGGCGCATGCTGGAGACGCTCGGCGTGTGGCCGTCCGTCGCCGCGCAGGCCCAGGACATCCTCGACATGGTGATCACCGACAGCCGGCTCGACGACGCCGTGCGGCCGGTCTTCCTCACCTTCGCGGGCGAGGTGGCGCCCGGCGAGCCCTTCGCTCAGATGGTCGAGAACGCGGTTCTGCTGAAGGCGCTGCTCGCGCGCGCCGAGGTCGACGGCCTCGATCTGCGCCCGACCAGCGTCACCGGCTACGAGACCGGACCGCAGGGCGTCACCGTGACGCTCGGCGACGGCGCCGTGGTGGAGGCGAGCCTGCTGGTCGCCGCCGACGGCGTGCGCTCGCGGCTGCGCGACCTCGCCGGAATCACGGTGGTCGGCTGGGAGTATGGCCAGTCGGCGATCGTCACCACGGTGAAGCACGAGCGCGACCACGGCGGCCGCGCCACCGAGCATTTTTTACCGGCCGGTCCCTTCGCGATTCTGCCGTTGACCGACAACCGGTCGTCACTCGTCTGGGTCGAGACGACCGACGAGGCGACGCGCATCGTCGCGCTGCCCGACGCCGCCTTCCACGACGAGCTGGAAAAGCGCTTCGGCCTGCATCTCGGCGCGCTCGAAGCGGTCGGGCCGCGCCAGCACTATCCGCTCGGCCTCGGCGTCGCCCGCGCCTTCGTGGCGGAGCGCCTCGCGCTGATCGGCGACGCCGCGCATCGCGTCCATCCGATCGCCGGCCAGGGGCTCAATCTCGGGCTTCGTGATTCGGCGGCGCTCGCCGAGGCGGTCGCCGACGCGGCCCGGCTCGGCCTCGACATCGGCGGGCCGGACGTGCTGGAGCGCTACCAGCGCTGGCGGCGCTTCGACACCATGACGATGGGCATCGCCACCGACGGCCTCAACCGCCTGTTCTCCAACCGCTCCGACGTGCTGCGCCTGGTGCGCGATCTCGGCCTCGGCCTCGTCGACCGAGCGCCCGTCCTCAAGCGCGTCTTCGTGCGCGAGGCCGCCGGCCTCTCCGGCGAGGTGCCGAAGCTCCTGAAGGGCGAGGCGCTGTAGGGAGGGCTTTCACGACCTTCTCTGACTCGGTCATGGCCGGGCTTGTCCCGGCCATCCACGTCTTTGCCTTCGCGCCGCCCGAAGGGCGTGGATGGCCGGCACGAGGCCGGCCATGACGGCGGCGGTGCTTACGGCCGCCCCCTCAGACCATCACACCATCGGAATCGAGGCGACGTGCTGCTGGAAGGCGGGGCGTGAGTCGATGGCGCCGTACCAGCGCTCGAGATTCGGCAGGGTCGGCCGCTCCGGCACCAGCTCCAGGAAGCGCCGCGCCATGATGGCGAGCGGGATGTCGCCGTAGGAGAACGAGTCGCCGGCCAGATAGGCGGACTGCGCCAGCGCCGCGTCGACGATCCCGAAGGCCGCGATGCTCTTCTCCTTGCCGGCCGCGATCGCCGCCGCGTCGCGCTTCTCCGGCGGCGTGCGCACGAGCTGCCAGAACACCGGGATGATGGCCGGCGCCGCCACGGTGAGCTGCCAGTCCATCCACTGGCCCGCCAGGGCGCGGCCGCGCGCGTCGGCGGGCTCCAGCGGCTCCGGCCCGTGCGTCGCGGCGAGGTGGCGGACGATCGCGTTCGACTCCCACAGCACGAAGCCGTCGTCGTCGCGCATCGTCGGGATCAGGCCGTTGGGGTTCAGCGCCAGATACTCGGGATCCCGGTTGCCGCCGAACGGCCCGCCGAGATCGATGCGCTCGTGCGCGAGGCCGAGCTCGCCGATCGCCCACATCACCTTCTGCACGTTGGACGAGGTCGTCCGCCCCCAGATCGTCAGCATGTTTTGTCCCGGCTTCGGCGTTCCGCCATGGTCGTTCCGGGGCGCGGGCGAACGCTCGCGAATCCGGACTCCCGAGGCGACGAACATGGTCGGCGCTGGTCCCGGCGTCGCGCTTTCGGCGCGCTCCGGGATGACGGCTCGGCGATCGTGGCCGCGCCTCAGTCGAGGCGGCGGGCCTCGTCGACCAGCATGATCGGGATGCCGTCGCGGATCGGATAGGCGAGGCGGGCCGCCCGCGACACCAGCTCCTGGCGCTCGGCGTCGTATTCGAGCGGGCCCTTGGTCAGCGGGCAGACGAGAATGTCGAGAAGCTTCGGGTCGACGGCGCCGGCGGCGCGGTCGGAAGACGTCGAGGTCATGGGGTCGATCCGTTCGTGAACATCCGCCGCCGACCGAGATGGTCCGGCGAGGCCGGACGATCCGGCGCGGCGGGCCGGGCGGGGCACCATACTCTCGGGCTCGTGGGGCGCCAACGGCCGGGCGAGGTGCCGGGTTCCGTCCGCCGCCCGCGCCGGCGGACCGCCGCCCTCACTGCAGGGGGGCGTCGCCCGAGTTGCGGCCCTTGGCGAGCTCGATCTCGGTGACGGCGACCAGGATCTCGGCCCGGGTCTTGAGGTCGGGGGCCTCCAGGAGGGCCTGCTTCTCGGCCGGGCCGTAGGGCGACATCATCGCCAGCGCGTTGACCAGCGCCTCGTTGGGGGCGCTCTCGATGCCGTCCCAATCGGCCTTGAGCTTGTTGGCCTCGAGGAAGTCGCGCAGTGCCCGCAGGAGCGCGGCGCGGTCGACCGCCTTCTCGCCCTTGCGGGCGACGAAGTCGTCGGCGAACGGCGCGTAGGAGACGAGGCACTGGCGGTAGGGCGTGTCGACGGCGAGCTCGTGCTCCAGCCGGAAGCGCGACACCCCGGTGAGCTGCAGCAGATAGCGCCCGTCGCCGCTCTCGGCGAACTGGGTGATGCGGCCGACGCAGCCGACACGGAACAGGGTCGGCTTGTCCTCCGGCCCCGGATGGGCGCTGTCCGGCTGGATCATGCCGATCAGCCGGTGGCCGCTCCTGAGCGCGTCGTCGACCATCGCGAGATAGCGCGGCTCGAAGATGTTGAGCGGCATCTGGCCGCGCGGCAGCAGGAGCGCGCCCGGCAGCGGGAACACCGGCAGGGTGGAGGGCAGGTCCGCCGGGCCCCGATACGTCGCGTTCATGGGCATGGCCGATCTCCGGGTCCGGTCCGGCGCGCCGGATCGACCGGCGCCGGTCCGGCGATGGACACTCAGGCGAACAGGATCGAGGACAGGCGGCGGCGGCCCGAGACGGTCGCCTCGTCGGTCGGCCCCCAGGCCTCGAAGAGCTGGACGAGCTGCTTGCGGGCGCCGTCGTCGTTCCACTTGCGGTCGCGCCGCACGATCTCGAGCAGGTGATCGACCGTCTCGCCCTTGCGGCCCTTCGCATTGAGGGCGAGGGCGAGGTCGTAGCGCGCCTGATGGTCGAGCGGATCGGCCGCGACCTTCTTCTCCAGCTCGACCAGCGGTCCGAGCGCGGCGGCCTGCTCGGCGACCTCGAGGGCGGCCGCCGCGGCGGCGACCGGCGCCTGGGCGCGCTTGCCCTCCGGCACCATGGCGAGCGTCTGCCGGGCCTGGTCGAGCGCGCCGGTCTCGACATAGCAGCGCACCAGGCCGGCCATCGCGTGCAGGTTCTCGGGGTCGTGCTGGAGCACCTCGGCATAAATCTGCGCGGCCGAGGCGGCGTCGCCGTCGACCAGGGCGGCGTCGGCCGCCTCCAGGGCCTCGGCGACCGGATCGCCCTCGGGCGCCGCGCGGCCGCGGGTCAGCCGGTCCAGGAAGGCGACCACCTGGCTCTCCGGCAGGGCGCCCATGAAGCCGTCGGCCGGGCGGCCGTCGACGAAGGCGATCACGGCCGGGATCGACTGGATGCCCATCTGGCGCGGGATGGCGCCGTGCTCGTCGATGTTCATCTTGACGAGCTTGACCCTGCCGCGCGCCGCCTTGACCACCTTCTCGAGGATCGGCGTGAGCTGCTTGCAGGGCTGGCACCACGGCGCCCAGAAGTCGACCAGCACGGGCTGCCGGCGCGACTCCTCGATCACGTCGGCCACGAAGCCCTGGGTGGTCGTGTCCTTGATGAGCCCGTCCGCGGCCACCGCCGCTCCGCCGTCCTGAAGCATCTGGAGTGTCCTTGTATCGGGGTGCCGCCGCCCCCATCGAGCGACTAGATGGGGAAGCACGGAACTCATTGCAATCGCGTCGTCAATCGGCCGGGTGGCCGAGCCCCTGCGCGGCCGCTTCGGAGACCGTGACGAGGCGCGGCTCGTGGCCCGTGTGGCGCAGGAATCGCAGGAGGTCGGCGGGTGCGATCGCCGTCGTCATGGTGTTGACCAGCGGATGATAGTTGAGCGGATCACGCGCCAGCATGGGCTCGTCCAGCACGACGGTGACCCGCAGGGCGGTGTCGTTGATGACCGCGAACGGGGTCACCGAGCCGGGCGTCACCCCGAGAACCTCCTGCATCAGCGCGGCCGAGCCGAACGAGAGCCGGCCGGCCGACTGACCGGTCGACGCCGACTCACCGGACGAGAGCCGCCGGTGCAGGCCCTTGAGGTCGATCACGGCGTCTTCGAGCGCCACCACCAGGAACAGCGTGCCCCGCTTGTCCTTGAGAAACAAGTTCTTCGTGTGCCCGCCCGGGATCGTGCCGCGGAGCGCCTGCGATTCCTCGACCGTGAACAGCGGCGGATGCGACACGGTGCGATGCGCGACGCCGAGGCGATCGAGGCAGGCGAACAGGTCGTCGGGGGCGGCGGGGCGGGAGAAGGCGGGCGGCATGGCGGGCGGGCTCGGCGGGCGGGCTCGGCGGGCGAACGGGGATCCTGGTCGGGCGGCGGCACTGGACCCTGCCGGACGCCCCGGCGTCAACCCCGCAGGCGATGCGCGACGGCGCCACGGACGGTCCGGCGCGGATCTGGAATTCGGTGCGACGGGACGGTTGCCAAGCCATCCGAGTTTGGGTAGAGAAGCGCTCCGGCGGCGCTGCCGCCCACGGATGCGGGTGTAGCTCAGGGGTAGAGCACAACCTTGCCAAGGTTGGGGTCGAGGGTTCGAATCCCTTCGCCCGCTCCAGTTCTCCCGGGTGCGATTGGCCCGGTCGCTTTCGCGAAAGACGTTTTGCAGACATCGATTGCACCGGGACGACCGCAATGTTTCGGGTGTTGTTGCGCTCCCTGAAGTCTCCCGCCGGCTCCTCCGATCCCGTCGCCGGCCGCTGCAAGACCGCTCCGCTCTTCGTCCCGTCCTATCGCAGCAGCGGCGCGATCCGCGTCAATGCGCGCCCCTCCCGGCCGACACTCGATCGCCGCAAGCTCGGCCGCCTGATCGAGGCTCGCCGCCGGGCGAGCTGAGCGGACGTTCCGGTCGATCGCGTTCTGGTCATTCCCGGGCGCGGGCGTCAGCGCGCGAACCCGGACTCCAGCGAAGACGTCCGACCTCGCGGCCGGATTCCGGATCGCCCCGGGGCGCGAGGCGTCCGGATCGACGGCGCCGGTCGACTCACTCCGCCGCCGCGCCGGCGCCGCGTGCCCGGCGGTCGGCGACACCGACGACGCCGTCCGGCGTGACGACGACGGTGTGGGCCGAGCCCGAGGTGGCGCCGACCTCGACCATGTGGCCCATCGCGGCGAGCGCCCGGGCGGTCGCGGGCGGGATCGCCCGCTCGAGCAGCAGCACGTCGGGCCGCCACTGGTGATGGACGCGCGGCGCCGCGACCGCGGCGGCCGGCGACAGGTCGAAGTCGAGCCGGCCGAGAATCACCTGCAGCACCGTCGAGATGATCCGGCTGCCGCCGGGCGCGCCGGTGACGAGCACGGTGGTCCCGTCCTTCAAGACGATGGCCGGCGTCATCGAGGACAGCGGCCGCTTGCCTGGCGCCGGGGCGTTGGCGGCGCTGCCGATAAGGCCAAAAGCGTTCGGGGCGCCGGGCTTGGCCGAAAAATCGTCCATGGTGTTGTTGAGCAGCACGCCGGTGCCGTCGGCGACCAGCCCCATGCCGTAGTTGAAGTTGAGCGACGTGGTCAGCGCCACGGCGTTGCCGTCGCGGTCGACGACCGAGAGATGCGTGGTGTTCGCCCCGCCGCCACCGAGCGCCGGGCTGTCCGGCCGGATCGTCGCGGCCGGCCGCGCCGTCTGTGGGTCGATGCCACGACGCAGCTCGGCCGCGTAGGCCTTGGACAGCAGCTGGCCCAGCGGCACGTCGACCTGGTCGGCGTCGCCCAGGAACGCCGCGCGGTCCGCATAGGCGAGCTTCATGGCCTCGACGACGAGATGCAGGGTGGCCGACGCGCCGGCGCCGAGCGCCTTCAGGTCGTAGCCTTCGAGGATGTTCAGCATCTCGATCAGATGAACGCCCCCCGAGGAGGGCGGCGGCATCGACAGGATCTCGTAGCCCCGATAGGTGCCGCGCACCGGCGGCCGCACCACGGCCCGGTAGCCGGCGAGATCCTCGGCCGTCAGGAGGCCGCCCGCCGCCCGCACGGTCGAGACGATCTTGTCCGCCACCGGCCCGCGATAGAAGCCGGCCGGCCCCGCGACGGCGATCCGCTCCAGCGTCTCGGCGAGATCGGGCTGGCGCAGCAGGCTGCCCTCGGCCGGCGCCTTGCCGCCGGGGAGAAAGACCTTGGCCGACGACGGCCACTGGCCCAGCCGCCGCTCGGCGAGCGTCAGCGTCTCGAACAGGTCGCCCGTCACCGGAATGCCGTCGCGCGCCAGCTGCACGGCCGGCCCGATCAGCTCGGCGAGCGACAGCTTGCCCGACCCGTACCGCTCGTGCGCCAGCGCGAGGCCGGCGACGCTGCCCGGCACCGCGATGGCGCTGGCGCTGAACCGCGCCTTCAGCGGATCGGCATTGCCGGCCGCGTCGAGGAACATGTTCGGGGTCGCCGCCGCCGGCGCGGTCTCGCGGAAATCGATGGTCACCGGCTCGCCGCCGGCCCGGTGCAGCACCAGAAACCCGCCGCCGCCGAGATTGCCGGCACGCGGCAGCGTGACGGCGAGCGCGAAGGCGGTGGCGACGGCGGCGTCGACGGCGTTGCCGCCGCGCGCCAGCACGGCGGCACCGATGCGGCTCGCCTGCGCCTCCTGGCTCGCCACCATGCCGTGCCGCCCCGTGACGGCGCTGGCGTCGATCTCGCCCGTGCTGGGCGACACGTCGGTCGCCTGCTGGGCGGCGGCGGGCGGCGACGCCGCGAGGACGAGCGACAGGAGGAGCGCGAGAGCGAGACGCATCGGACGGATCGGCCTTTTCGGACGGAGCGTTGGGGGCAGGACAATGCCCGATATGGGAGGCCGGCGGGCGAAATGCCCGGCCGGCCAGTGTCGCCCCGGACCTGCCCGGCGATCGCGTCGCCGGCGTGACGCCGCCCCCCGGCCGACGCAAGGCCGATCCGCATACGTAATCGGCGCTCTGCCGTAATCGTGTGCAGAGGTTTACATGGGGACCGGCTCGAACCCCGAGCCGATGTCGCGAGGAGCACGCCATGGATGCGGACACGGCGGGAGCCGGAGCGGGCTTCGGGTCAGGATTCGGAACGGGACCGACCCACGACGAATCGCGTGCGAGGCACGTGATCGCGGCGGCCGATGCGATCCTGGCGGCCCGCCACGGGGACGCCGCGGCCGGGCTGGCCGGCGTGCTGTTCGGCGCGGTCGCGTTCGAGGATCTCGCCGAGTACGACGCGGACGAGCTCGCCGCGCTGGCGGACGACGCCCTCGCCTTCGTGACGGAGCGGACGCCCGGTGCGCCGAAGATCCGGATCGTGACGCCCGACGCCGTCGCGGCGCCGGCGCCCGTGTCGGTGATCGAGATCGTCAACGACGACATGCCGTTCCTGGTCGACTCGGTGCTCGGCGCGCTGCGCGATCACGGGCTCGATCCGCTGCTCGTCGCCCATCCGGTTCTCGCCGTGACGCGCGATGCCGACGCCCGCCTGCAGGCGTGGGCGCCCGCGGCTGCGGCCACGACCCCGGGAACCGCGCGCGAAAGCCTGATCCACATCCATGTCGGGCGCATCGTCGATGCCGCCCGCCGCGACGTGATCGTCGCCGCGCTCGTGACGACGCTCGCCGACGTGCGGCTCGCCGTGACGGACTGGCGCGCCATGCGGGCGCGGCTCGAGGAGGTGATCGCGACGCTCGAGCGCGACCCGCCGCCGCTGCCGGACGGCGAGGTCGCCGAGGCGACCGCCTTCCTGCGCTGGCTCGCCGACGACAACTTCACGTTCCTCGGCATGCGGGCGCACGCGATCGGCGACACCACCGCCGCGCCGGGCGAGGCGGAGGAGGCCGCGTCCACCGACGCGCTCGGCATCCTGCGTCAGCACGACGTGCGGGTGCTGCGCCGCGGCCGCGACTTCGTGACGATGACACCGGAGGTGATGGAGTTCCTGCAGGAGCCGAAGGCCCTGATCATCACCAAGGCGAACGCGCGCTCGCGCGTCCATCGCCGCGTCCACATGGACTATGTCGGCATCAAGCGCTTCGACGCGAGCGGCCGCGTGGTCGGCGAGCTGCGCCTCGTCGGCCTGTTCACGGCGACCGCCTACACGCGCTCGGCCCGCGGCATCCCGTATCTGCGGCGCAAGGTCGAGGCCGTGCTGGCGCGCGCCGGCTTCGCGCCGGCCAGCCATTCGGCCCGCGTGCTCGCCAACGTGCTCAAGACCTATCCGCGCGACGAGCTGTTCCAGATCGACGAGGACACGCTGCTTCGCTTCGCGCTGATCGTCATGCATCTCGGCGAGCGGCCGCGGGTGCGCGTGCTGCCGCGGCTCGATCGCTTCGACCGCTTCGTCTCGGTGATCGTCTACGTGCCGCGCGACCGCTACGACTCGACCATCCGCGAGGCGATCGGGACGTATCTCGCCGCCGTCTACACGGGCCGCATCGTCGCCTTCTATCCGTGGTTCCCGGACGGGCCGCTGGTGCGGGTCCACTACATCGTCGGCCGCTTCGCCGGCGCGACGCCGCGCCCGAGCCGCGCCGCCCTGGAGGACGCCGTCTCCGCCATCGTGCTGACCTGGCAGGACCGGCTCGCCGCGGCGCTCGCCGCCAGCCACGAGCCGGCCCGTGCCGCGGCCCTGCGGGAGAGATACGCCGAGGCGTTCTCGCGCGCCTATCGCACCGCCTTCACGCCGTCGACGGCGGTCGAGGACATCAAGATCCTGGAGCGTCTGACGCCGGAGCGACCGCTCGGCGTCGACTTCTATCGCAACGCCACCGACGCGGCGGCCTGCGCCCGCCTGAAGGTGTGGAGCCAGGGCCGGCCGATCCCGCTGTCCGAGCGCGTGCCAGTGCTCGAGCACATGGGCTTCCGGGTCGTCGAGGAGAGCACGTTCCGGGTGGCGACGCCTTCCAGCGACGCCGCACCGGAGGGCGCGGCGTCCCATGCTTCGGTGTGGCTGCACGACATGCTGCTGGAGCGACTCGGCGGCGGCGCCGTCGACCTCGACCTGCTCGGCCGAAGGCTCGAGGCCGTCTTCCTGATGGCGATGCGGGGCGTCGCCGAGGACGACGGCTACAATGCGCTGGCGCTGGTCGCCGCCATGCCGTGGCGCGACATCGCGCTGGTGCGCATGCTGTCGCGGGCGCTGCGCCAGTTCGGCATCCGCTACTCGCAGGACTACATGTGGGCGACGCTGACCCGCCACCCGGCCATCGCCGAGCGGATCGTCGCGTTGTTCCATGCCCGCTTCGCCCCGCGCCAGGGCCTGTCGGTCGACGACCGCGCCGACCACGAGACCGAGATCCTGCACGAGATCGACACGGCGCTCGACGCCGTCGACAGCCTCGACGAGGACCGCATCCTGCGCCGCTTCGTCAATCTCGTCCTCGCGGCGGTGCGCACGACGTATTATCAGCTCGATCGCGACGGCCTGCCCAAGCCCGTGATGGCGATCAAGTTCGACAGCCGCCGCATCGACGACCTGCCGCTGCCGCGGCCGCTCTACGAGGTGTTCGTCTACTCGCCGCGGCTGGAGGCCGTGCATCTGCGCTTCGGCAAGGTGGCGCGCGGCGGCATCCGCTGGTCGGATCGGCCCCAGGACTTCCGCACCGAGGTGCTGGGCCTGGTGAAGGCCCAGCAGGTGAAGAACGCCGTCATCGTGCCGGTCGGCGCCAAGGGCGGCTTCGTGCCCAAACAGCTTCCCGCCGGCGGCAGCCGCGAGGCCGTGCAGGCCGAGGCGATCGCCAGCTACGAGCTGTTCATGGGTGCGCTGCTCGATCTCACCGACACGATCGCGCCCGACGGCCGCGTGATCGCGGCCGACACGGTGCGGCACGACGGCGACGATCCCTACCTGGTCGTCGCCGCCGACAAGGGCACGGCGACCTTCTCGGACATCGCCAACGGCATCGCCCGGGCGCACGGCTTCTGGCTCGACGACGCCTTCGCGTCGGGCGGCTCGGCCGGCTACGACCACAAGGCGATGGGTATCACGGCGCGCGGCGCCTGGGAGGCGGTGAAGCGCCACTTCCGCGAGATGAACGTCGACATCGGCAAGGTGCCGTTCACGGCGGTCGGCGTCGGTGACATGTCGGGCGACGTGTTCGGCAACGGCATGCTGCGCGAGCGCACGACGAAGCTGATCGCGGCCTTCGACCACCGCGACATCTTCATCGACCCGACGCCCGATCCGGAGCGCAGCTTCAAGGAGCGGGCGCGACTGTTCGCCCTGCCGCGATCGAGCTGGCAGGACTACGACAAGGCGCTGATCTCCGCCGGCGGCGGCGTGTTCCCGCGCAGCGCCAAGGAAATCACGCTCTCGAAGGAGGCCCAGGCGGCGATCGGGCTCAAGAAGGAGCGCGTCACCCCGGCCGAGCTGATGAGCGCCATCCTGAAGGCGCCCGTCGATCTTCTGTTCTTCGGCGGCATCGGCACCTATGTGCGCGCGCCCGAGGAGACCAACGACCAGGCCGGCGACCGCGCCAACGATTCGATCCGCATCACCGGCCCGGAGCTGCGCTGCAAGGTGATCGGCGAGGGCGCCAATCTCGGCCTGACGCAGCGCGGCCGGATCAGCGCGGCGTTCGCCGGCGTGCGGCTCAACACCGACGCGATCGACAACTCGGCCGGCGTCAACACGTCCGACGTCGAGGTGAATCTGAAGATCGCGCTCGGCCGGCCGCTGCGCGACGGTCGGCTCGACCGTCCGGGCCGCGACGCGCTGCTCGCCTCGCTGACCGACGACGTCGCCCGCGTCGTGCTGCGCAACAACTACCAGCAGACCCAGGCGCTCTCGCTGGCGCAGCGCCGCGGCCTGGAAGACCTCGGCTTCCAGCAGCGGCTGATGCAGACGCTGGAGCGCCGCGGCCTCCTCGACCGCGCCGTCGAGATGCTGCCCGACGACGTCGAGATCGCCGAGCGGCGCAGCCGCGGCGTGCCGCTGACGCGGCCCGAGCTCGCCGTGCTGCTCGCCTACGCGAAGCTGTCGCTCTCGCACGACCTCTTGGAGTCGTCGATTCCCGACGACGCCTATCTGGGTCGCGAGCTCGGTCGCTACTTCCCGCCGGTCGTCGGCGAACGGTTTCCCGACGCGCTCGCCGAGCACCGGCTGCGCCGCGACATCATCGTGACGCAGCTCGCCAACTCGATGATCAACCGCGGCGGCCCGACCCTGATCGTGCGCATCGCCGACCAGACCGGTGCGGGACCGGACCGCATCGCCGCCGCCTTCGCGGCGGTGCGCGACTCGTTCGACATGGTGGCCCTCAACACGGCGATCGAGGCGCTCGACAACCGCATCCCGGGCGACCTGCAGCTCGCGCTCTTGGAGCAGGTGCAGAACCTGCTGCTCGACCGCATGGTGTGGGTGCTGCGCCGGCTCGATCTCTCCGGCGGCCTCGCCGGCATCGTCGAGCATCACCGGGCCGGCATCGCCGCCATCGAGGCGGCGCTCGACCATGTGCTGCCGAAGCCCGCCCAGGTGGCGCGCGCCTCCCGCACCTCAGAGCTCGCCGCCGCCGGGGTGCCCGAGGCGCTGGCGCAGCGGCTCGCCGACATGCCGCAGATCGGCGGCGCGCTCGACGCGATCCGGGTCGCCGACCGGGTCGGCCGCCCGGTCGAGGACGCCGCGGCGACCTGGTTCGCGGTCGCGGCGCAATTCGACATCGACCGCCTCTCGGCCGCGGCCCGCAAGATCGTCGTCGCCGACTATTTCGATCGCCTCGCGCTCGACCGGGCGCTCGATCAGATCGGCGACGCGGCGCGCCGCATCACGGCCGAGACGATGGTGGACGGGCGCTCCGGCGCCGCCGCCGTGGAGGCCTGGACGACGGCGCGCGGCAGCGCGGTCGACCGGGTGCGGGCCGCCGTGCAGGAGATCGCCGCGTCGGGCCTGACGCTGTCGCGTCTCTCCGTCGCGGCGAGCGTCCTGGGTGACCTCGCGCCGGGGTGATCGCCGGTGGGGCACGGGCGATGCGCCGAGAGGAGCGATCTGGTACGACGGGAGCCGGGACGAGAGGACCGGGTCCGAAGGAGCTCGCCATGACGACCCCCGCCGCGCATCTCACGTTGCAGTTCCTCGGCTGGCTCGCCGAGGCGCCGCGCAGTTACGCCGCCGTGATGGAGGCGTGGCGGACGAGCTGCCCGCGTCTGTCGATCTGGGAGGACGCGCTGATCGACGGGCTGGTCGAGATCGGCGCCGGCGCGCCGAGCCGCGACGCCGCCCCGGTGCGCCTCACGGCGCGCGGCCGCGCGTTGCTCGCGAGCGCCGGCGCCATGGCGGCCGCGACGACGACGACAGCGGCCGAGGCGATCGCCTCGCAGAGCGCGCCCGTCAGCGCGCGAACCTCGAAAACTCCGCGACGACGCGCTCGTAGACGGGCCGCTTGAACGGGATGATCAGCCCGGGGAGATTGTCCACCGGCTCCCAGCGCCACTCGGCGAACTCGGCCGGGTGGGCGCCGCCGCCCGGCGTGAGAATGTCGATCTCGCGCTCGTCGCCGGTGAAGCGCAGCGCGTACCATTTCTGCGTCTGGCCACGATACTTGCCCTTCCAGGCCTGGCCGACGATCTCGCGCGGGATGTCGTAGGTGAGCCACTCCTCGATCTCGCCGAGCTTCTCGACCGAGCGGATCGAGGTCTCCTCGTAGAGCTCGCGCAGCGCCGCCGGCCACGGATCCTCGCCCGGATCGACGCCGCCCTGCGGCATCTGCCAGGCGTGGACGTCGTCGACATGCTCGGGCCCCTCGGTGCGCCGCCCGATGAAGGCGAGACCGTCGCGATTGAGCACCATCACGCCGACGCAGGGACGGTAGGGAAGATCTTCGAAGCGGGTCATTGTTTGCTCACAGGGACGCGGAAGTCGTGATGACGGCGAAAACCCTCGATCCGTCATCCTGAGGCGCCCGGCGAAGCCGGGCCTCCAAGGATGCGGCCCGAAAGTCGACACCAGGCCCCCGGGCCGTCGCCCGTCGAGGCTCGCTGCGCGAGCGCCTCAGGGTGACGGCGAGAGACAGGATCGTAGCACGTCGTCAAATCAGCTCGGCCCTCACTGCGCCGGGCCCAGCACCTTGCGGTACTTCTCGATCTCGGAGACGACGAGGCGGCCGGCGGCGCCCGGATCCATCTCCTCCTCGGTGGCCGGGATCGAGCCGAGATCGTCCATGCGCTTCTGCAGGGCGTCGCTCGCCACCGCCTTGCGCAGCGCGGCGTTGAGCTTGGCGATGGCGGCGGGCGGCGTGCCCTTCGGCGCGAACAGGGCGTTCCAGCCCTGCTGCTGCCACTCGGGTAGGCCCGCCTCGGCGGCGGTCGGCACGTCGGGAATGGTGCGCATGCGATGCGGCGCCGAGACGACGAGGCCGCGCACCAGGCCGTTCTGGATCGCCCCCGACACCGAGGCGGCGGCGTCGCAGACGCCGTCGACCTGACCGCCCATCAGGTCGTTGAGGGCGGGCGCCGCGCCGCGATAGCTCACCAGCGTCACGTCGATCCCGGCCGCCGCCATGAAGGTCTTGCAGATGAGATAGTTCGACGAGCCGATGCCGGCATGGCCGAGATTGACCTTGCCGGGATTGGCCTTCGCGTGGGCGATGAAGCTCTTCAGATCGGTCGCCGGGAAGTCCTTGCGGATGGCGATCACCGGCACGGTCTTGGCGGCGAGCCCGATCGGGACGAAGTCGTCGTTGGTGTACTTGATCTCGGGATAGATCGCGTAGGCGGCCGCGTTGGTGCCGACATTGCCGATGGCGATCATGTAGCCGTCGGCCGGAGCGCGGGCGACACGGGCGAGCGCCGTCGAGCCGCCGGCGCCGGGGACGTTCTCGTTGACGATGCGCTGGCCGAGCACCTGGCCCATCTGCTCGGAGACGACGCGGGCGATCACGTCCGAGGTGCCGCCGGCGGCGAACGGCACCACCATGGTGACGGGGCGGGTGGGGAAGTCGTCGGCGGCGAGAGCGGGCAGGGGGACGGCCAGCATCGCGACGGCGACGAGGCGGGCGACGACGATCATGGCGGGGCTCCGGGGCATCCGGGGATCGGTTCGGTGGGCGGCGGGCGGTCCTGCGCGCCGACCCCGACGCGGCGCCGCGCGGGACGCGCGAAAAGCGCGCCACGATAGCGGGTTTCGGGACGGCGCGGGAGCCGGTCGCGGCGGAAAATCACGCCGCCCGGGACGCTCTCAGCTCGCCTTGGCACGGGTCGTGACGGCCGTGATCGGCACCAGCACGATGCCGCGGCCCTCGGCCTGCCTGATCCACTGCGTCAGGCGTTCGATCGACAGCGGCAGGGCACGGGCGATGCCGACCGCGCTGCCGGTCTCGCGCGCCGTCGCCTCCAGCCTGGCGAGCGCCCGATCGATCTCGGCGTTGGACGGCACCGCGTCGATCACCACGGCGGCCTTGGCGAAAGGCAGGTTGTTGGCGCCGGCGAACTGGCTGGCGAGGCTGCGCGGCGAGGTGCCGTCGTCGACATAGACGAGCCCGCGCTTGGCCACCTCCCGCAGCACCGGGCCGATCGCCGTCTCGGTCGAGGTGAAGCGGCCGCCCATGTAGTTGACCACGCCGACATAGCCCTGCATGCGGCTCATCGCCCACTGCATGCGGTCGACGTTCTGCTCCGGCGTCAGCGAGGTGAGCAGCGTCTGCGGCCCCGGATCGTTGTCCGGATAGTCGAACGGCTCCATCGGGAGCTGCAGCAGGATCTCGTGGCCCTGGCCCCGCGCCTTGGCGGCGAGCGACCCGACCTCGGTCCCGTAGGGCACGAAGGCGAGCGAGACGACCGGCGGCAGCTTCTCCAGCGCCTTCGCGCTGCCGCTGCTGCCGACGCCCAGCCCACCGACGACGAGAGCGACCCGGACGGCCGCCTCGCTGGCCGGCGGCGCCTTGCGGGCATAGACGACGGACGGGCGGGTGCCGTCGAGGGCGATGCGTGGCACATGGCCGTGGCGGGTCGCCTCGAGCAGCGACTGCTCGATCGCCGCGACCTTGACGTCCGGCTTCTGGCCGGAGGGCTTGCCGTCCGCCTTCGCGTCTGCCTTGCCGTCGCCGACGTCGGGCTTGCCCTCGCCCGCGCCGACCGACACCTGCTGGCGCTTGCCGGTCGAGCCGTCGATGATGGTCACGGTCTGGCCGCCGGCCGGCTCGCTCGGCGCCGCGGCCTTCGGGGGGGCGGCGGCCTTCGACTTGTCGGCGGCGGCCGCCGCGGGCTCGGCCGTCGGGGCGGCGGCGTTCGGGGTCGCCGGGATGGTGCCGGGCGGCAGCGCGACGACGGCGGTCGGCTCGCCGCCGAGCGGATCGTCGACCACGACGGCCCATCCGAAGAAGCCGACGAGACACAGCGCCAGCAGCGCCGCGATCGGCAGCCCGACCGGGACGTAGCGGCGCCTGCGCCGCGGCACGCCGTTGTGCGCGCCCGCCTCGTCCGGCTCGGGCACGCCGAGCGGCTTCTCCAGATCGTCGCCGGCCACCGTTGACTCCCTGCGAATCACGGCTGGGAGTGTAGCACGCGCGATTCGCCCCGGTGCGGTGCCAACGCGCTGATCCGGCAGCGCAAGCCGCGAGGCTCCGGCCCCGGACGCCGCCGGGCCGGCAGCGATCGTGCGGAAGCCGCCCGCAATGCGAAAAGGGCGGCCTCGCGGCCGCCCCTTGTCGATTTCCGGTGTCGACGCGTTCTCAGTTCGGGACGGCGGCCGACTTGCCGCTGGGCGGGAAGGCGGCGTTGACCTGGGTGCCGCGCATCAGGTCGAGGGCCATGCCCAGGGCCTTGTCGTCCTTGGCCTCCGGCGGCACGTAGGACTGCGACCCGGCCTGCTCCTCGCCGTCCGCCTTGAGGTGGCCGCGCAGCGAGGACTCGCCGCGCATCTCGGCGCGCGACTTCACCTCGTCCGGCACGTCCTGCAGAACCTCGATATCCGGCACGATGCCCTTGGCCTGGATCGAGCGGCCGGCCGGCGTGTAGTAGCGCGCCGTGGTCAGCCGCAGCGCGCCGTTGCCGGCGCCGAGCGGGATGATGGTCTGCACCGAGCCCTTGCCGAACGAGCGGGTGCCGATCAGGGTCGCGCGCTTGTGGTCCTGCAGCGCGCCGGCGACGATCTCGGAGGCCGAGGCGGAGCCGCCGTTGACCAGCACGATCACCGGCTTGCCCTTGGTCAGGTCGCCCGGACGGGCGTTGAACCGCTGGGTCTCGTCGGGATCGCGGCCGCGGGTGGAGACGATCTCGCCGCGGTCGAGGAACGCGTCCGACACCGAGATGGCCTGGTCGAGCAGACCGCCCGGATTGTTGCGCAGGTCGATGACGAAGCCGCGCAGCTTGTCGGCCGGGATCTGGGCCGAGAGGTCGCCGAGTGCCTTCTTGAGCCCCTCGGTGGTCTGCTCGTTGAACTGGGTGATGCGGATGTAACCGACGTCGTTGCCCTCGATGCGGCTCCGCACCGAGCGGACCCGGATGATGTCGCGCGTGATGGCGATGTCGAGCGGCTTCTCGGCGCCCTTGCGCATCACCTTGAGGTTGATCTTGGTGTTGACCGGGCCGCGCATCTTCTCGACCGCCTGGTTCAGGGTCATGCCCTGCACGGCCTCGCCGTCGAGATGCGTGATCACGTCGTTGGCGCGGATGCCCGCCTTGGCGGCCGGCGTGTCGTCGATCGGCGCGACGACCTTGACGAGCCCGTCCTCCATGGTGACCTCGATGCCGAGCCCGCCGAACTCGCCGCGGGTCTGCACCTGCATGTCACGGAAGCTCTTCGGGTCCATGTAGCTCGAATGCGGATCGAGCCCGGACAGCATGCCGTTGATCGCCGACTCGACGAGCTTGGAGTCGTCGGGCTTCTCGACATAGTGCGAGCGCACCCGCTCGAAGATGTCCCCGAACAGGTTGAGCTGACGATAGGTGTCGGACGAGGCGGCCTTGGCGCTCGACCACAGCAGATTGTCGGCGAGGCCGGTCGGGATCTGGGTCGCGAGGCCGGTCAGGGCGGCGCCAGCGGCGGCCCCGAGCAGAACCAGTGAAGTCTTTCGCATCATCCGCGGACCTTCTCGCTCTCGTTGGTTGCCCACCAGGGGGACGGATCGACCGGGAGCCCGTCCTTGCGGAACTCCACGTAAAGCACAGGGGGTGACGGCCCGCCGGCGGCCGCACTCGCCATCGCCGGGCCGCTGCTTCCCATCGTCCCGACGGGCTCTCCGGTCAGGACGAATTGGCCGAGATCGACCGTGATCCGTTCCATGCCTGCCAGCAGCACATGATATCCACCGCCGGCATTCAGGATCAAGAGTTGCCCATAGGAACGGTACGGGGCGGCGTAGACCACCCAGCCGTCGCACGGCGCCGTGACCTGGGCGCCGGCCCGGGCGGTAATGGAAAGCCCCTTCTCGGTGCCGCCGTGCATATCGGCGGCGCCGAACTCGCGCAGCCGCATGCCGTTGACGGGCAGCGGCAGCGTCCCCTTGGCCGCGGCGAAGGCGACCGCCGGGGCGAGCCGGCCCGGATCCTTGAGGGCGGCCAGATCGGCCCTGGAGCCGACCGCCGCCTGGTGCTCGGCCTGGGCGCGCGCCGCGCGGGCCGCGGCGTCGAGATTGTGCTCGAGACGGGCGATCAGATCCTTCAGGTTGTCGGCCTGGAGGGCGAGCTGGAGGGCGCGGCGGCGCGCCGTGTCGAGCTCCTTCTCGACCTCGCCGAGGCGCTTCTGGCGCTCCTCGATCAGCAGGCCGAGCCGGGTGCGCTCCTCGGCCAGGACGGCGAGATCGTTGGCCCGCTTGGCGCGCTCGGCGGCGCTGTCGCGGCGCACCCGCACGAGGTCGGCGAGATCGGTGGCGAGCGCCTCCGCCTCGCTCTTCAGCTCGGGCAGCACGGCGCCGAGCAGGATCGCGGTGCGCACCGACTTCAGCGCGTCCTCGGCGCTCACCAGGAAGGCCGGCGGCGGCCGACGGCCGAGCCGCTGCAAGGCGGCCAGCACCTGGGCGATGGTGGCGCGGCGCGATTCCAGCGAGCCGTTGATGCCGTGCTCGGTCGATTCGAGGAGGTCGAGCCGCGCCTCGATGGCGGCGATCGCCTGCTCGGCGCTGCGCACCCGCCCGGCCGTGTCGATCATGGTCTGGTTCAGCTTGCGGCGGTCCTCGCCGAGCCGGTCGATCTCGGCGCGAAGCTGCTTCTCGGTATCGGCGGCGCGCTTCTGCTCGGCCCGGATCGTCTCCAGCTCCTTGTCGCGCTGCCGGATGGTGTCGAGCGCCGCGGGGCCACGGGTGCGGTCCTGCGCGACGACCGGGCCGGCCGACGCGGTCGCACAGGCGAAGGCCAGCGCCAGCGACAACGCGGCGCGCGCGGGGCGGGAGGACGGGCTCGGCGTCATCGGTTGCAGCGGCGATCCGGAATCGCGAGGCACGGGAACGGGAGGCACTTACCGACGGATTGGGGCGGCTTCGCGTCGTCGCGCGAGGCCGGCGGATGAATTCGCGTCCATGCTTTCACCCGAAGGGAGAGACGCGCGGACGCCGGCTCACCCTCGGTGGTACGGATGTCCGGACAAGATCGTCACGGCACGATAGAGCTGCTCGAGCAGCATCACCCGGACGAGCTGGTGCGGCCAGGTGGCGGCGCCGAACGACAGGACGAGGTCGGTCCGCTTGCGGATTTCGTCGCCGAGCCCGTCGGCCCCGCCGATGACGAACACGGCGGCTTCGCGGCCGGTGTCGCGCCAGGTCCGGATCTCGCCCGCGAAGGCCTGGCTGTCGAGATTGCGGCCGCGCTCGTCGAGCGCCACCGTCACGGCCCCGTCCGGGATCACGTTGGCGAGTGCGATCGCCTCCTCCAGCCGGCGGCGGTCGGTCTCCTGGGCCTTGCTCTCGCGGATCTCGACGACCTCGACGTCGCGCAGGCCGATCGTCCGGCCGCTCTTCGCCAGCCGGTCGAGATAGCGCGCGCCGAGCTCGCGCTCGGCGCCCGCCTTCATCCGGCCGACCGCGGCGACCACGAGCCGCATGGCGTCACCCGCAGGTTCAGCCGGCGCGACGCGCGCCGGCCTCGCGCGGCGCCCACATCTTCTCCAGCGCGTAGAAGGCGCGGACCTCGGGCCGGAACACGTGGACGATCACGTCGCCGGCGTCGATCAGCACCCAGTCGCAATGCGGCATGCCCTCGACCTTGGTCCGCACGCCGGCCTTGTGCAGATCCTCGACCACCCGGTCGGCGATCGAGCCGACATGGCGGTTCGAGCGCCCGGTGGTGACCACCATGGTGTCGGCCAGCACGGACTTGTCGCGCAGATCGATGGTCGTCGTCTCCTCGGCCTTCATGTCGTCGAGGCGGGCGAGGACCAGGCGCAGCGTCTCGTCGGCGTCGGGACGCGGCGGTGCCGGCTGCAGCGGAGCGGTGTCGGTGTCGACCGTCTCCGGCACGACCGGCTTCGACGTCACCGTTTTCGATCGCGACGGTTTCGACGTCGACGGCTTCGGCGTGGCCGGGCCCGAGGGAGCGGCGGAGGCGGCGGGCGTTCGGGAGGCGCTCGCCCGCGAGCGCGCAGATGTCGTCAGGGGACCGTCCTTCGAGCAAGACCCGTTGAGCAAGCCCGCGCCTGTCCGGCCGGGCGACCCTCAAGATAAGGGGGTGGGGTAAACGGTTTCAACCACCCCCGGTGCCGCGCCGGAGGTTTCTTTCGGGCTCTGGCGTCCGTGCAACGATCGGGGCGCGGCTCGCGTCGTCGTCCGCCGCCGCGGCGCCGGCGTATCCGGCCGCTCCGTCACCCGCGGGCCCGGCCGGGAGCCGGCGCTGGGCGCGCAGCTGGGTCGAGGAGAGCGGCGACTTCAGGCCGTGCAGGAACGCCCAGGCGGGCGGCTTCAGATAGGGCAGCCGGACCGCCCGGTCCTCGTTGACGCGGGCGAAGGCGAGCGCCCGCCCGGCGACGCCGGAGCTCGCGTAGAGGCTCGGCCCGAGCCGGTCGACCACCACGATCGGCACCAGATCGGCGATGCCGCGCCAGTTGTTCCAGCGGTGGAAGCTGCGCAGATTGTCGGCCCCCATGATCCAGACGAAATGCACGCCGGGGCAGCGCTTCACGAGGTACCGGACCGTGTCGAAGGTGTAGCGCACCCCGACCGCCGCCTCGAGCCCGGTCACCGCGATGCGCGGATGGCGGGCGAGCCCGCGGGCCGCCTCGATCCGCTCGGCCAGCGGGGCGAGACCCGAGGTGTTCTTGAGCGGGTTGCCGGGCGTCACCAGCCACCACACGCGGTCGAGCCGCAGCCGCCGCATGGCGAGCAGGCAGGCGGCGAGATGCGCCTCGTGCGGCGGATCGAAGGTGCCGCCGAACAGGCCGATCCGCATTCCCGGCGCGTAGGGCGGAACACGATAGTCGCGGCCGCGAAGCGCCGCCTCGTCCCCCGCCGAGACGGGCCGGAGCGAATGATACGCCATGGGCATGGAAGTCTCGGGATCCTCCGGCTCCGCGTGCTGCCTCCCGGGCCGGGAGGATCGGTCGACCCTATGGACGGGTCTGACCCGAGCCGCGGATGCGGTACTTGAACGTGGTGAGCTGCTCGACGCCGACCGGGCCGCGGGCATGCAGCCGGCCGGTGGCGATTCCGATCTCGGCCCCGAACCCGAACTCGCCGCCGTCGGCGAACTGGGTCGAGGCGTTGTGAACGACGATGGCCGAGTCCACCTCGGCCAGGAAGCGCTCGGCCGCGGCCTGATCGGCCGTGACGATCGCGTCGGTGTGGTGCGAGCCGAAGCGGTTGATGTGGCGGATCGCGTCGTCGACGCCGTCGACCACCTTGGCGGCGATGATGGCGTCGAGATACTCGGTCGCCCAGTCGGCCTCGGTCGCCGCCTTCACCCGCGCATCGACGGCCCGGGTCGCCTCGTCGCCCCGCACCTCGCAGCCGGCGTCGAGCAACATGGTCACCAGCGGCGCCAGATGGGTCGCGGCGACGGCGCGGTCGACCAGCAGGGTCTCGGCCGCCCCGCACACGCCGGTGCGCCGCAACTTGGCGTTCATCAGGATCGTCTTCGCCATCGCGAGATCGGCGCCGGCGTCGACATAGACGTGGCAGTTGCCGTCGAGATGCGAGAACACCGGGACGCGCGCCTCGGCCTGGACACGGGCGACCAGATCCTTGCCGCCGCGCGGCACGATCACGTCGATGTTGCCGTCGAGGCCGCCGAGCATCAGCCCGACCGCGGCGCGGTCGCGGGTCGGCACCAGCTGGATCGCGTCCGCGGGCATCTCGGCGGCCTGCAGCCCCTCGACCAGGGCCGCATGGATGGCACGCGAGGAGCGGAAGCTGTCGGAGCCGCCGCGCAGGATCACGGCGTTGCCGGCCTTCAGGCACAGCGCGCCGGCGTCGGCCGTCACGTTCGGGCGGCTCTCGTAGATGACGCCGACGACGCCGAGCGGCACCCGCACGCGCTCGATCGCCATGCCGTTCGGCCGCGTCCACGCGTCCATGACGGCGCCGACCGGGTCGGCGAGCGCGGCGACCACCTCGATCCCCTCGGCCATCGCGGCGACGCGCTTCTCGTCGAGCTTCAAGCGATCGATCAGCGCCGCCGTGGCGCTACGACTGCGCGCCTCGCTGACGTCCTCGGCATTGGCGGCCAGGATCTCGGGGGCCGCGGCGCGCAGCGCCTCGGCCATGGCGACCAGCGCCTCGGTCTTGTCGATCGGGCTCGCCAGAGCGATCACCTGGGCAGCCGCACGGGCGCGCCGCCCGATGTCCGCCATCACGACGGTCAGGTCCGGCGTCCGACTCTCGGCGAGGCGGCTCTCGGGCGTGGTCAGGGTGGCGTTCATCGGCGACATGCCTCTGTCATGACATCTTCCTAGCATGCCGGAAGGTCCGCTGCGAAGTCGGCCATCGCGTCCCGGTCGCGGGGCAGGCTGGCGTTTCGGTCGGATCGGCGGCGCACCGACCCGGGCCTCGCGGCACGGACGCGCCGACCCCGTCGTCCGCTCTCCCGTTCCTCTGTTGCACCACGTTCACCTGCCGGATCGCGTGCTCCTGCCCGGTCGCGTTCATCTGTCGCGGAGGTCGCCATGACGCCGAAACAGCGCCTGCCCCGCCGGTTTCCGGTCGGCACCCGCCTGGTCGTCGAGGGCGAGCCCGATCGCCACGGCACGCTGCGGGTGGTGTCGCGTTATCTGGTGATGCCGAACGGCCGCCGCTACGATCTGGCGACGAACGCTTCGGCCCCGAACGGCTCGGCGCCCGACGCCCCGCATCCGGCCGGCCCCGTGCCGCCCGGCGCCGTCGGCCCGCGGCGGCGCCGCGCGCCGACGGCCCAGGCCTGATCGGCACCTCCGGCATCCGCCGGCCTGCCCGAACCGCGCCGCATTGCGCTGACATCTGTTCCCGACCCGGGCGGCGGTCGCCGCGCCGGACGAGGGAAGCGTCATGATCGAAGAGCGTCGCCCGCGCGCGCATCGTTTGCCGGACCCCGATCCGAGCCACACCCGCGGCCGCCGCAGGCGGCTCGGCCTGCTCGGCCTGCTCGGGCTTCTCGCCGCCGCCGTGCTCGGGCTCGGCGGCCCCGCCCGGGCCGCGGAACCGGTCTATCCGCCCGGCACCAAGCTCGGCCTCGTCCCGACCGCCGGACTGAAGGCGAGCGACAAGTTCCCGGGCTTCGAGGACGACGACACCGGCGCCTCGGTGCTGATGCTCGAGGTGACGGGCCAGAGCCTCGCCGACACGGCCAAACAGATCGCCCGCGACCGCCTCAAGAAGCAGGGCATCGTCGAGGAGACCCGCGAGAGCTTCCCGGCCGGCGGCCAGGGCACGCTGGTGGCGGGACGGCAGGACGCGGAGGGCAAGAAGGTCCGCAAATGGATCCTGCTGGCGCCCGCCGGCGAGGCCACCGCCCTGGTCGTCGTCCAGGTGCCGGAGGAGGCCGCCAAGACCTATCCGGACGCCACGGTGCGCACCATGCTGGCCTCGGTCGCGCGGCGCGACACGGTGCCGATCGACGAGCAGATGAGCCTGCTGCCGATCCGGCTCGACGAGTTGTCCGGGATGCGGCCCGTGCGGGTGATCGGCGGCGCCGGCGCGGTGCTGACCGAGGGTCCGAAGGACACGTTCGACGTCGCCGAGCAGCCGATGATGCTGGTCTCGGTCGGCCGCGGCGGCCCGGAGGAGACGGCGGCGCGCGACACCTTCGCCCGCAACCTCCTGGCCGGCTTCGGCGGCTACAAGGATCTGCGGGTGGTCGGCGCCGAGATGCTGCGGCTCGGCGGCGGCAGCCCCAACACCCATCAGGTGATGGCCGAGGGCAAGGATCCGAAGACCGACACGCCGATCAAGCTCGTGCAGTGGATCCGGTTCGGCTCCGGCGCCTATCTGCGGATCCTCGGCGTCGCCCGCGACGACGCCTGGTCGACCGCCTTCCCGCGCTTCCGCGCCGTGCGCGACGGGGTCAATCCGCGCGGCTGACTGCGCGCGCGGCCGAGGACGACGGCGGCGCCGAACCGAGCGACGCTCGGCGCCGTGTGGCGAAACGCCCGCCCGATCAGGCCGCGGTGCCGCCGGGCCGCACACCCTCGCCGGCGGCCGGAGCGGCCGGCTCACCGGCCGCGGCGCCGGGCGCGACCTTCGGGCCGCCCTTCGACACGCCGACCAGGGCCGGGCGCAGCACCCGCTCGCCGATCATGTAGCCGGCTTGGACCACCTGGACGACGGTGCCGTTCGGCGTCGTCGCGTCCGGGATCTCGAACATGGCCTGGTGGACGTTGGGGTCGAACCTCTGGCCCTGCGGGTCGAACCGCTTCACCCCGTTGCGCTCGAAGGCCTTCAGGAGCTCGCGCTCGGTCAGCTCGACGCCTTCGAGGAAGCTCTTCAGCGGCGCCGGCAGCGCATCGCGGTTCTCCGCGCCCACCGCCTCCAAGGCCCGGCGGAGATTGTCGGCGACGCCGAGCATGTCGCGGGCGAAGCCCGAGATCCCGTAGGTCCGCGCATCGGCGACCTCGCGCTCGGTGCGCCGGCGCAGATTCTCCATCTCGGCGAGCGTGCGCAGCAGCCGGTCCTTGTGCTCGGCGGCCTCCTTGGCCAGCGCCGCGAGGTCTGCGCCGGGGTCTTGCCCGGCCGGGTCTTGCCCGGGAGGCGTTTGCCCGGGAGGAGTTTGCGAACCGGCCGCGGCCTCGGCGTGTGCCGCCGTCGCGGCGTAGGCGGCGCTGGCCGCAGCGGTATCCGGGGCGCTCGCGCTCGTCGCCTCGTGGGCGGGCGCGGCGCCGGCCTTGTCGTCGGTCATGGCGGTCCGTCCGTCTGTCCGTTGATCCGGTTTCGTCCTCGCATATCGGGCGGCCGCGCCGGGAAATCAAGCAGTTCGGCCGCAGGCCGCGCAACCGGCGGAGCGCCGGCGCGGCGGCTCACCCCCCGAGCATCCGGCCGATCACCCGGGCCGTGTAGTCGACCATCGGAACGACACGGGCGTAGTTGAGCCGGGTCGGGCCGATCACCCCGATGACGCCGACGATGCGCCCGGTGCCGTCGCGATAGGGCGCGATGATGGTCGACGAGCCCGACAGCGAGAACAGCTTGTTCTCCGAGCCGATGAAGATGCGCACCCCTTCGGCCGATTCGGCCCGGCCGAGCAGGTCGACGAGGCCGCGCTGGGTCTCCAGCTCGTCGAACAGCTGGCGCACCCGCTCGAGATCCTCGAGCGCGTGCAGATCCTCCAAGAGATGCGCATGGCCGCGCACGATCAGCTTGCGGTCGTCGCCGTCGCCACCCGACCAGCTCGCGAGCCCGGCCGCGACGATCTTCTGGGTCAGCGCATCGAGCTCGGCCCGGCCGGCGGCGAGCCCCTGCTCGAGCGCCGCGCGGGCATCCTGGAGCGTTTGGCCGCGGATGTGGCGGTTGAGGAAGTTGGTCGCCTCGACCAGGGCGGAGCTCGGCAAGCCGGCCGGCAGATCGAGGATGCGGTTCTCCACCTGGCCGTCCTCGGCGACCAGCACGACCAGGGCGCGGGTCGGCTCCAGCCGGACGAACTCGATGTGCTTGAGGCGGGCGTTCGACTTGGTGGTCAGCACCACGCCGGCGGCCCGGGTGAGGCCGGACAGCATGGCCGACGCCTCGGTCAGCACCCCCTCCATGGAGCGGCCGGCGCCCGCCACCTGGGCCTCGATCGTGCGGCGCTCGTCCTCCGGCAGGTCACCGACCTGCATCAGCGCGTCGACGAAGAAGCGCAGGCCGAACTCGGTCGGCAGCCGGCCGGCCGAGGTGTGCGGGGCATAGATCAGCCCGGCCTGCTCGAGATCCTGCATGACGTTGCGCACCGAGGCGGGCGACAGCGTCATCGGGATGAGCCGGGCGAGGTTGCGCGACCCCACCGGCTCGCCGGTGGCGAGATAGCTGTCGACGATCCCGCGAAAAATCTCGCGGGAGCGCTCGTTGAGCTGGACCAGGCTGGGGCTGGCGCCGATCGGAACGTCCTGGGACACGGTGCTCGGCTCGGGGCTGACGGGTTCGGCCCCCAGATTTGTCCCTCGGCCGGGTCGAGCGCAAGCCGCCGGGCGATCGCCACCAGGGACCGCGGACAGCCGGCCCTTGCCGCCCGGGGCCCGGCGACCTAAAAGCGAGCCGCGATCGCTTCGCCCGCGGCCTTCTCCGCGCGGCCGGTCGCGCCATGCCCACAGCGACCCCGTCCCCGGCGACCTCGCCGTCCGTTCCGTCGCTTCGCCCGAGGAGCCGTCCATGCGTCCGAGCCACCGCCAGCCCGACGAGCTGCGTGCCGTCTCGCTCGAACGCGCCGTGGTGAAATATGCCGAGGGCTCCTGCTTCGTGAAGTTCGGCGACACCCATGTGCTGGTCACCGCCACGCTCGAGGATCGCCTGCCGCCGTGGCTGAAGGGCCAGGCGCGCGGCTGGGTGACGGCCGAGTACGGCATGCTGCCGCGCGCCACCTCGGAGCGCACGAGACGCGAGTCGTCGGCCGGCAAGCAGTCGGGCCGCACCGTCGAGATCCAGCGGCTGATCGGCCGGTCGCTCCGCGCCGTCGTCGACCTCGAGGCGCTCGGCGAGCGCCAGATCACGGTCGACTGCGACGTCATCCAGGCCGACGGCGGCACCCGCACGGCCTCGATCACGGGCGCCTGGGTGGCCCTGCACGACTGCCTCGCCTGGATGAAGGCGCGCGACATGCTGCGCGGCGAGGTCTTACGCGATCACGTCGCCGCGGTGTCGTGCGGCGTCCACAACGGGCTCGCCGTGCTCGACCTCGACTACGCCGAGGACTCGCAGGCCGACACCGACGCCAACTTCGTCCTCACCGGCAAGGGTGGGATCGTCGAGATCCAGGGCACGGCCGAGCGCGAGCCGTTCAGCGAGGCCCAGTTCCTCGCCCTTCTGGCGCTCGCCCGCAAGGGCGTCGGCCGGCTGGTGGAGCTGCAGAAAATGGCGGTGATGTGAGATCGGATCGGGCGGATATCCGGGTCGGTCATTCCGGGGCGGCGCACCGCGCCGCACCCGGAATCCAGCCGCGGATTCGGTGTTCCTGGCTGGATTCCGGGTTCGCACCTTCGGTGCGCCCCGGAACGACGCCGAACAGATCGCCGGACGTCCGATGAGCGGGACGACGCATCGTGTGCTGACCGGCCGGCTGGTCGTCGCGACCCATAATGCCGGCAAGCTGCGCGAGATGCGCGAGCTCTTGGCGCCCTACGGAATCGAGGCCGTGTCGGCCGGCGAGCTCGGCCTGCCCGAGCCGGACGAGACCGGCACCACCTTCGTCGAGAACGCCCACATCAAGGCGGCGGCGGCCGCCGCCGCGACCGGCCTGCCGGCCTTCTCGGACGACTCGGGCCTCGTGGTCGACGCGCTCGACGGCGCGCCCGGCATCCACTCGGCCCGCTGGGCCGGCCCCGACAAGAACTTCCCCCGCGCGATGGCCGACATCCACGACAAGCTCGTGGCGTGCGGCGCCACCGCGCCCGCGCAGCGCCGCGCCCATTTCGTCTCGGCCCTGTGCCTCGCCTGGCCGGACGGTCACCGCGAGGATTTTCTCGCGCGTGTCGACGGGGTTCTGGTCTGGCCGCCGCGAGGGACGCTGGGCTTCGGTTACGATCCGATGTTCTTGCCCGACGGCCACGACCGCACCTTCGGCGAGATGCCGGCCGAGGAGAAGCACGGCCTGCCGCCGCGCGGAAAAGGCCTCTCGCACCGGGCGCGCGCCTTCGTGATGCTGGCGGAGGCGTGCCTTGAGCGACGCTGACCTCATGGAGCGTGTCGTGCCGGATCGCCTGACCGAGCCCCGCGAGGAGGTGCCGTTCGGGGTCTATGTCCACTGGCCGTTCTGCCTGTCGAAGTGCCCGTACTGCGACTTCAACAGCCACGTCCGCCACGTCGCCGTCGAGCAGGACCGCTTCGCCCGCGCCTTCGCGACCGAGATCGCCACCACGGCGACGCGGATCGGGCGACGCACCGTGTCGACCATCTTCTTCGGCGGCGGCACGCCGTCGCTGATGCGGCCCGAGACGGTCGGCGCCGTTCTCGACGCCATCGCGAAGCACTGGACCGTCGCGCCCGACGCCGAGATCTCGCTCGAGGCGAACCCGACCTCGGTCGAGGCGGAGCGGTTCCGCGGGTTCCGGACGGCCGGCGTGAATCGCGTGTCACTCGGCGTCCAGGCGCTGGATGATGATTCATTGAAGGCGCTCGGGCGCCTCCACACGGCCGCCGAGGCGATGGCGGCGGTCGCCACCGCGCGAAGCATCTTCGACCGGTATTCGTTCGACCTGATCTATGCGCGGCCCGGCCAGGGCGTGGCGGCGTGGGCGACCGAGCTGCGCCGCGCTATCGCCGAGGCGGCCGAGCATCTGTCGCTCTACCAGCTCACCATCGAGCCCGACACGCCGTTCGAGGCGCTGGAGCGGGCCGGCACGCTCGCCGTGCCGGGCGACACGGTGGCCCGGCATCTGTTCGACGTCACCCAGGAGGTCTGCGGCGCCGCCGGCTTGCCGGCCTACGAGGTGTCGAACCACGCCCGACCGGGCGCCGAGTGCCGCCACAACCTCGTCTACTGGCGCTACGGCGAGTATGCCGGGATCGGGCCCGGCGCCCACGGCCGCCTCGTCGATGCCGCCGGTGGCCGCGTCGCCACGGCGACCGAGAAGCGACCCGAGGCGTGGCTCGCCAAGGTCGAGGCCGAGGGGCACGGCCTGGTGATCGACGAGGTGGTGACGCGGCCCGAGCAGGCCGACGAGTTCCTGCTGATGGGGCTGCGGCTCGCCGAAGGCATCGACCCCCGGCGCTTCGAAAAGCTCGCCGGCCGCCCGCTCGACCCGGCCCGCATCGCCGACCTGATGTCCTACGGCTTCGTCGAGACGATGCCGAACGGCCGCCTGCGGGTCACCCGCTCCGGCTTCCCGGTCCTCGACGCCGTGGTGGCGGATCTGGCGGCGTAGGCTCTTGGAATAATTCCACCACGCCTCATTGCGGCGCGTCAGAACCGCTAAAGCTAATCCTTACATTACAGCACACCCGCTCCGGAACGATCGGCATTTTGTCCGCATTGCAGACAGGGCGTCCCGCCTATGATTGTTCCGCGGATCCTCGAGCGCGGCGAGCCAGCTCCGAGCCTGATGTTGACCGACCCTGGCGCATTGGTTCGTCGACGGGAGCTCGGCCCGTCGGATGCAACGAGACTTGGGTTTGTGATCTCGATCATGGCCGAAATGTTCGTCGATCGACATGGATCGATAAACATCATCCGTCGTGCATTTCATTCGACCTCGACGAGCTGAAGAAACTCGCCGAGAGCGAACGTGCAGGGCAGCGTTTTCAAGATCCGATCGATTCCGATGCTCGTCTCGCGGTATCAGAAAAATGCATTCGGAATATGCGCTATAGACGATCGCAGCGCTTATGAATGCCACGCCTTGGAACAAAGATTTATGGACAGCCCCGTCACGGATTTTTGGAGGCATCTGCCGGGGTCGACTGAAAATCGGCTTTCCGTATTACGAATCAAAAACGAGACGCCGCTGAATCTTGCGCCTGCAAGTTTCGTCTCGCGAGCGCGGTCCTTCGGCTCGAGGTGCGAACTGTATCGGCCAGACGAGAGCAAGGAGGCCGGTCAGAGCCGCTTCAACGAATTCGAGACGTTCATCGGACATCGAACCGCCTCTCTCACCGTCGGGCGAACGCAACCGGAGGCCCGCTCGCGCCACCATCAGACCGGTCGGACCAACGGTTGCTCAGGATGACGGCGCCGATTTAAGGTACGCTGGCACGACGGGTCGCAGCCCGATACGACAGTCCCCATGTCCGGCTTCGCCCTTCACATGCTCTTCGACGTCTTCGCGTGGGCCGCCGCGGCGCTGGCTGCGCTGTGGCTGACCCGGGTGGAGAAGATCGCCTTCCCGCCCGTCACCACCGAGCTCGGCTATGTCGCCGCCCTGGTGCTCGGCGCCGGGACCGGCGCGGTGCTGTTCGGCACGCTCAACATGATCGTCTCGGGCGTCCCGGCGGTCGCCCGCTCGATCGAGGGCGCCATCGCCGGGGCGATCCTCGGCGTCGAGCTCTACAAGCAGGCGACCGGTGTCACGCTCCGCACCGGCGCCCGCTTCGCCCTGCCGCTCGCCGTCGGCGTCGCGGTCGGCCGGATCGGCTGCCATCTCGCCGGAATCGAGGACTTCACCCACGGCACGCCGACGACCGTGCCCTGGGCGCACGACTTCGGCGACGGCATCCCGCGCCATCCGGTACAGCTCTACGAGAGCGCCGCCATGGCGGCCTTCGCGGGCGTCTACGTGATCAATGTCCTGAACCGAAGGGCGTTCTGGATCGACCAAGGGTTCTATCTGGCGGTCGGAGTCTACGGGTTGCAGCGTTTCGTCTGGGAATTTCTCAAGCCCTATGGCACGATTCTCGGCCCGTTCACGGTGTTCCATCTCCTGTCCGTCGCCCTCGTGGTCTGGGCGGGCTTCATGCTGGCGACCGCGCCGGCCGATCACGGCGAGCCGATCCGGAGAGGCGCATGACCGCCACGGTGCGGAGATCGCGGCCCTACGTCTTCTGGGGCCAGACCACGTCGCTGTGCGAGATCTGCCTGGAGCTGGTGCCGGCCAAGATCCAGATCGTCGAGAACGAGGTCTGGTACGAGAAGCGCTGCAAGGCGCACGGCGTCCAGTCGACCCTGATCTCCACCGACGCGGCCTATTGGCGGCGTTGCAAGGACTATATCAAGCCGGGCGACACGCCGCTCGCCTTCTAGAGCCGCACGTCGCTCGGCTGCCCTTGGGACTGCGGCCTGTGTCCTGATCACGAGCAGCACTCCTGCCTGGCCCTGATCGAGATCAACCGGCACTGCAATCTCACCTGCCCGGTGTGCTTCGCCGAATCGTCACCGCAGCACACGACGCATCTGCCGCTCGGCACCGTCGAGCGCATGCTCGACGCGCTGGTCGCGAGCGAGGGTGAGCCGGACCTGTTGCAGATCTCCGGCGGCGAGCCGACCCTGCATCCGGAGTTCTTCGCGATTCTCGACGCGGCGCGGGCGCGGCCGATCCGCCACGTGATGATCAACACCAACGGGCTGGTGCTCGCGCAGAACCCGGACTTCTGCGCGCGCCTCGCGGAGCGCAGGCGCGGGCTCGAGGTCTACCTGCAGTTCGATTCGCTCGACCGCGACGCCCTGATGGACCTGCGCGGCGCCGATCTGCGCCGCATCCGCCAGCAGGCGTTGGAGAACCTCGAACGGCACGGGATCTCGACGACGCTGGTCGTCACCGTGAAGCGCGGCGTCAACGATCACGAGATCGGCACGATCGTGCAGCACGCGCTGACCTGGGGCTGCGTGCGCGGCGTGACGTTCCAGCCCGTGCAGGACACCGGCCGCAACGAGGGCTTCGACGCCAAACAGAACCGCATCGTTCTGTCCGAGATCCGGCGGCGCGTGATCGAGGAGTCCGGCGTGTTCGGCGAGGACGACATGATCCCGCTGCCGTGCAATCCGGAGACGATCTCGATCGCCTATGGCTTGCGTGACGGCGCGCGCGTCCTGCCCGTCACGTCGATGCTGTCGCGCGAGGATCTGGTCGCCGTGGTGCCCAACACCATCAACTTCGAGAAGCAGCCGGCGCTTCAGCAGAAGTTCGTCGAGCTGTTCTCACACTCGTCCGGCGCCATGAACGCGCCCGAGCGGCTGGCCGAGTTCCTGTGCTGCCTGCCGCGCGCCACCGTGCCGGAGGGCCTGTCCTACGCGAACGTCTTCCGGGTGGCGATCGTGTCGTTCATGGACCGCTTCGACTTCTGCCTCGGCGGCGTGAAGCGCTCCTGCATCCATTTCGTCACGCCGGAGGGCAGGATCATCCCGTTCGACACTTATAACTTGTTCTATCGCAACGGGCTGGTGGACGAGATCCGGGCGCGACGGGGAGGGATCTGATGATGACTCCGTCATGGCGGGCTCGTCCCGGCCATCCCCTTCTTGCCACGGCCGATTGCAAGGAAAGCGCGTGGATGCCCGCGACGAGCGCACGGCTGTCCGGCACGGATTGTGCTTGAAGAGGTGCACGGCATTGATTCTGCTT
>NZ_JBHUIW010000009.1:0-161686 GCF_042682915.1 Rhodoplanes azumiensis | reverse complement strand
GCAGAATCAATGCCGTGCACCTCTTCAAGCACAATCCGTGCCGGACAGCCGTGGGACGACCCCGGCCATGACGGGGAGACCCTCGCCCCGTCGTCACCGATCGCTCGCATTCGAGCGAAAAGGTTAACGCCTTGTTGGGGTTAAGCCTCCGCTAACGAGTCCCGTCTTAAGCTCTCGGAAAGGTCGTTTCGAGCGCCGGCGAGGCTTGTTCGCGTATGTCGTCCTTGTTTCCGGGACTGGACAGTCTGGTCGGGCTCGCCCGCCATGGCGTCGACGTCAAGCCGACGCTGCTGCGCGTCCTCACCGATCTGTATGTCCAGAAGCCGACCCATACGCCGGACGAGGAGCGTCAGTATGTCGAGCTGTCGCTGCGCCTGATCGACGCCGTCGACGCGGCGACTCGCGACATCGTCGCCAAGACGCTCGCCGCCTATCCGGGCGCGCCCGAGACGGTTCTGGCCCGGCTCGCCGGGCGGCCGGCGCCCGCGGAGGCGCCGCCGCCGCCCGAGACGCGCGGCCGGAGCGAGGCGCGCGCTCTGGTGCGCGACTTCTTCAATGCCGACACGGACGGCCGCCGCAGCCTCCTGGACGCGCTCGACCGCGCCGGTCCCTTGGTTGCCGGGGCCTGGCCGACGCCGGGCGATGAGGTGGCGCGCCGGCTGGAGACGAGCGTGCTCGGCGGCCGGCCCGGTGACTTCGTGCGCGAGCTCGAGCGAGCGCTCGGCATTTCGCGAACGCTCGCCGAACGGATCGTCAACGATCTCGGCGGCGAGCCCCTGGTGGTCGCGGCGCGCGCCCTCGCCGTGCCGGCTCCGGTGCTCCAGCGCATCCTGCTGTTCGTCAACCCGGCGATCGGCCACTCGGTGCGGCGCGTCTATGCGCTGAGCGCCCTCTACGACGAGATCAGCCTCGCGCCGGCGTTGCGGCTGGTCGCCGCCTGGCGCACCGCCGAGCCGGCGGCGCCGACCGCCGCCCCGGCGCGCCCCGGGCCGTCGATCGCGGCGCGCGCGGCGACGACCCGCGGCCGATTCGGCACGGGGGCGCCGGCGCTCGTCCCCGATCGTCTCGTCGGGCCGCCCCGAAAAGCCGGCGTCTGATCAGCGCAGCACGCGATCGAGGAAGTGCCGCCCCGACGGCTCCTCGATCTCGACCACCCAGACGTCCGGATCGAACCGGCTCTCCTTGGCGATGAACGCCTCGACGTCGCGCTCCGGCACCGGGCTCTCCGTCATGACCGAGACGAAGGCGCGGTCGAACGGCATCGCCTCGTCGAACGCGGTCTGTGGCGCCGGGCCGTAGAGGTCGGCGGTGCCGTTCAGCCGGTTGACGATGACGAAGACGGCACCGGCCTCCTCGGCGCCGCGCCGGCGCACCGCCGCGAAGACGCCCTCGACGCCGCAGCGCCGGATATAGGCCGCGACCCAGATTCCCGATTTCAGACGCATGCGGCCTCGGAAGGAGCGAATAGCGAATGGCGAGGGGCGAATAGTGAAGGAGCGGGCGAGCGGGCGCCATCCCCACGCGCTACTCGCTGCTCGCTACTCGCTGATCCCGCTCACTCGATCGGCCGCCCGGTCAGCGCGACCAGCTCGCGCACCAGGCGGTCGCTGACCTGCCCGGTGACCGGCATGCGGCGGGCCTCCTCGAAGGCCGCGATGGCGTCGTGGGTCGCCTTGTCGTGGCTGCCGGTCGGCCGCACCTGGCCGTAGCCGTAGTCGGCGAGCGCCCGTTGCACGGCCTTGATCTGCGACGTGCCGGCGGCCGTCGCCGCGCCGCCCGCCCTCGGCTGGGCGATCGGCTGCGGGGGCGCGAGTGCCGGCGGCGCCGCGAGGCTCGTCGTGGTCACGGGCGCCACCGGATGGGCCGCGAGCGGCGTCGCCACGGCCCCACCGGTCGCCTTCGCGTGCACGACGGGCGCGACCGGTGTCCGCACGGAAGCCGACGCGGGTGCGCCCCCGGACAGAAGCCCGGCGATCGGATCCGGCCGCGGGGCCGGCGCGGCCGCCGGCTTCGGCTTGGCGGGCGAGCGGGTGATCGATTTAAGGATGGCGTCGGTCGGCTCACCGGTCGGCGACAGCCCCTGCGCCTGCTCGAAGTCGCGGATCGCCGCCTCGGTGCGGCTGCCCGCGATGCCGTCGATGGCGCCGTCGTAATAGCCGCGCCGCATCAGCTCGCGCTGGATGTCTCCGACGAGCTCGGGGCGAGCCCGCGTCGCGGGCTTGGCGGCCGTGGCGGCGGCCGGCTCGGCCTTCGCGGTCGGCTGCGCATCGGCCGGGCGCGGCCGCGGCAGCACGGCGAGCGTGCCGGTGGACTCGCGCGTCGGTGCGGGGGCCGTGGCGGTGCGCGGCCGCTCGGTCTTCAGGGCGAAGATCGGCGCCGGATGCGGGCCCGGCTGCATGTACACCGCGTTGATCACGACGGTGGCGCAGGCCGCGATGGCGGCCGCGGCGGCCAACGTGTCACGCGGCCGCCCCATGAGCTTGAGGGCGATCGCACCCGCGCGGCCGCGCGCCGCGCGCGCCCCGCCGTCCCGCCCGTCGACGTCGTCGTCGACACCATCACGCACGCTTCTTGACCGCAAACGCCGCCTCGTCGCTCGTCTCGTCGGAGGGAAGGGGCTCGGGCGGAGGATCGCCCGGCAGGTTCAGACGCCGCACCGTCGAGGTCGCGGTGGCGCGCGGCGCCGCCCGGCCGCCGCGGGCGGGATCGCAATCGAGCGGAATTCGAACCGTGACGCAAGTGCCGGCGCCGAGCCGGCTCGTCATGCCGATCTCGCCACCGTGCAGGCCGACCAGGCCCTTGACGATCGACAGGCCGAGGCCGGTGCCGTGATGCGGCCGATCGTAGGAATCGCGCGACTGGAAAAACGGATCGCCGCAGCGCGCGAGGTCGGCCTCGCGGATGCCGATGCCGTTGTCCTCGACCGTGATGGCGAGCCGGGCACCCTCGCGCCGGGCCGCGACCGTGACGCAGCCGCCGCGATCCGTGAACTTCACCGCGTTGGACAGGAGGTTGATCAGGATCTGCTTGATCGCCCGCTTGTCGGCGACGAGCTCGGGCAGTGTCGGATCGACCGCGGTCTCCAGCCGGATGTCCTGCTCGCGCGCCTTGAGCTCCAGGAGATCGCAGCACGAGCGCACGACCGGCGCCAGCGCGAACGGCTCCGGCCGGATCTCGAACTCGCCGGTCTCCAGCTTCGACATGTCGAGAATGTCGTTGACGACCGACAGGAGATGGCTGCCGGACTCGTTGATCAGGCGTGCGTATTCGAGCCGCCGCTCGGGCGTGATCTTGAGCGACTTCTCGTTGATCAGCATGTCCGAGAAGCCGATCACGGCGTTGAGCGGCGTGCGCAGCTCGTGGCTCATGGTGGCGAGGAAGCGGCTCTTGGCCGAGTTGGCGCGCTCCGCCTCGGCGCGCGACTCCTCGACGGCGCGCTCCTGCTCCTTACGCTCCGTCACGTCGCGCATCACCGCGACCACCTCGCGCGTGGCGCCCTCCGGCCCGGCGACGGCGCGATCGAGCGGGCGACAGCGCATCTCGATCCAGATGAACCGCACCGGCTCGCCGGCGACGTCGGGATCGCGCCTGACCCTGAACTCGACCGAGCCCGAGAGCCCGTGCGCGGCGGCGTCGGCGAGCGCGTTCAGATAGGCCGGCCGGTCGGCGATGTGGACGCGATCGAACAACCCGTGGCCGCGCAGCTCGGCGGCGCGCGCGCCGAACAGCGGCTCGGCCGCCGGCGAGACGAACAGCACGGCACCATTGTGGCCGTGGCGCGTGATCACGTCGGTCATGTTGCGGGCGAGGAGCCGGTAGCGATCCTCCTCGGCGTAGAGGAGCCAGAAGCTCTTGCGGGCGAGCGACTCGGCGCCGAGCGCGAGGCCGGTCGCGTAGAGCGAGGCCGAGACGATGCCGAGCGCGGCGAGCGCGCCCGCGTCGTGGCCGACGCCGATCTGCGCCGGCAGATGACCGGACGCGGTCAGGCCGACCAACAGGCCGGCGGCGCCGAGCGCCATGGTCGAGGCGAGTGCGACGACGCGGCGCGACGCCGACAGCGCCGCCTCGAGCGGCACCACGACGAGCCAGATCGCCGCGAAGGATCCGATGCCGCCGGTCTTCGCGGCGACGACCGTGACGACGCCGGTGAGCGCCAGCGCCGAGAGCAGATGCGCGTTCTCGTAGCGCCCGGTCCGCGAGAGATAATAGGAGACGAGAATCGGCGCGGCGAGCCAGCAGAACACCAAGACCTCGAGCGCGCTCGGCGCGCCCCGCCAGGCGAGCCACGCCGGGAACGCGACCAGCGCCGTCAGGCTACCGATCAGCCGCGGTGCGATGAACGCCCGGTGCCGGGCCCGCGCCAGCGGGTCGGCCTGCACCGAGGGGTGCACCAGCGCGTCCACGTAATGTCCGAGTGATCCGATAACGCTCACGTCGCCCACTGCACGTCCCGACATGGACGCCCCTTCGCGTCGATGGGATCGTGTCAGACCCCCCTTAAACGAACACTAAGGTCGCCGCTCCGCGGGGAAGCGGTTTCGTCCGCACACGACAAAGCCCCGTTCCGACGCGATCCATTCTGCGCGAATGGTGAACGCGACGTTGAATGGTGAACGCGACGTCAATTGGTGAACGGTCCGTCAAGACGCGCGAACGAACGGCGTTAGCGCCGATGAAATCGATGTTTTCTCCATCGCCCCCGCCGAATCGTCCAACCCCTTGAACGAGCGACGCACGGGATGCCCGAAAGGTGCTGACCGATGGTGAACGCGATCGTTCGAATTGTCCTAAAACTCGCGTCGAATGCGACCGTCGCGCCGAACCGCGCGTCAAAGCCCTGCTGCTACGGTCCACCTCGGGGAACAATGAACAGGGACACGGGACGAGGGAGACGGGGCACACAGGGACAGGGACAATGGGTTTCTTGTTGCGCACGGCCTTCTGGCTCGGCGTCGTGGCGGTGCTGTTGCCGACCGTCACGCGCGGGCCGTCCGAAGGCGACGGCGCGCCGGCGGTGAGCGCGGCGGATGCCGCGGCCGCGGCCGCGTCGACGGTCGCGGATCTGCGCCAGTTCTGCACCCGTCAGCCCGACGTGTGTGCCATCGGCACCCAGGTCGCGGTGGCGGTCGGGCAGAAGGCGCAGGCCGGGGCGAAGATCATGATGGAGATGGTGAGCGAGACGCTCTCCTCGTCCGACCGCTCGCCGGTCACGACCGGCGCCAGCGCCCTCAAGGGCGACCTCGCGCGGCCGCAGGCCTCGCAGAACACGCTGACCTCGGCCGACCTCGCGCCGGACTGGCGCGGGCCGATCGGCCGCCGGGACGCCGGCCGCCCGCCGGGCTGAGCCGGACACCACGGAACGACCGAACGGCGGCCCGCGGGCCGCCGTTCGCGTTTTTGCGCGCGTGCGCGCCATCCGCCGGACGGCGAATTCCCTTCCGGCGCGTTCCCCCTTATGTATGCGGAGAACGGCCGCGTCGGCGGCTCGACCGAAGATCAGCCTGGACGGCGAGACCACGCGACATGACCCTCGACGAGATCCTCGACAACTTCGCGCTGCTCGACGACTGGGACGACCGCTACCGCTACATCATCGAGCTCGGCCGCACGCTGACCCCGCTGCCGGAGGCCGACCATGTCGAGGCCAACAAGGTGCAGGGCTGCGCCAGCCAGGTGTGGCTGACGACGCAGGTGCGGCCCGACGGTGCCGACGGACCGGTGCTGAGCTTCGTCGGCGACAGCGACGCCCACATCGTGCGCGGCCTGATCGCGATCCTGTTTTCGCTCTACTCGGACAAGCCGGCCAAGGAGATTCTTGCGATCGAGCCGGCCACCATCTTCGAGACTCTCGGCCTCAAGGAGCATCTCACGCCGCAGCGCTCCAACGGCCTGAAGTCGATGGTCGCCCGCATCCGCCGCGACGCCGAAGCGGCGCTGGCGGCACGCGGCTGACACTGCAAGGCCGGTGAGACCGCGGGCCGCTCCACCCTTCACCCTCATGGTGAGGAGGCTGCGAAGCAGCCGTCTCGAACCATGCGGCCACGGACAGGCCGTGGTCCGATCCGGTGCGGGCTCGACCTCGGTGCCCGCCCGCGCCCTTCGAGGCTCGACCTACGGCCGAGCACCTCAGGACGCGGGCGGAGAGAGGCACGTGCGTCGCATTGCTCTCACGACCGCCCCTGCCAGGGCGGCATCGGCAGCACCGGGGCGGCGACGGCGAACTCGGCCGGAAGCACGACGGTGGGCGTGCGGCCGCGGTTCTGCACCACGGCGGCCTGGATGTTGTTGTTCTGACCCTTCTCGTCGAAGCGGATCGGGCCGCCCGTCATCACGTGCTCGGCTATGTCGGTCGCCTTCACGGCCTTCATCAGGGTCGGGCCGTCGCTGGTGCCGGCGCGCTTGAAGGCATCGGCGGCGATCATGATCGCCTCGAACGTGAAGCCGGCGTTGAAGCAGTCGACCTCGAAACGGTTCGACGGATGGGCGCTCTTGAACGCCGCGGCGAGCGCCTGCGTCACGCTCGACTTGGCGTTCGCCCACGGCAGGTTGGTGATGTGGAAGTCGGCCAAGGGCCCGAGCGCCTGATAGAACTCCTCGTCGTAGAGGCCGGGCGAGCCGGGCGAGATGATCGCCTTCGGCTCGAAGCGCTGGCGCACCATGTCGCGGATCAGCTTGATGGCGTCGGAGGAGCGCGTCGTCGACATCACCAGCTCGGGCGCGAGCGCGCGGATCTTCGTCACCTCGACGGCGAGATCCTGGGCCTTCGGATCGTAGGCGATCGATTCGAGGATCGGGAACGGCAGCCCGGCGGCCGGGAACAGCCGATCCATGGCGGCGCGCTGCGCCGTGCCGAAGGTGTCGTTGGCATGGACGAACACGGCGGTCTTGAACCGGATGCCGGCGGCGTCGATCAGATCCTTGATCAGCTTGAGGCCGCTCGAGACCACCATCACGTTGGTGTGGAAGTTGCGCACCAGATACGTGTAGCCCTGCTCGGTGAGCTGCGGCACCGAGCCGATGTTGACGATCAGCGGCACCTTGCGCTGCTCGCAGATCTGGGCGATCGCCAGCGTCGCGCCCGACTCGAAGGCGCCGACCACGCATTGCGCGCCTTCCGAGATCGCCCGCTCGGCCTGGGTGCGCGCGATGTCGACATTCGACTCCGAATCGACATGCAGCAGCTCGACCGTGACGCCGAGGTCGGCCAGCACCTTCGGGGCGACGACGGCGCCACGGTGGCAGGCCTGCCCGGCGGCGGCGAACAGCCCGGAGCGCGGCAGCACCACGGCGACCTTGAGGGCCTTCGCCTGGGCGCGCACGACCGCCGGCGCAGCCAGCACGGCACCGGCCGCGGCGACCCCGGCCAGCACGGTTCGTCGGCTCGGCCGGGCGGCCGTGGACGCGACCGGCGGCGCGGAAACGGCATCGGGGGGCGGAAACTCGGGCTCGACTGGCATGGCAATGGTCCTGCTGACGGGGCGACCGGCGCGTCCGCTCGCAATAATCCGGGGCGGAGCGGGAAGGAAGGCCGGATCGTAGCAATTTCGCGACCCGTGAGCATGCCGTCATCTTGGGCAGGTCGCCCGCGGCGACCCGGCCGGCCGGGGGGAGTTCCGGGAACGCCCACCTGTCCTGTAGGATCGCGGCGCCGCCCCTCGGGGGCGTCCAGCGGCCGCGCTCGGCGACGGCCTCGCGAGGGGGAGGACGTGCAGTGCGACCGACGCGCATTCGATGGGCCATCGCCCGGACCGTGACGGCCGGCCTGCTGCTCGCCGCCGCCCTCGCGGCGCCGCGGCCGGCGGCAGCGGCCGAGATCCAGTTCTGGCACGGCATGCCGGGCGAGCTCGCCTATCCGCTGGAAGACCTCGTCGCCGGCTTCAACGAGCAGCAGTCGGAGCACCGGATCGTCCCGGTGTTCAAGGGCCTCTACACCCAGACCATGATGGCGGCGATGTTCGCCACGCGGATCGGCGAGCAGCCGGCGATCGTGCAGATCGCCGAGGTCGGCACCGCGACGATGATGACGCGCCGCGACGCGATCGTCGCCGTCCACGAGCTGATGCGCCAGGAGAAGGCACCGTTCGATCCCGCCGCCTACATTCCGGCCGTCGCCGCCTATTACACCGACGGCCGCGGCCAGATGCTCTCCTTCCCGTTCAACTCGTCGGTGCCGATCCTCTTCTACAACAAGGACAAGTTCCAGGCCGCCGGACTCGATCCGGAGACGCCGCCGACGACCTGGCCGGAGGTCGAGGCGGCGGCCAAGAGGCTGCGCGCCGCCGGGCAGGCCTGCGGCTTCACCACCGACTGGCCGTCCTGGATCAACATCGAGAACTTTTCCGCCGTGCACGGCCTGCCGCTCGCCAGCCGCGGCAACGGCTTCGAGGGGCTCGACGCGACGCTCGCGATCGACAACCCGCTGATGCTGCGCCATCTCGAGGCGCTGGTCGCCTGGCAGAAGGCGGGCATCTTCGTCTATGGCGGGCGCGCCACGCGGGCCGAGGAGAAGTTCCTCGGGCGCGACTGCGCGATCTTCCTCGGCTCCTCGGCGTCGCGCGCCGAGATGCTCAACAACGCCACCTTCAAGGTCGGCTTCGGCCCCCTGCCCTATTGGCCGGACGTGCGCGGCGCACCGCATCCGCCGCTGATCGGCGGCGGCAGCCTCTGGGTGCTGCGCGGCAAGACCGATGCCGAATACGCGGGCGTGGCGAAGTTCTTCGCCTATCTGTCGCAGCCCGCCGTGCAGGCGCGCTGGCACCAGACGACCGGCTATCTGCCGATCACCCGCGCGGCCTGGGAGACGAGCCGCAAGAGCGGCTTCTACGAGAAGAACCCGGGTGCCGACATCGCCATCAAGCAGCTCGGCCTCGCCCCGCCGGCGGCCGGCCGCAAGGGCCTGCGGCTCGGCTCCTACGTGGTGGTCCGCGACATCATCGAGGAGGAGGTCGAGCAGGCGCTCGCCGGGGCGAAGACGCCGGCCGCCGCGCTGAAGGCCGCCACGGCTCGCGGCAACGCCGTGCTGCGCGACTTCGCCGCCCAGAACACCACGGCGTCCGGAACGCGGTGAGGCCCGGGCCGGGCCGGAGAACGAGCGGCGCTGTCGCGTTGCCTCGACCCCGGGGGAGCCGCCTCATCTCCCGGAGGCGTTCGGCCGGCGAACCGCACCTCACTCCAGCCGCGCCACCGTGATCTCGCCGTCGGCCTTGTAGTGGTTGACGCGGCGCGGCGGCACCGTCTCGCCGGCACGCACGAAGGTCGGGTCGGCGATCACCCGATGCTCGGTGAGCTCGGCGACGATCAGGTCGCGCTCGGCATTGGTGTCGTCGTCGGTCGCGTGGGTGACCTGGAAGGTCAGCCGGGTGAAGGACAGGCCGGTGTCACGGGTCGCGGCCCCGACCCACATCACGGTGTCGCCCGCGGGCGGCGGCGGCGTGCCGAGCCAGAATTCCGGCGTGGTCGGCGACACATCGGCGCGATCCATCCCGAGCGCCCAGAAGCGGACGTGATGGCGCTGGCGCGGGCTGTCGCCGATCGGCTTCTGGAAGCCGATGTCCTGGCCGCGCCCGAACAGATGCAGGGTGCTGAACGGCGCCGTCGGATAGGGCCGGTTCAGCACGAAGGCCTGCACCATCCGCCACGAGCTCGACAGCGACAGCGGATCGGCCTCGGCCCAGCCGGCCGCCGCGAAGGCGGCGCACAGCTGCGCCTTGGTGCCGACCAGCACCAGGTTCACCGGATCGCCGGGCAGCCCGTCCACCGTCATGGTGAAGCTCGGGATGCTGGTACGGCGGAGAATGCGCAAGGCCCCGCGCACCGCCCGCGGCAGGATCACGTAGGCGGCGAGCCCGTAGGTGACGGCGACGGCGACGATCCAGGGCAGCCGCTGGTCGGCCGTGTCGAACACCACGAAGACGATCAGCCAGACGGTGACGACGCCGACGAACGCGACGAGCAGCCGCTGCACCAGACGAACCAGCAGTCTCATCCGCGCCCTCCCCGAGTCTGCTCGTTCAGAGCACCGGCCCGCGCCCGGCGCCGAGCACCGCGCCTCAGCCGCCGAACGTCCAGGTGCGCGGCGCCGCGGTGCCGCCGGTCTTCAGCATCGTATCGAGCAGCAGCAGCGCGTCGGCCGTCATGTCGGCGTCGAGCAGCGCGCCGTGGCGGTCGTCGCGGGCACTGGCGTCGAGGGCGAGGCGGTCGCACACCGCGGTGAGCGACGTCGACGCGCCCGGAAAGAGCTGGGCGTAGAGCCGCTGCGTGCAGACGTAGCGCGACTGCGGATAGGCGCTCTCGCCCCAGGCGATCGCCTTGGCGCGGGCGAACTCGTAGTCGAGGAAGCTGCGCTCGTTCTCGGCCGCGTGGGCGACGATCGGCGCCGTGCCGATGACGTCGCGCACCTTGTCGAGAATCGCCGGGAAGCGCGGCGCCGTCTTCAGGTCGGCCGGCTTGATGCCGTGCACCTTGATCGCGGCGGGCTCGATCGGCGCGTCGGGATTGACCAGCGTGCGGAAGGTCTCACCCTTGCGCCACCCGTCGCCGTCGCGGAGAAGCTCGACGAAGCCGACCTCGATGACGAGTCCGGGCGCCCGCCATCCCGACGGCTGCTTGCGGATGAAGCCGACGTCCGGAGTGCGCTTTCCGGTGGTCTCCGCATCGAAGGCGACCAGCCGGTCGAAGCCGTCCAAGAATCCGGGCGCGTGCATGGGCTGTCTCCTGAAGGCCGCCGCTCGATCACGCTCCATTATGGCGCAGGCTCAAGGTGGCATGCCACCGGTTCGAAAAAGCCCTCCAGGCCTCCCGGAAATACCGGATGGCGACGCCGGCCGCGACGCCTAGCATCGTGATCGTCCGCGGGTCGCCCCGGCGCACCCTGGTCGATCCCGGAGGTTGGAAGACTGGAGGTTCGGCATGGACGCGGATCGAAGGCCCGGACAGGTCGGCGGCCTGATCGTGTTCGTCGGCAGCATCGGGGCGCTGTTCCTGATCGCGCGCTTCACCCATTTCGTCTTCATGGTGATCAAGGATCCCGACCGGTTCTCGGCCGCGACGATCGCGCAAGGCGCCCTGATCGCCGCCGGGGTTCTGCTGGTCGGCGGGATCGTCGCGGCGGCTCGGCTGCTGCTCGCCCGGCACGACCCGCACCATCACGGCCCGGTCGGGCACTTCTCCGGCCGCGCCGCCTGAAGCCGGAGGCTGTCGAGATCAGTCGGTGCGCACCGCGAGCGCCGCACCGTTCGGTGCGTCCGTTTTCGACACCGCGTAGCGCCGCAGCAGCAGGATCGCCTGGACGACCAGCGCCGGCAACGCGAGCAGCATCAGCGGGCGCGCCGGCACGCCGGCCGCGAGCGCCGCCGCGGTGACGAGGCAGGCCGCGATCCCGCCGAGATCCCAGCCGGCCTCCGCCCGGTAGTGGAACCGCACCGTGCAGGGCGAGGTCTTGGCGGCATTGTAGACGGCGGTCATCAGGGTCGGGACATAGAGGCCGAACAGTGCCGTCGAGGCGAGGGCCGCGACGACGACGCCGGTCGGGCTGCCGGCGAGCACGACGCGCAGCAGCACCACGGCCGTCATGGCGGCGAGGTTGAGCCACACGGCCCGCGCGGCATGCCCGGCGTCGATCAGCCGGCCGAGCACCAGGCCGCCGACCGCGCCGGCGAGCGCCGCCGCCCCCAGGAGCCCGCCGAAGGCGTCGAAGCGGCGATCGAAGGCCTCGAACATGATCAGGCCCCAGGTGACGGCGAAGCCGCACATCACGAAGCCGTCGGTGGCGAACAGCCGGACGCCGTCGCGGAACGGCGCGGGCCCCGGATCCTCGCCGATCGCGACGTCGGGCACGCTCACGCCGCGGAACGGCACGATGGCGATCAGCGCGACCACGGTCGCAGCCGCGAAGGCGGCCCAGCCGTGCCAGGTGAGCAGCAGCCCGCCGACGACGGGGGCGACCGTGTCGGCCAGAACCATCACGACGGTGCGCACGCCGATCTGGGCGCCGCGCTCGCCGACGTCGCCGGCGGCCGCGAAGACGGCGTGGTAGCAGGTCCAGTAGACGACGTCGGCGACCGCCACGGCGAGCACATAGGCCGCGATGGTCCAGGGCCGGCCGGCATCGACCAGGGCGAGCACCGGGAATTGGCCCGCGAACAGAACGCACCCGACCAGCATGGCGTTGCGCAAGCCGGCGCCGCGGATCAGCGCGAAGGCGGCCGGCCGGGTGACGAGCCGCAGCCCCAGCATGGCGGCGAGCGCCAGGAAGGCGCCGGCGGGCGACAGCCCGGCGCGGAGCAGCACGGCGAAGAAGAAGATGCCGGCAAGCCCCCAGGCGAGCTGGCGCAGCCCGGCATGCACGGCCAGCCGGTTGACGTCGGGATTGCGGAACAACGGGATCTCCGGGGGCGCGCGACGATGGCGCTGCGATAGCACACGAAGGGGCGGGATGGCGGCGGGGCCGCGCAAATGACGACCACGGCGCGCGCGACTCACCCCCTCCCCACCCCCACAAGGGGGGTGGGAGCCGGCTGCGGCCCGGCAAAGACGGCCGAGACGAAACCGGAAGCCGGCCGCCGGGTCGGACGCCGCGGCTTCAGCGTTCCCTCCCCGCTTGTGGGCGAGGGACAGCGAGGGGGAGTAGCCGCGAGCGCGGAGCCGACGATCATCCGCTGCAGCGAGCCCCGCAGAAGAAAAAAACTCACTCTGGCGTCAGAACTTCCTCGCCGCGGCCGGCCTCCCACAGGCCGGTGAGGCGGCCGTCGCTGCCGAGCGCGTAGACGACCGGGGTGGCGGCGCCCCAGTCGACGGTGAGGATGTTGCCGTCGAGCCGGCCGGTGCCCTGATAGCTCGATCCGACCTTCCAGTTCAGCCGGTAGAGGTCGCCCTCGCGCCGCAGGGTGAGGGTGCCGGAATAGCGGCTGCCGTCGGCGTTGCGGCCGGCGACCCGGTAGCGCCCCTCCTGCAGCGTCATGCGGCCGGGGGCGGCGAGCGCGAAGGGGACGAGCCGCTCGGTCGCGGTGCCGTCGGCCCATTCGCCGTCGAGCACGGCGCCGGAGCCCGCTCCGAAGCTGTAGACGACCGGGTGCTTCTGGCCCCAGTTCACCACCAGCATGCGGCCGGCGAACTCGCCGTTTCCACGGAAGATCTGGCGACCGATCCACCAGGTGAAGCGCATCCCGTCGGCGGTCGGCTGCAACGCCACCATGCCCTTGTAGCGGCTGCCGTCGGGATTGCGGCCGTCGGCCCGGTAAATGCCGGCGAGCTGCGGCGCGATGGTCGCTTGCGTCGGGCGCTGGTCGCGCGGCGCGGCGACCGGCGGCGGCGCCGGGGCGGGTCCGACAGAGGGCGGCGGCGCAGGCGACGGCCGGGGGCCGCCGCCGGGAGCCAGTGCCGCCTCGCGAAAGACGAAGTCGCCGAAGAAGGACGACGACAGCCACGGCGTCTGCTTGCCCGACGTCTCCTGATAGACGCCCTTGAGGGTGCGCTTGAACGTGTCCTCGAGATTGAGGCCGGGGGTCAGCAGGGCGCGGGCGAGATGCTTGGTGTAGGGGCTGTTGCGACCCTCGCCGTCGAGCGCCACGGCGCCGGGCGAGGTCGAGAAGGAGACGAACACGCGGGCGCCGCTGTCGATGCGCGACAGGCCCTTGGTGCCGGTGCCGGGCAGCGGATTGTCGCGGCAGGCGTCGAGCACCACGATGTTGAGCGCGTTGCCGGCCGCCGTCATGGCGTCGACCACGTCGGAGGCGGCGACCGAGGCGGCGCGCAGCTCCTCCGGGGTCGGCGCCTTGGCCATGACCGGCACGATGTAGTTCTCGCCGCCGACCTGGATGCCGTGCCCGGCGAAGAAGAACATCCCGACGCCACCGCGCGCCTTCAGCGTGTCCGTGAACCGCTTCACCGCCGCCTGTAGGGCGGCCTGATCGGCATTGGTGGCGAGCGTCACGTCGAACCCGGACTGGCGCAGGGCCGCGGCGACGTCGGTCGCGTCGTTGACCGGGTTGGCGAGCGGGGCGAAGCCGTAGGCGGCGTTGCCGACGATCAGTGCGGTGCGCGGCTCGCCGGCGGCGCGGGCCGGAGCGACGCCCACCACGGCCGTGGCGACGGCGAACAGCATGGCGACGAGGGAGTGAATCGCGGCCCGGACGGGTCGTGGCATGCGGCATTCCATGCGGTGCCCTGCCGCGGGACGCGGCATCACGGGCCGACACGGAACCATAACGGCCGCTCTCGGCGACGACAACACGATGTCGCCCGACCGAACCCGGCCGACGCGGCGGCGCGGAGCGGCGCCGGTCAGTAAGGCTGCAGGGAGGCGGCCGGCCCCGCCGGTCGCGGCGGCTCCGCATAAGCGCCACCGCCATAGGCACCGCCGGACACCGGGCCGGCAGAGACCGGCCCACCCGGCGCCGGCACGCTGCCGACCGGCGCACTGCCCCAGGTTCCCTCCTCGATGGCGCGCCGGATGACGCCGCGGATCTGCTCGTTGGAGAGGAACAGGTCGTGATTGATCACGCCGAAGCCGCTGGCCGAGGCGTCGATGACCCTGATGCCGACGCCCTCGAGCTGCGCCTTCTCGGCGGCACCGACGCGCGTCACACCGCCGGCGATGATCCGCGACACCGCGAGCGCGCGGTCGTTGGTCGCGGTCACCACCGTGATCTTGTCGGCGAGCCGGCCGATCCGACCGACCGAGGAGACGAACACGTCCATGTCGATGTCGGGCGAGGCGAACACGATGGCGCCGATGCGGTTGACGAGATCGTCGCCGCGCCGCGCATGGACCTGGCGCAGCGCCTCCAGCGTCAGCATGGTGCCGATCGAGTGCGCCACGATGTTGATGCGCCCGACCGTCGGGCTGACGACCAGCTGATCGAGCACGCGGTCGAGCGAGTCGCGCGACCACATCACGCTCTCGCGGTCGTAGCCGTAGTCGAGCAGCTTGGCCCGCGACGGCCACGAGAACAGCATGCTGGCGCCGCGGAACGAGACGCCGTCGGAGAGCTTCACGGCGTCGAGCGCCGCGGTCTCGAAGGTGGTGTTGTAGCCGTGGACATAGAGGAGGAGATCGCGCCCGGTCGGCACGCCGCGGAACAGGTCGTCGACCTGCCCGACCCGGTCGATGCCGACGAGCTTCCAGTCCGACAGGCCGACGGCGGCGAGCGAGAAGCGGCTGCCGTCGGGCGGCTGCAGGCGCGCCTTGGCGATGGTGAGCGGCCCACGCTCCGCCCCGAACCAGGGCGACGCCTGGGCGCCGTTGGCGGCACGACGATTGGTGGCGACCAACAGGCTCGGCTGCGTCGCGAGCGCCGAGGCATCGTAGACCGGTGCGTCGGCGCCGACGCTGGCACAGCCGCCGAGCGCCAGCGCGGCGGCCGCCGCACCCGACGCGAGCAGAAAAGCCCGGCGCGACGGCGCCGTTCTGTTCGTCTCCATCGTGATCATGTCCCGCGTGCCGCCGCGGCGCTCGCGGGCGCCCGGCCGTTCCCCGTCCCTTCCCTGATCCCCGATCGCGGCGAGAGCAGGGCGAGCCCGTGATCCGGGCCCGCTGAACGCGACGGTAACTCGGCGGGTGTCCTCGACCGAAAACGTTACCGCCGGGTTACTGCAAGGGCGGAGCGTACTGAATCCCGCCGGCGCTCCACAGGTGATTGAGGCCGCGCGGGATGCCGAGCGGCGTCTTGACGCCGACATTGCGCTCGAACACGTCGCCGTAGGTGCCGACATGCCGCACGATGCGCACCACCCAGTCCTTGGTGAGACCGAGCGCGCCGCCGAGATCGCCGTCGTTGCCGACCAGCCGGCGGATCTCGGGCTTCTCCGAAGTCTTGGCGCGGTCGAGCGTCTGCGCCGTGACGCCCGCCTCCTCGGCGTTCAGCATGGCGAAGTGGACCCACTTCACGATCAGCGCCCACCGGTCGTCACCTTGGCGCACCGCCGGGCCGAGCGGCTCCTTCGAGATCACGTCGGGCAGGATGACGTGATCGGCCGGCGTCTTCAGGCCGGCCCGCTCGGCGTGGAGCTGCGAGACGTCGCTCGTGATCACCTCGCAGCGACCCTCCTCGTAGGCCTTGACGACACCGCGGGCGTCGGCGATCGGCACCAGCGTCGCCTTGACGTCGTTGGCGGCGAAGTAGTCGGCGGCATTGCGCAGATTGGTGGTGCCCTCGCGCACGCAGACCTTCACGTCCTTGAAGTCGAGCGGCGACTGCGCGCCGACGCTGTTGCGCAGCATGAAGCCCTGGCCGTCGTAATAGGTGGTCGCCGGGAAGACGAGGCCGAGCTGCGCCTCGCGGGCGAGCGTCCAGGTCGAGTTGCGCGACAGCACGTCGATCTCGCCCGCCTCGAGGGCGGCGAAGCGCTTGTCGGCATCGAGCGGCACGAAGCGGACCTTGTCCGGATCGTCGAAGATCGCGGCGGCGAGCGCCCGGCAGAAGTCGACGTCGAAGCCGGTCCAGCGGCCCTTGTCGTCCTTGACCGAGAAGCCGGCGAGGCCCTCGCTGACGCCGCAGACGAGGCTGCCGCGGTCCTTGACGGCCTTCAGGGTTCGCGCCTGTTGGGCCTGCGCCTCGCCGGCCGCCACGCTGGCGGCGCCGAGGGCGAACGCGATCGTCGCCGCGACGGCGGCGCGTGAAGCGAACTGAGTCATGGATCAGAGCTCCGGAGCCTGGCGGACGACCACCCGGGTGCCGACCGGGATGCGCTCGTAGAGATCCTCGATGTCCGAATTGACGAGGCGGAAGCAGCCCGACGACACGGCGTGGCCGATCGTCTGCGGCTGGTTGGTGCCGTGGATGCGATAGACGGTGCCGCCGATGTAGAGGGCACGCGCTCCCATCGGGTTGCCGGGGCCGCCGGCCATGAAGCGCGGCAGATAGGGCTGGCGCTCGATCATCTCGGGCGGCGGCGTCCAGTCCGGCCACTCGGCCTTGCGGACGATGGTCTTGAGGCCCTGCCACTGGAACCCGTCGCGGCCGACCCCGATGCCGTAGCGCAGCGCCCGGTTGTTGCCCTGGACGACGTAGAGAAAGCGCTCCGAGGTGTGGACGATGATGGTGCCGGGCGCCTCGGTGGTCCGGAAGAACACCAGCTGGCGCTGCAGGGCCACCGGGAGGCGCTCGTCCTCCGGCACGAAGCCGGGCTGGTCGTCGATCTTCATGGTCTCGACCGAGCCGAACCGGCCCGTCTGGGCCGTCACCGGACCGCCGAGTGCCACGAGGGCGAGCAGCGCGGTCGTCAACGCGAAATAGGCGCGCAAGATGTCCACCTCCCCGGAAAGAACCAAAGTACCAACCGGAGATTTCGCACCACAGGATTGAAGCAGAAATCGGACGGCGGCACCGCGCTACCGCACGTTGTGGTCACGCTTTCGACCGTCCGCCCCCAGGGCGGCCGGTGAGGAGCTCGCCCGGACCTCGCCCGGCTGCTCAGCCCGGGCGTCCCTCCGCATGGAGAATCAGCACGTCCCGCACCGCTTGGTTGAGTGGGGTCGGCACCCCGGCCGCGGCCCCGAGGTCGACCACCCCGCCCGACAACCAGGGCAGCTCGAGCCTGCGGCCGGCGGCGAGGTCGTGGAACATCGAGGCGACCATCCCGGCCGGCAGGGTGTCGATGAAGGCGAGCCTGTCCGCGGGGAAATCCACCGGCACCGCGACCCCGCGGGCGCGGGCGACCGCCACCACCTCCTGCATCACCCCGAGCAGCATCGCCCGGGTCGCGGGGTTCTCGCGCACCGGCCCGATCGGGCAGCGGGTCGCGCAGGTGAGGGCCGAGAGGCCGACCAGAAAAACGAATTTCTGCCATATCTCGCGGGTGATGTCGGTCGAGATCTCGGCCTTGATGCCGCCGGCCAGGCACGCCGCGAGAAACCGCTCGGCCCGCTCCGAGCGGGCGCCGTCGAACTCGCCGAAGACGAGCCGCTGCATGGTGCCGGTCTGGGCGATGACGCCGGGCCGCGCGATGGTGGTCGAGACCTGGGCGATCGCCCCCATCAGGGCGGCGTCGCCGACGATCGGCCGCAGCATGTCGTCCTTCTGGACGCCGTTCTGGAGCGACACCACGGCGGTCCCCGGCCGGACGATCGGGGCGATGGCGCGCGCCGCCGCCTCGGTGTCCCACAACTTGACCGCGAACAGGACGAGATCGACCGGGCCGATCGAGGCCGGGTCGTCGGTCGCCTGCACGTGCGGCAGCGTGAACGGATCCTCGGCGCTCTCGATCGTCAGCCCGGGGCTCCGCAGCGCGGCGAGATGCGCCCCGCGGGCGACGAACACGACGTCCGCCCCGCCGCGGGCGAGCCGCCCGCCATAGAAGCCTCCGAGCCCGCCCGAGCCCATCACCGCGATCCGCATGGTCGTTCTCCCGTGTGGCCGTCCCGTCCGCTCTACTCCTTCGCGCATGGCCGCGGCAGGGGGAACGGCGGAGCGGCTGGATTGCGCGCCGGGTGGGGCCCGCCGGTCTCCGCCGAGCCTTCGCAGTTGCAGCGTCGGCGTTCTTGAACGCTTAAAAGATATTCCCATATCCTGGGATGTCCGGACCCGGCAGGCCCAAGCGGCTGACGAGACCGGACGGGGCGCCGCAAGGGCCTCTCCCCAAAGTCGCTGCACAGGACTTTGAGACCATGTCGCGTGTGTCTTCGCTCTCCAGCCCGTTCCTGCTCGGCTTCGACGAGATCGAGCGGGCTCTCGATCGGGTGTCCAAGGCCGCGGACGGCTATCCGCCGTACAACATCGAGCGGATCGCCTGCGCCGACGGCCAACCGGAACGGCTGCGCATCACGCTCGCCGTCGCCGGCTTCACCCGCGAGCAGCTCGACGTCACCGTCGAGGAGAGCCAGCTCCTGATCCGGGGCCGGCAGCAGGAGGACAAGACACGCCAGTATCTGCATCGCGGCATCGCCGCGCGTCAGTTCCAGCGGACCTTTCTGCTGGCCGACGGGATGGAGGTATTGGGGGCCGACCTCAGCAACGGCCTCTTGTCGATCGATCTGGCGCGTCCGGAGCCGGCGCGCGTGGTGCGATCGATCGCCATCAGGCAGACGGACTGACGGTCACGCACAGGACTCGGCAAAGCCAGAACACAAGGAGTCGAGGGCCATGAACAACGACACCGATCCCCGCAATACCGATCGCCACGAGACCGACCGAAACGAGGCCATCTCGGCGGAGGCGCTGGCGCATCTCGGCGACGGCCGCATCGCCTACGTGAAGGCGATTCGCTCGGAAGACCTGCCGACGCTGTTCCCACAGGCGCCCCTGGTGGCGCCCGGCCTGCGCCTGTTCGCGCTGCACGCCGCGGACGGCACGCCGATCATGATCACCGACAGCCGCGAGGCGGCGGTCGCCAACGCCTGGAGCCACGAGCTCGAAGCGATGAGCGTCCACTGAGGTGCACGGACGCCGAACGGCCGGCGCGCCGCGGCGCGCGCCTTGCGTGGCTTCGCGACGATCAGAATCGGAAATGCCCGGCCGACGTGCCGGGCATCGTCGTTTCGGGGCACGGCAAGCGACGGCGTGGCGGCTCAGCTCACCGGCGGCGGCATGGCGAGCACGGCGTAGAGCGCCTCGCGATCCTGCGAATCGCGCAGCATGCGGGTGATCTCGGGCTCGCGCAGCATGCGCGCGATGCGGGCCAGCGCCTTGAGATGATCGGCGCCGGCACTTTCCGGCGCGAGCAGCAGGAACACGAGGTCGACGGGCTGGCCGTCCAGCGCCTCGAAGTCGATCGCCCGATCGAGCCGCGCGAACAGGCCGAACAGCTTGTCGAGCCGCGGCAGCTTGCCGTGCGGAATCGCGATGCCGTTGCCGATCGCGGTCGAGCCCAGCCGCTCACGCTGCATGAGCACCTCGAGGATCTCGCGTTCCGTGCGCCCGGTCAGTTCGGCGGCACGCTCGGCGAGTTCCTGGAGCGCTTGCTTCTTGTTGTTGACCTTGAGCGCCGGAATGACCGCTTGCGGCGCGACGAGATCGTTCAGCGGCATGGAACGGTCCGACTCGGGGAAACGATGCTCGGCGCACACCCTGGGGCGACGGCGCGCGGACGATAGGGACCGGTCCGGGCCGCGTCAATAGCGTGGCGGGCAGTCCCGGGCCGCACGGATCGGGTGGTCGACAGTGCCACCAGGGGGCTCCCCCACATGCGGTCTTCTCTCGATTCGACAATGACTTGGCCGATCGGCGGCCGGCCGGCCTCGATTGCGTCCGTCCGCCCGTCGTGGCAGAGGTGTGCTCCCTCCGCCACGCTGTCCCGGTGACCGACGATGGGTTTCGACGCGCTGCCGTCGCTCGATCAGATCGCCGTCGCGCTGCCGACGCTCGCGGTCGCCTATGTGATCTTCGGCATCGCCGGATTCGGCACCGCGCTGATCGCCGCGCCGGTGCTCGCGCACGCCATGCCGGTCGCCGCCATCGTGCCGACGCTCGCCCTGCTGGACTGCGGCGCCGCGATCGTCAACGGCATCCGCATCGGCGACAAGGTGGCGAAGGACGAGCTGTTCACATTGGTGCCGCTGATGGTGGTCGGCAGCGTGGCCGGGGCCTGGCTTCTCCTGATCCTTCCGCCGCGGCCCATGATGCTGGCGCTCGGCGTCTTCGTCGTCGGCTACGCCGTCCACGCGCTGTTCGCCCGGCCGCCGGAAGCGCGGCTGTCGCGCGGCTGGGTGCTGCCGTTCGGCGGCATCGGCGGCATCGCGAGCGCGATGTTCGGCAGCGGCGGCTTCATCTACGCCATGTATCTGGGGCGACGCCTCGCCGACAAGGACGCCATCCGCGCCACCCAGAGCGCGCTGATCGGCCTCTCGACGATGACGCGCGCGATCATCTTCGCGCTCGCCGGCGTCTATTCGGACGGTACGCTCGTCGTCTTCGCGCTGCTGCTGGTGCCCGGCATGCTGCTCGGAACCTGGGCCGGGCATCACGTCACGCTGCGCCTGTCGCGTGATCAGTTCCTGAAGATCCTCTATCTGGTCCTGATCGCCTCCGGCACGACCTTGCTGATCCGCGCCGCCGCGATGTGACGCAGCCGGGCCAGGTCGAAGCCTCGCTTAACCGTTGCGAGTATCGCTCCGTCGTCCCGGGGCGGCGCGTCAGCGCCGAGCCGGGATCCATACCCCCTGTCCCGCGGGCAACACCAACACCGGGCGTATGGACCCCGGGCTCGCGGATCTTAAGGTCCGCGAGCCCGGGATGACCAATCACGCGAAGCCCTCGCCCGCGCGGACGACGATCACCGGGAGGCGAAAGCTCTGAAACGCGCCCGCTGGTGCGACGCAACATCGTCGGCCCGGTCCACCCATTGCGGTCGTCGACCTCCCGCCCACGCCGCCCAGTGCTGCATCTGAACATGGAAGCTCTGCAAAGCGGGATTAGCCGGGCCGTTGACGCCCCCGGGGAGTGCGTGATGACTTCGGACAACAACGCGATAACAACCGGGGAGCGACCATGAAGGGGCGAACGCCGAAGAAGCTCGGGCTCGCGATCGTCGGTGCCGGCCGCGTCGGCCTGTTCCGCGGCGAGGTGGCGACCCGCCACCCCTCGGTCGAGTGGATCGGCATCGCCGAGCTCAATCCCAACCGCGCCGCCTCGGTCGCCGAGAAGATCGGCGCCGACTTCGTCACCGACAGCCATCGCGAGCTCCTGGCCCGGCCCGAGGTGAACTGCGTCATCATCGCCACCGACGAGCACCTGCACGTCGATCCGATCATGGCGGCGGTCGAGCGCGGCCTGCCGATGCTGATCGAGAAGCCGCTCGCCACCGATCTCGCGGCCTCGGCCAAGGTGCTGGCCGCGATCGAGAAGGCCGGGCTCGACGCGGTGGTCGGCTACACCCAGCGGTTCCGCCGCCGCTGGCTCGCCACCAAGGAGAAGTGCCGCTCCGGCGCGCTCGGCGAGATCGAGCTCGTCACCTCGCGGGCGTTCATGAATCGCCTGGTGGCGATCGACAACTACAAGCGCACCGACGACCCCGCGACCATCTCGCCGCTCGTCATCTCCGGCACGCATGCGCTCGACATCTGCATGTGGTGCCTGGAGGAGAAGACGCCGACCGAGGTCTACGCCCGCTCGGTCGACAAGGTGCTGGGCCCGCTCTACCAGGGCATCGACGCGACCGCCGGAATGATCATGTTCTCGGACGGCACCGTCTATCATCTCAGCATCTCCTGGGCCATGCCGGTGACCTGGCCGGCCGCCGTCTACAGCCTCGAGGTCGGCATCGCCGGCACGACCGGCGTGCTGACCATCGACGACACCCATCGCGACATCGTCCTCGCCGTCACCAAGCCGCAGTCGGAGGGCTACAATCCCGACGAGCGGCGCCTCGTCGACTTCATGGGCAGCTATCCGCCCGGCGACATGGCGCTCGGCGAGCTGCGCGGCCCGATGGCGGAGGAGACCGTGTCGTGGCTCAACCGCATGGCGCTCGGTATCCCGACCGTCGCCGCCACGGCCGCCGAGGCGCACCGCAACCTGATGCTCACCAAGGCGCTCGACCTCTCCGCCAAGCGGAAAGCGGCGGTGCCGCTGCCGCTCGACCCGGCCGAGCTCAACGCCTGATCGACGCGACGCGCGACGACCGCCGGACGACGATGCCGCCCGGCCCCGGCCGACAGAAGACGAGAGGCTCCGTCAGAGGGCCACACGGAGGACGACCATGATGAACCGTCGAAAGGCCTTCGGGCTTCTGCTCGCGACCACCTGCACGGTCGCGCTCGCTCCCGTCATCGGCGCCCGCGCCGCCGAGGATCCGGCCAAGTATCCGAGCCAGCCGATCCGCGTGATCGTGCCGTTCGCGCCCGGCGGCGCGTCGGACTTCGCGATGCGGCTGCTGCAGGCGCCGATGTCGCAGGCGCTCGGCCAGCAGATCGTGATCGAGAACCGCGCCGGCGCCGCCGGCAATGTCGGCATGGACGTCGCAGCGCGCGGCGCGCCGGACGGCTACACGGTGTTCTTCGGCAATGTCGGCACCGTGTCGATCAACCCGACGCTGTTCACCGACATGACGATGAAGCCCGACAAGGCCTTCATCCCGGTATCGGTCGCCTCCGAGACGCCGAGCGTCTTCATCGCCAACCCGAAGTTCCCGCCGAACACCATGAAGGAGCTGATCGACTACGCCAAGGCGCGTCCCGGCAAGGTGAACTTCGCCTCGCCGGGCAGCGGCAGCGTCGACCGGCTGGAGATGGAGCAGTTTCGCAAGGCCGCCGGCCTCGACATGAATCACGTTCCCTACAAGGGCGGCGCCGGCCCGGCCGTCGCCGACATTCTGGGTGGCCATGTCGAGGTGATGTCGGTGACGCTGCCCTCGGCGATGCCGCACATCAAGTCCGGGCGCATCAAGGTGCTGGCCATCACCGACGCCAAGCGCAGCCCGGTGTTGCCCGACGTGCCGACCGTCGTCGAGCTCGGCTACCCGGACATCGTCGCCACCTCGTGGCAGGGCTTCCTGGTGCCGGCCGGCACGCCCAAGCCGATCGTCGACAAGCTGTTCCAGGCGATCGTCAAGGCGACCCAGGATCCGACCGTCAAGCAGCGCATGCAGGAGGGCGGCGTCACCGCGGTAGCGAGCGAGTCGCCCGAGGCGTTCAAGGCCTTCATCGAGAAGGACACAGCGCGCTGGGCCAAGGTGATCGCAGAGTCCGGCGCCAAGCCGGATTGATCGAGTCGACCTGATCACGTCGTGATCGCCGGCCGGACTCCGACCGGCAATGTACCGAACGTCGTGACAGGGCTGATCAGTTCGGGTCTTCGATCGCGAGTTCGGTGCAAGACCTTCCCCCCACCCCCCGACCCCTCCCCGCCATTCGCAAGAGCGAATGGGAGGAGGGGAGCACAGGCGCCCCGGCCCGACCGATCACCTACGAGGCGCCGCGACTTGCAGGCGCCCTGACTTGCAGGCGCCGTGACGTGCGAGGCGCATCGACTCCCCTCTTCCCGCTCGCGAAGCGAGTGGCGCGGAGGGGTCGGGGGTGGGGGGAAGCCCCACGCTGGAACGCCGCGATCGTTCCGCAAATCGAGCGACACAGGGAGGTGCCCGTGCGCCTGCGTCTCACGACCGATCTCGTCACCGGCCTCTTGTTCGTCTCGCTCGGTGTGTTCGCCATCGTGTACGGCTGGACCTATCCGATCGGCACGCCGGCGCGCATCGGCCCCGGCTACTATCCGCTGCTGGTCGCCTCCGGGCTCGTCCTGCTCGGCCTGATCCTGCTCGGCCGCGCGCTCGTCACGCCGGGCGAGCCCATCGAAGGGATCGCCTTACGGCCGCTCGTCTTCGTGCTGCTCGGCACCGCGCTGTTCGGGCTCTTGGTCGAGAAGGCCGGCTTCGTGATCTGCGGCATCCTCGTCGTGGTGCTGGCACGGCTCGCCGACCGCGACTTCCGTCCGGTCGAGGTCGCCCTGCTCGCCGCCGGGCTCGTCGCCTTCATCGCCCTGTTGTTCTGGCTCGGTCTCAGCCTGCCGCTCCATCCGTTCCCGAAGTGGTGAGCCCGCCATGGACATCCTGAGCAATCTCGCGCTGGGCTTCTCGGTCGCGCTCGATCCCGTCAACCTCGTCTACGCGTTCCTGGGCGTGCTGCTCGGCACCGCGATCGGCGTGCTGCCCGGGCTCGGCCCGGTCGCCACCATCTCGATCCTGCTGCCCGTCACCTTCACGCTGCAGCCGCAGTCGGCCATCATCATGCTGGCCGGGATCTATTACGGCGCCGCCTATGGCGGCTCGACCACGGCCATCCTGGTCAACCTGCCGGGCGAATCGTCCTCGGTCGTCACGACGCTCGATGGTTATCAGATGGCCCGTCAGGGCAAGGCCGGCCTCGCCCTCGCGACCGCGGCGCTGTCGTCCTTCATGGCCGGCACGATCGCGACCTTCATCATCGCCTTCGCGGCGCCGGCGCTGGCCGAGTTCGCGCTCGACTTCGGCCCGGCCGACTACTTCTCGCTGATGGTGTTCGGCCTCGTCGCCGCCGTGATCCTGGCACATGGCTCGGTCGTCAAGGCGATCGGCATGATTCTCGTCGGCATCCTGCTCGGCACCATGGGCATCGACGTGAACTCGAGCCTGCCGCGCTTCACCTTCGGGGTGCCGCAGTTCGGCGACGGCATCGACTTCGCCGTCATCGCGATGGGCATCTTCGGCATCGGCGAGACCATCGCGAATCTCGGCCGCGGCGCGGAGGCGCGCGAGTACGTGAAGGACTACAAGGGTCTGTGGCCGGCACCGCAAGACTTGAAGACGATCGTCAAGCCGGCGCTGCGCGGCACGTTCCTCGGCGCCGCGCTGGGCATCCTGCCGGGCGGCGGGCCGGTGCTCGCCTCCTTCTCGGCCTATGCCTTGGAGAAGCGCATCGCCCGCGAGCCGGACCGCTTCGGGCGCGGCGCCATCGAGGGCGTCGCCGCCCCGGAGGCCGCCAACAACTCCGCCTCGCAGACCGCGTTCATCCCGCTCCTCACGCTCGGCCTGCCGGCGAGCCCGGTGATGGCCCTGATGGTCGGCGCCCTGATGATGCACGGCCTCTATGCCGGGCCGCAGCTCATCGCCGAGAAGCCGAGCCTGTTCTGGGGGCTGGTCGCCTCGATGTGGATCGGCAACCTGCTGCTCGTCGTCCTCAACCTGCCGCTGGTCGGCGTGTGGGCGCGGCTCCTCACCGTGCCGTACCGCCTGCTCTACCCCTCGATCCTGTTGATCTGCTGCATCGGCGTCTACTCGATCCGCAACGATGCGCTCGACGTGATCATCGCGAGCGTGTTCGGCCTCGTCGGCTACGTGCTGCAGCGGCTGCAATGCGAGCCGGCGCCGCTGCTGCTCGGCTTCATCCTCGGGCCGCTGATCGAGGAGAACCTGCGTCGCGCCCTCCTCATCTCGCACGGCAGCCCGGCCGTGTTCGTCGAGCGCCCGATCAGCCTCGCCTTCCTGATCCTCACCGTGATCGTGGTGCTGATCCTGCTCCTCCCCGCGATCCGCTCCGGCCGGGACAAGGTGTTCGTCGAGGAGACGAGCTGAGGCGAACGTCACATCGGCCTCGTGTCCCGGCGAAAGCCGGGATCCAGGGGCGACGCGGCAGAGCCTCGGCGACACCTCGCCCGCCGCTCCTAGGCCCCGGGTCACGGCGCGATGCGCCGCGCCCGGGACACGAGGCTCGAACGAGCGGTGAGCGCGGGTGCTACAGCGTCACCCCCGGCTCGAAGAGCTCGACCTTGGTGCCGTCCGGGTCGGCGACGTAGATGGTCAGCCCGTAGATGCCGTCGTGCAGCGGCTGGACGAATTTCACGCCGGCCGCCTCGAGGCGCGCCGCGAGGGCGCGCACGTCCTTCACCTGGAACGCCATGTGGTCGATCTGGCGGGCGCCGACGCCCCCCGACGTGAGCGCCAGCCCCTGCACGAAGGGCACGAAGGCCCGCCCGTCCGGCAACGGCTTCGCCACGCGCGGCGTGAAGCCGACGAGGTCCGCATAGAAGCGTCGCGACGCCTCGATGTCGGCGACCTGCAGCAGCAGGTGGGCGAACGACACGATCCGCGGCGCCAGCTTGGCGTCGATCCAGGCGCTCACCTCGCCCGCGCCGGCGAGCACGCAGAAATACTGCGCCCACACCTTCTGGGCCGTCTCCTCCCAGACGGCGTCGACGCCCGAGATGCAGTCCGTCACCGCGACCACGTCGTAGTCGCGCAGATAGGCCTCGCGGATCGAGGTCTCGACGCAGGCGTTCGTCGTCGTGCCGGTGACGAACAGCGTCGTCACGCCGAGCTGGCGCAGAAGGATCTCCAGCCGCGTCTCGTGAAAGGCGCCGAAGCGGTGCTTGCGCAGCACGAAGGTCGGATGCTTCGCGGCGAGATCCTTCAGCTCGTCGACGATCGCGGCGTCCCAGCTTCCGGCCAGGCACGACACCTGCTTGCGCCGCGCCGTGTGGGCCGCGAGCTTCTTTCGCGCCCGGCTCGCATCGACCGCGAAATGCTCCTGCACGGTCCAGATCACCGGCACGCCGGCGTCCTGAAATTTTTCCACCAGCGCCCTGGTCGGCCCGACGATGCTCTTCAGTCGGCCGACATCGACGCCGGAGACGCCGAGCGTGCCCTTCTCGTGCAGAAAGCCGTTCTGCATGTCGATGACGAGCAGCGCGGCGCTCTCGATCTCGATGGCGTCCAGCGACATTCTTGGGCTCCTCGGCCGGGATGCCGGCTCTTGGCTCAGGGTTTCGATGGTGTGGCGAGCGAGGATGCGCCGGCCCACTGCGCGGCGGGCAGCGAAAAGCCGGTGGCGAAATCGTTGCCGGCGTGATCCCGGCCGCGCACCAGCCACAGCGGCCGGGTCGCGAGGTTGACCAGCACGCGCCGCTCGGCGCCGCAGCGGTTCTGCGGCGCCCGCGGGTCGCGAACGTAGCGCGATGTCGCCGGCATGAATCGAAGCACGTAGAGCGGCCCGGGCGGGGGCTGCGCCGCGCGAACCGCGCTCGCGAGCCGCGTGATGTCGACGAGCCGCATCATGCCGTCGACGAGACTGATCAGCACCAGCGCGCCGGCGAGCGGCGCGACGGGCCACCACGCCGCCTCGTCCACATCAAGCGCGGCAGCGTCGGAGAGAATCTCGCTGTCCCACAGCACGAGGTCGGGACCGAGCACCGCCTCGACCGCGTCGACGACGGCGGCGCTCTCGCCGACGTCGAGAAAGCTCCAGGCGGCGGCGACGCAGGCGTGGCGACCGAACGGGTTGTGGACGCCGGACAGAAGCTCCGGCCACGGCCTTTCGGCGAGCGCGCGCGTGGCGGCGGCGCGCACCGGCGCGAGCAGGCGCTCGGGCACCGGCGGGCCCGTCGCCCGGCCCGTGTCGTCCCATCTCTCCCGAAGCTGCGTCGTGATCATCTCAGTCCGGACGAATGACGCAACGGCCGCGGCCATGGCGTTCCACGACCGCGCCGTTCTCGTGGACCACGTCGCCGCGCGAAACGGTGAGCACCGGCCAGCCCTTGAGCGTCCAGCCCTCGTAGATGCAGTGGCCGTGCCCGGTGTGGTGCACGGTGCGCTCCTCGTCGAGGTCGACCAGCACGAGGTCGGCGTCGGCGCCCGCCTGCAACGAGCCCTTCTTCGGCCACAGGCCGAAACGGCGGGCCGGATGATACGCGTTGAGCTGCACGAGCCGCGACAGCGACAGGCCGCGCTGACGCACGCCGAAATGCAGGAGCAGCGACAGCTCCCACGGGAAGCTGACGACACCCGGCACCTCCTTCCAGATGTCCTCACCCTTCTTCGGCACGAAGGGCACGTGATCGGTGCCGAGGCTGTAGACCGAGCCGTCGAGCACGCCGCGCCAGAGGCCCTCCAGCTCGGTGCGGTCGCGCAGCGGCGGCGAGATTTTCGCCTTCATGTCGAGGTCGGGATCGTAGCAGGTGCGGGTGAGATAATGCGGACAGGTCTCCACCGTCACGTCGATGCCGCGGCCGCGCGCCTCCGCCGCCAGCACCGGCCCCTGCCCCACCGAGGTGTGGACGAGATGCAACGGACAACCCGTGCGCTCGGCCAGGAAGATCATCCGCTTGATGGTCTCCTCCTCGCAGAAGGCCGGCCGCGACTCGCTGTAGACGCCGAGATCCTGGCGGCCCGTCGCCTTCATCTCGTCCTTCAGCCAGGAGGCGATGCCGGTGTTCTCGCAATGGACGCTGATCACGCCGCCGGGGATCTGCTTGAGATGCCGCATGGTGGCGTAGACCCAGCCGTCGGTCGCCGGGACGATGCCGATCGGATTGTCGGGCTCGTAGCCGAAATAGCACTTGAACGAGCGCACTCCGGTCTCGCGCACGATGTCGGGGATTTCGTGGATGTGCTCCTCGCGCTGGATGCCGAAATGGAAGCCGAAGTCGATCAGGCTGTTGGCCTCGCCGACGGCGCGGCGCTCCTTGTAGAACGGCACGTAGGGGCCGCTCTTGTTGCGGATGTAGAGGAGCACCGTGGTGACGCCGCCGCTCGCCGCGGCCGCCGTCTCCGAGCGCATGTCCTCGTCATAGGGGTAGTTGACGCCGAGATGGCAGTGCGGGTCGATCACGCCCGGCATCAGCACGCGGCCCTCGGCGTCGATGGTGCGCGTGGCATCGGGCAACGCGTCGTTCGTGCCGGTGAGGACGATGCGTCCGCTCGTCACAGCGACGCCGCCGAAGAACTCGCCGTCGTGATCGACGACGCGGGCGTTCTTGATGACCAGATCGGCCTTCATGGGAGGTCTCTCGATGGGGGTCGGTGTGGAGTAGCGTGATGCGTGGGATGGAATTCGAGCTCCGGACTGGGCCCCGTCATCCTGAGGTGCTCGCGCAGCGAGCCTCGAAGGATGCGACCCCGTACACGAGCCGTCGCCCACCCGATCTCGGGCTTGCCCGAGATCGGCTTGTGACGAGGGCAAGCCGACTTGCCGTGGCCCGGCTGCGCCGGGCACCCCAGGGTGACGGAGCCGGTCACAGCGTCTACCCCGTCGTCAGCACGCCGCGGGCCTCGAAGATGCCGCGGATTCGCGACATGTGGTCGATGAAGACCGGATCGGTGCGGCTGCGCCAGCTCCGCGGCCGCTCGATCGCCACGGTGAGGTCGAGGTCGACGCGGCCGGGCCGCGGCGACATCACCAGCACGCGGTCGGCGAGAAACACGGCCTCCTCGATCGAGTGGGTGATGAATAGCACCGTGCTGCCGACCGACAGCCACATCGCCTGCAGGTCGGTGATCATCTGCTCGCGGGTGAGCGCGTCGAGCGCGCCGAACGGCTCGTCCATCAGGAGGAGCCCGGGCTCCTGGACGAGCGCGCGACAGATCGCGGTGCGCTGGCGCATGCCGCCCGACAGCTCGCTCGGATACTTCTCGGCGAATCCACCGAGCCCGACCTGCTCGAGCAATCGTTCGGCCTTCGGCCGGTAGTCCTGCTTGCGCCAGCCCTTGATCTCGACGGGCAGCAGGATGTTGTCCATCACGGTGCGCCAGTAGAGCAGGAGGTCGGTCTGGAACACGACGCCGACTTTCGCGTGCGGCCTTTTCACCTCCTCGCCGTCGATCAGGATCCGGCCGGTCGAGCAGCGGGCGAGGCCGGCGACCAGCGACAAGAGCGTGCTCTTGCCGCAGCCGGACGGGCCGACGATGGCGACGAACGCGCCCGGCGCGATCGACAGACCGACCCGGTCGAGGGCCAGGAGGTCGCTGCCGTCGCGCAGCTCGTAGGTCTTGGTGACGTTCTCGATGGCGACCGACACGCCGTGCAGGCGGGTGGTGGCGGGCGTCGGATCCTTCATCGGGCCGCCTCGCGCTGGAACACGGCCCGCTTCTCCAGCGCCTCGAGGCTCCAGAAGGTGACGACGCCGAGCGCCGCGATGACGATCATGGCGGCGAAGCTCAGCGTCGTGTCGAACTGCGAGCTCGCCTGGAGCTGCAGGTAGCCGAGCCCCTTCTCGGCGGCGACGTACTCGCCGATCACGGCCCCGATCACCGACAGGCTGATGCCGACCTTGAGGCCGCCGAACAGGCTCGGGAGCGCCGCCGGCAGCCGCACCTTGACGAAGGTCTGCCACTCGTTGGCGCCCATCGAGCGGACCAGGCTCACCATCGTCTTGTCGAGGCTGTTGAGCCCCACCACGGTGGCGATCACGACCGGGAAAAAGGCGAGCAGGAACGACAGGAACAGCTTCGGCGCGTAACCGTACCCGAGATAGAGAACGAGCAGCAGCGCCAACGCCACCTTGGGGATGGTCTGCAACGCGACGAGGAGCGGATAGATGGCCCGCTCGAACAGCCGCGAGTAGAAGATCATCAGCGCCGTGCCGACTCCCGTGACGGCCGCGATGGCGAAGCCCGCCACCGTCTCGAACAGCGTCACGCCCGCATGGGTGGCGATCAGCTCATGGTCCCTCACGATGCGTCCGAGAATCTGGGTCGGCGTCGGCAGGATGAAGCTGGACAGCCCGGCGAGTGGCGCCCCGATCTCCCACACGGCCAGGATGAGCAGAGCCAGCACGGGTGCCGCCGCCGTCTCGGTGACGGCGCGCACGAGATGACGCTTGCGCCGTTGCTGCTGGATCGTCACGCCGATGCCCTCGCTGTGTCCCCTCGTCCCGTGGCGGTGCTCAGGGCTGCAGCAGCGCGTTGGTGTAGAAGGTCGCGGCCGGCTTCGGCGCGTCGATCTCGCCGGCGGACTTCAACAGCTCGAGCGCGTCCGTGATCGTCTTCTCCTCGATCCAGCCGATCGGCTTGCCGGCCGGCACCGGAATCGCGCCGACCGTCGCCTTGACCTGCTCCAGCACCGCGGTCTCGCTGGGCGGCGAGGCCCAATTCTTACGAATGGCCTGGGCGGCGGCCATCGGATCGGCCTTGGCAGCCGTCACGGCCTCGGCCGAGGCCTTCAGGAAACGCTTGAGCACGTCGGGTTTCTTGGCGAGATGCTGGTCGCTCGTCACCAGCGCCATGCCGGGCACGGCGAGGCCGTACTCGACCATGTCCATCACGACGAAGTCGACGCCCTTGTGCTGCTCGCGGATGATCGGCAGATCGTTGGTCTGGTAGACGCTCACCACGTCCACCTGCTTCTGGATGAAGGCGGGCACGCGCGCCTGTGCGTTCATCAGCGTGCGCTTGACCGCGGCCGGATCGACCTTGTTGAGGCGGAGGAACGCGTCGAGATAGCTGGTGCCGGTCTCGCCCACCGAGTGGGCGACCGTCATGCCGGCCAGATCCTTCGGCGTCTTGGCCGGCTTGTCCGGCCAGGTGATCAGCGTCACCGGCGTCTTCGGATGATAGAGCGCGACGATCTTGACCGGCAGCCCCTTCTGGATCGCGCTCAGCGCGAACACGCCGGGCAGGACGACGATGTCCTCCTGGCCCTGGATCAGCGCGCCGAGCGCGGCCTGCGCGCCGGCCCCCTCGCCGAGCTTCACGTCGAGGCCCGCCGCCTTGAACAGCCCCTTCTCCTGCGCCAGGAAGCACGTGCCGTACTCGCCCTTCATCTTCCACGAGAAGCGGACGTTGACCGTGTCCTGGGCGACGGCCGGCGCCACCGGGCCGACGAGGGCGGCGGCCGCACCGAGAGCGAGGGCGGCGAACGATCGGCGTGACGGGCGAGATCCGAGCATGTCGAGGTCTCCGGTTGGCGTGCCGGACCCGATCCGGATCGGGGCGATCGCGGGGTCGGCCGGCCGGAACGGCGGGCGCCTCGCTGAATGCAAGAAGCGCGCCGCTTACTCGTCATACAAAGCCGGACCGAGTGTGGGGGCGTGGGCGCGGGGCTGTCAAGGAAACGGCCGGCGACGGATCGTCACCGCGGGACGCGAACGCGATACGCTCTTACCGGCCTCGACGGTTGTCACTCGCTATTCGCCCACACTCCGCTCGTGCCGGCGCAAGCGGGAATCCAGGGGCGCCACGATCTGCGGCCCCTTGGTCCCCGGCTTCGCGGGGACGAGCGGACATCGGGGCCGGATCATCACAACCGAGAACGGCTCTGGCAGCGCGAACAATTCAGCCGAAGGCTGCGGCGCGCTTGCGCAGGTCGTCGAGGTCGGGCTCGCTCGGGTTCTGCGGCTCGCCGGGGTGGATGATGCCGACCGGGCAGCTCTCGGCCGCCTCGACGAGCTGGCGGTAGGTGCCGGCGGAAAGGTCGCCGATCGTCGCCTGCTTGTTGCCGTCGTAGACGAACAGCCGCGTGTTCACCTGCAGGCAGGCGTTGCAGCTCGTGCAGCGCGGTGTCTCGATATAAGCTTCGCCGCTCGGCGCCGACGCCGGCTCCGGTGCAGGCGTCGCAGCCTCCTTCGCGGCCGCCTTGGGCTCGGCCTTGGCGGCCGATACCGCCGCCACGGTCCCGACCGGCGCCGGGGACGGCGGCGCGGCCGCCACGTCCTCGCCCACCGCCTCGGCGGCCTCGCGCTCGGCCTGCTCGCGGGCGAGGCGCTCGGCCTGCGCGCGCCGCTCGGCCCATGAGTTGTGGATGTCGCCGAGCTCCTGCAGCCGATGCCACGCCTCGCGGGCGCGCCGGGTCGCCGCGATGACGGGCTCGCTCGCCACGGCGCGCCACAGGCGATTCTGGTCGTCGACCACCGGCACGTAGGGCACGGCGCCGACCGGCTGCGGCGGCCCGGCGATCCACACATCGACCGGCACCATGGCGTCGTTCCAATGCGCGCTCTCGACCAGGCCGAACAGATGCGCGTGGCGCGGATCGCCGGCGATCAGGTCGGCCGCCGTGAAGGCGATCTCGCCGACGATGCGCTGCTGCTTGGCATCCTCGCAGCGGAACGGGTGGACGCTCCAGTCGGCGTCGGGACGCGGATTGTCGGCGACGTCCCAGCGCTCGGCGAGCCCCGGACCGGCGGACGGATCGTAGGTGAAGCTCGGGAACACACGCGCCTGCGTCGCCGCGGCGGCGCGCAGATAGGGCGCCACCGGATCGGCGCCGTCGCGGCCCCCGTCCCGTCCTGCACCCGTATAGATCGAGATCAGCGTCGGCCCGGCATAGGCGAGCCCGCGGGCGAGGCGCGCGCCGCAACGGCCGAGCGCCGCCACGGTGGTCTGCAGGACGAACACGTCGTCGAGCCCGGTCGCCATGGTGGCGAGCCGCGTGCCGGCGAGCGTCGGCGCGCCGTGCTGGACGCCCGGATCGCCGATCACGTCGCCGGTCAGCACGACGACCTTGGCCGGCACGCCGGCGGCGAGCAGCTCCAGCACCTCGGCACGGCGCAGCGCGCCGGCGTCCTCGACGCAGACCAGGAGATCGGGGCCGAGCGCGAGGTCGCTGGGGCCGAGCGCGGCTTCCGAATACGCCTCGAAGAACGGATCGTGCTCCTCCTCGCGATAGCGCCCGTCGATCTCCAATTCGGCGATGGCGATCGCCCGGACGAGGGCGACGAGATCGGGACGCCGGGCCTCCCAGGCGGCGAGCGCCGTCGCGCAGTCGGTCACCACCAGGGTGGCGAGCGCCTGCTCCTCGGCGACGCGGTCGCGGCTGCGCAGCGCCCTGAGGAGCGGCTGCGCCTCCAGCACGGCGAGCGCCTGCTCGATGCGGCGGCGGCGCCGCTTCGACACCGGGCCGGAGGCCGAGACCGAGCCGAGCAGCTCCGACATGGTGGAGAAGTCGAACAGCGCGGAGAACCCGGGGCCGACCGCGGCGGCGAGCGCGTCCGGCGCCCGCCCGGCCTCGGAGCGGGCGAGGTCCGCGGCCAGGATGTCGGTCAGCTTGAGGATGATGCCCTCCACCCGCTCGGCGAGCCCGGCGAGCTTTCGCTCCTGCTCGAGCCGCCACAGATGGCGCACGATGGTCAGCGGCGTCTGCGCCGTGCAGGCGAGCAGCGCGCCGTCCACCCGAATGGCGGCGCGCACCGCCGCGCCGGTCTCGGCGAAGCTCGGGTCGGTCGCGGCGAGGGCGGCGACGACGTCGTCCCACACCGCCGACAGCAGCCCGCCGGCCGCCGAGCGGGCGCGGATCTCGCGCTCGATGCGCAGCGCCTGGCGGCGCATCTTCTCGCCCTGCGGACCGCGCGGCGCGACCGCCTTGAGGGCTGAGTCGACGAGGCCGGTCAGCGTCTGCACCACGTCGGCAGGCGCGGCGTCGCGCACCAGCACCAGCGGGTAGTCGTGCCGCAGGCGCGTCGGATCCGCATAGGCGGCGAGCAGCGCCGGCCGCAGCCGCCCGACGCTGTCGGCGGGCCTGGTGCCGACGGTGCTGCGTCCGAGCACGTGGAAGGCGAGCTGGGTCCTGACGTCGGCGTCCATGGGTCTCGTCCCCGCGCGTCGCGGGCCTCCGAAGTGATCAGGCGATGCGGGCCGCGGGCTCGTCGTCGGGCCACACCGTGAACTTGTCGAGCTCGGCCTCGAGCCCGGTCTTGACCATGTCGAGCGAGCGCGGCGTGCCGGCCTCGCGCACGTCCTCGTAGCAGGGCACGCTCTCGTCGCGGAACAGGATCCCGACCGGCACCGGATCGATGCAGGAGGCGATCTCGCGCGCCCTGTGGATGTCGGAGGGATCGTGCACCTGGCGGTTCTTGTAGATGCGCTGCAGGCCCGGCGAGAAGGAGATGCCGTCGTCGTGCTTGAGCAGCAGCGTCTTCTCCGGATCGCGCAGCCAAGCGTCCCACATGTTGGGCAGGAACTCGGGGCAGCGCTGGATGATGCGCACGAACGAGAAGCCCTTGTGGTGGAACGCCGCCCGGATCACGGCGTAGACGGCCTCCGGAATCCAGTCGACGGCCTGGGCGACGAACGACACGTTGGTGACGCCGAGCGTCACGGTCAGCGGGTTCATGGCGTCCAGATACGCGCCGTGCGGCGTGGTGTTGCTCTTCAGGCCCCTCGGCGAGGTCGGCGAGACCTGCTTCTTGGTGAGGCCGTAGACGTGGTTGTCGTGCAGCATCACGGTCATGTTCATGTTGTAGCGGATCGCGTGCAGCCAGTGCGCCGCGCCGATCGAGCAGCAGTCGCCGTCGCCCGTGTTGACGAAGACGTGCAGGTCCGGCCGCGCCATCTTGACGCCCTCGGCGATCGGCAGCGCGCGGCCGTGGATGCCGTGGAACCCGTAGGTCCGCATGTAGTGCGGGAAGCGGCTGGCGCAGCCGATGCCCGACACGAAGGCGAGCTTCTCGGGGCGCAGGTTCTCGTCGCGGCAGAGACGCTGGACGGCGGCCAGCACGGCGTTGTCGCCGCAGCCGGAGCACCAGCGCGGAACGCCGCTCTGGTAATCTTCCAGCGGATGATCGTCCTCGACCAGCCGGACCAGGCAATCGTGCTTCGGCATCGACATGATCGTTCTCCCGTCAGGCGAGCCGCGCGCGGATGAGCGCGTGGATGGTGCCGGGCTTGATCGGCTGGCCCATCACCTCGCCCCAGCAATCGACATCGACCAGGAACCGGCTGCGCAGCATCATGGCGAGCGCCGAGAAGCGGCGGTTGTTCTCGTCGATCAGCTTGTCCTCGGGGCGATCGCACCAGTTGGCCTCGACGCACAGAACCTTGTCGAAGCCCTGCATGATCTCCTTCACGCCGGGTTGCAGCGGCTGCAGGAAATGCAGGTGGGTCGAGGACACCTTCAGGCCCTCGGCCCGGGCACGCGTGACCGCCTCTTCGATCGCACCGCGGGTCGAGCCCCAGCCGACGATCAGGAGATCGCCGGTGCGGTCGCCGAACACCGGCGGCGGCTTCAAGGTCTTCTGCAGGGCGGCCAGCTTGAGGCTGCGGGCGCGGATCGATTCCTGGTTGATCACCGGATCGTAGGCGACCCGGCTGTCGCGGTCGTGGGCGAGGCCCGTGACCGTGTACATGCCGTTCGGCTGACCCGGGATGACGCGCCGGAACAGGCCGGTGTCGGGATTCCAGTCGTAGGGCTTGGTGCCGAACGGCACCGGGCTCTGGTCGATCGGTGCGGCGAGCCACGCCTCGTCGAACTTCGGCCGCGGGAACGGCTGCTGCGAGGTCGCGAGGTTGGAGTCGGAGAGCACCACGACGACCATGTTGAAGGCCTCGGCGATCTTGCGGGCCGTGATCACCGAGTAGAAGCAGTCCTCGATGGTGGACGCCGCCATCACGACCTTCGGGGCGTCGCCGTGGCTCCCGTAGATGGCGGTGAGGAGATCGCCCTGCTCGCCCTTGGTCGGCTGGCCCGTGGACGGACCGCCGCGCTGGACGTTGATGACGACGAGCGGGATCTCGGCCATCACGGCGAGCCCGATCGCCTCCTGCTTGAGCGAGTATCCGGGCCCCGACGTGATGGTGACGGCGCACTTGCCCGCGTAAGACGCGCCGATCGCGAACGTGCAGGCGGCGATCTCGTCCTCGGCCTGGTGGACGATGCCGCCGACCCGCTCGAACACCTCGCTCAGGTAGTGCGAGGCCGAGGTCGCCGGCGTGATCGGGTACATGGCGCAGATTTCCATGCCCGAGGCGAGCACGCCGAGCGCCAGCGCCGTGTTGCCGTTGACGACGATCTGCGGCACCGTCGCGCGCCGCGCCGGGATGCGGTACTTGACGTCGAGATTGTCCTCGGCCCAGGCGGCGCCGGCCTCGAGCAGCGTCAGGTTCGCCCGGATCACCGTGTCGGACTTCTTGCGGAAGGTGAGCCGCACCTGCTCGCGAGCGAGCTTGAGGTCGAAGCTGAACAGGCTGCACAAGAGCCCGAGCACGAACATGTTCTTGCCGCGGCGGGCGTCCGGCACCACCGGCTTGCACAGCGCCTCGAACGGGATCTCGACCACCAGGAAGCCGCGATCGACCAGCTCCTCGTAGGTCTCGCGATAGGCGGCGGCGATGCGCGGATCGGAGTGCGTGCGCCACATGCTCTCGAGGAAGATCGTGCAGCCGGGCTTCAGCTCGCCGGCCCGCACGCGGCCGAGCAGCACCTGCTCGTTGAAGGCGACGACGATGTCGACGCCGTCGCCGCCGTTGGCGATGCGGCTCGATCCGAGCCGGATGCGGTTGCCGCTGGCGCCCGCGACGCTGCGGGCCGGCGGCTGGATCTCGGCCGGAATGATCTCGACCGTCCACACGCCGTTGCCCATGCGGGCCGCGATGGCGCCGAGCGACTGGCCGCAGCGCTGCGCCCCCTCGCCCGAGTCGCTGATGATCTCGACGACGCATTCGTCGAGCGTTGTGACCGTCGGCTCGGCGACGACGGGGCGCGGCGGCGCCGGCTCGTCGGCCGTCACGTCCTCGCGCACGGAGGTCAGCGTCTCGCTCATGACAGTCTCTTTTTCGTTCTTGAAGGCAGCCTGTCGGTGTGCCGGTGTGTCGGTCTTCTGTGGTCGCGAGCGCCGACCGGGCGGTCGGCGCGTCATACGGCTTTCACGCGAACGAAGTTGTGCTCGGCAGGATCGAAGCCGAACAGCGCGGCTTCGGGGGGCGTCGGGTCGGCGTAGACGGTCTCGGTGTCGCGCAGGCCGAGATACTTCTTCATGCTGCGCGCGGCGGTGCGGCCGGCCCCCATCGCCTTGATGACGGTCGCGGCGCCGGTGACGATGTCGCCGCCCGCGTAGACGCCGGCCAGCGAGGTCGCGAGATCGGCGTCGGTCGCGATGTAGCCGCGCTTGTCGAGCGCGATCTTCGAGGTCTGGCCGATGATCGGGTTGGCATTGGTGCCGATCGCCACGACCACGAGGTCGCAGGCGAACTCGTACTCGCTGCCCTTCACGGTCACGGGCTTGCGGCGGCCGGAAGCGTCGGGCTCGCCGAGCTCCATCTTGATGCAACGCATGCCGCGCACGCCGCCCTTGCCGTCGTCGAGGATCGCGACCGGCGCGGTGAGCCAGTGGAACGCGATGCCCTCCTGCTCGGCGTGGTGGACCTCCTCGATGCGGGCCGGCGCCTCGTTGCGGCTGCGGCGATAGATGCAGTGCACCTCCTCGGCGCCGAGCCGCTTGCACACCCGCATGGCGTCCATGGCGGTGTTGCCGGCGCCGATCACGGCGACCTTGGCGCCGATCGGAAGCGGCGTGTCGAAGCCCTCGTCCTTCGCCTGCATCATGTTGCAGCGGGTGAGCAGCTCGTTGGCCGAGAGAACGCCGTTGAGCGAGTCGCCCGGGATGCCCATGAAGCTCGGATAGCCGGCGCCGGTGCCGACGAAGACGGCGTGGAAGCCCATCTCCTCGATCATCTGCTCGATCGTGAACAGGCGGCCGACCAGCGTGTTGCAGACGAACTTGACGCCGAGCTTCTCGAGGTTGCGGATCTCGGCGTCGACCACGCTGTTGGGCAGACGGAAGTCCGGAATGCCGTAGCGCAGCACGCCGCCGGGCAGGTGGAACGCCTCGAACACGGTGACGTCGCAGCCGGCCTTCGCCATGTCGGCCGCGCAGGCCATGCCGGCCGGTCCGGAGCCGACGATGCCGACCTTGAAGCCGTTCGGCTCGATATAAGGAACGTTGCTCCAGCCCTGAGCGATCGCGGTGTCGCCGACGAAACGCTCCAGCCGGCCGATGGCGACCGGAGCGAGCTGATTGCCGACCACGCAGGCGCCTTCGCACTGGTTCTCCTGCGGGCAGACGCGACCGCACACGGCGGGCAGGAGGTTGGTCTGGGTGATCACGTCGTAGGCGCCGCGCAGATCGTTGGCGGCGATCTTGGCGATGAAGCCCTTGATGTCGACGCCGACCGGGCAGCCCGGCGTGCAGGCCGGCCGCGGGCATTCGATGCAGCGGCTCGCCTCGAGCTCCGCCTGCTCCGGCGTGAAGCGCAGCGTCACCTCGTAGAAATTCTGCACCCGCACCTGCGGATCCTGCTCGCCGACCTCGGCGCGCTCGCGCGGGATCGTCCGAATCGTCTTTCGCTTCGCCATCGTTTCCCGCACCCTCGCAGGCGTTCGTCACATCCCGTCCGTCACGCAGCCGGCTCGCGGCCCATGCGGCAGCTCTCCTCGTATTTCGCCAGCGCCGCCTTCTCGGTGGCGGCGAAGCGTTTGAGGCGAACCATGAGATCGTCGAAATCGACCTGATGTGCGTCGAAGTCCGGCCCGTCGACACAGGCGAACTTGATGCCGTCGCCGATCTTCACCCGGCAGCCGCCGCACATCCCGGTGCCGTCGACCATGATCGGGTTGAGGCTGACGACCGTCTTGATCTTGTGTGGCCGCGTCGTCTCGGCGCAGGCCTTCATCATGATGGGCGGGCCGATGGCGACGACCTCGTCGACGTCGGGATGCGCGGCGATCGCTTGGCGCAGGCCTTCGGTGACGTTGCCCTTGATGCCGACCGAGCCGTCGTCCGTGCAGACGATCACCTCGTCGCAGCAGGCGCGGAACTTGTCCTCCCAGAAGACCAGATCCTTGGTGCGGAAGCCGACCACGGCCGTCACGTGGGCACCGGCCTCCTTGTAGGCGCGCGCCTGCGGGAAGATCGGCGCCACCCCGAGGCCGCCGCCGACGCAGACGACGCGGTGCTGGCCGCCGATGTGGCTCGGCTCGCCCATCGGGCCGGCGAGCGCGTGCAGGAAGGTGCCGACCCGGCAGACGTCTTGCATCTCGCGCGTGGTCTTGCCGACCGCCTGGATCACCAGCGTGATGGTGCCACGCTCGCGATCGAAGTCGGCGATGGTGAGCGGGATGCGCTCGCCGTGATCGTCGAGCATGACGATCACGAACTGCCCGGCGCGCGCGGCTTTCGCCATCAAGGGATGGCGCACCTCGAGCAGATAGGTGACGTCGGAGAAATCTTGCCGGGCGACGATCTCGAAGCCGCGGGAGTCCAGGAGGCTCGACATGGCACGTCGCCTGCGAGGATTGATGGAAAGCACCCCACCCGGCGAGGCACCAGGACGACCGAGCGCTTCCTCTCGGGTTTCTTGTCGACCCTCACATGAACGTTTCGTGTCCGATGCACATTGACCTCGCTCAAACGACCGGGGTGCAAGCGAATCCGGCACCGCAGCGAGACCTCCGCCGGCGGCGACGGCCGGTGCGCTGCAGCGAGCGATTTCCGCTGACGGGAACACGAGTTCGGCTGTCCGAAACAACGCCGGCCGCGGGCGGCGCCACGGCCCCGCCGCACCTCGGCAGGCCCGCCATACGCACACCGAATGGCGGACGAGCCAGAGGGCGAGTTGTTCGTGTCCGAAGCCTTCGCCTCTTCCCAGCGGGAACTTTGTATTATTTGGTCATTCCGGGGCGGCGCGCAGCGCCGAACCCGGTATCCAGCCCAGGATGTGGAATTTGCCGCTGGATTCCGGGTTCGCGCCTTCGGCGCCCCCCGGAATGACCAATTTTGCAAAGCCGCCCCTCAGAGAGAGGGTGAAACCAGCCTCAGTGGCTCCGTTCGGCGACGAAGCGGGCGGCGGCGCGAAGGATGTCGGCCTTCGGACCGAACGCGGCGACGGCGGCTTCCGCTTCGGCGACGAGGTCGGCGAGGGCCCTGCGGGCGCCGTCGACGCCCATGATCCGCACCAGGGTCGCCTTGTGGAGGCCGGCGTCCTTGCCGGTCGCCTTGCCCACCGTGGCGGCGTCGCCGGTCGCGTCGAGGAGGTCGTCGGCGACCTGGAAGGCCTTGCCGACGGCGACGCCGTAGCGGTCGAGCGCCGCCTGGGCATCCCGGTCGGCGCCGGCGACGATCGCCCCGCCGACGCAGGAGAAGCGCAGCAGCGCCCCGGTCTTCATCGATTCCATCGTCTCGGTCGCGGCGCGGTCGAGCGGCTGGGGCACGTTGCCGTTGAAGCGCCCTTCGGCCGCGAGATCGAGCATCTGGCCGCCGACCATGCCGCCGATGCCCGACGCCCGGGCGAGCGCCAGGACGAGATCGATGCGCACCACCGCGTCCGGATGCGTCTCGGGCCGGCCCAGCACGTCGAAGGCGAGCGTCTGGAGCGCGTCACCCGCCAGGATGGCAGTGGCGTCGTCGAACGCCTTGTGGGTTGTCGGCCGACCGCGGCGCAGGTCGTCGTTGTCCATGGCGGGGAGGTCGTCGTGCACCAGGGAGTAGCAGTGGACGAGCTCGACCGCGGCGCCGACCATCAAGGCGCGCGAGCGGTCGCCGCCGAACAGGGCCGCGGATTCGACCGCCAGGAACGGGCGGAACCGCTTGCCACCGGCGAGGCTCGCATAGCGCATCGCGGCGAGCAGCCGGTCCGGGCGAGCCTTCTCGCCGGCCTCGGGAGCGGCACCGAGCAGGCGCTCCAGCAGGGTCTCGGTCTCGGCCGCGACGGCGTCCAGCCGTGCGGGAAATCCGACGTCGGCACTGGCGACGTCGGCGTGCTTGGTGTTGCCCAACAACTCGGCTCTCCCCGGATGCCCGTCGGTCGGGCCCCCGGCCGCCCGCGCCCGCATGGCGCCGGCTCCTGCCGTCCGACGACGGGATCTCGGCCCCTGGCTTAATCATCGCGGCCCGCGAGGGCAACCGGCTTGACCACCGGGCGCCCGCCCGGGCCGGCGCCCGGCCGGGTGCCGTGGTGGACCACCGGGAACGGTGTCGCGACGGCCGGGTTCGGTTCGCGCCGGGTTCCGCGAAAGCCGCGCCGGAGCGTGTCCCGGATACACCCCCGGCGCCGAAAACGCAGCCGGAACAATCGTTCCGGCCCGCGCGCGCGTTGACTCGCAAGGCCCTGCATGCTTTGAACTTCGGACGCCTCGCAGCACTCGAATATTGCGCTGTCGCTCGCGCGCGCTGCCCCAGGAGATCCGGCCCGAGTGACCCGGCCCGCTCGTCGGCCAGTCGCCGGTCCACGCACGAGCATCGATTCATCAACAAGGGCCTGCCGGTCGCGTCATGATCCCGAACGTCGCCCCCGACTCCGTCTTCGTGCGCCGCCCGTCCGGCCCGGCGCCGGCTCGTGAGATCATCTCGTGCGAGATCCGCCCGTGACGACCACGGCCGCCGATCTGCGGTCCGGCAAGGGATCGCACGACGAGAACTTCCCGGTCGCGTCGTGGATCGTGCATCCGCGCCACCGGCCGGCGATCCTCGCCTTCTACGAGTTCGTCCGCGTCGCCGACGACATCGCCGATCACCCCACCCTGACCGAGGCCGACAAGCTCGCCTATCTGGACCGCCTGGAGAGCAGCCTGCTCGGCAAGGGCGCGAGCGAGCCGGAGGGTGTCGCGCTCAAGGTCGCGCTCGCCGACCGGGCGCTGTCGCCGCGCCACGCCCGCGACCTTCTCACCGCGTTCCGGCTCGACGTCACCAAGCGGCGCTACACCGACTTCGACGACCTGATCGACTACTGCAGCGTCTCGGCCATGCCGGTCGGCCGATTCGTGCTCGACGTGCACGGCGAGCGCGGCACCACGTGGAACGCCAACGACCGCTTGTGCGCCGCGCTGCAGATCATCAATCACCTGCAGGACTGCGCCAAGGATTACCGGACGCTCGACCGCGTCTACATCCCGGGCGACATCTTCGCGGCCCACGGCGCTTCCGTGGAGGATCTGGGCGCTGCGCAGGCGAACCCGGCGCTGAAGGCCTGCATCGCCGACCTCGCAGGACGCACCGACAGCCTGCTCGCCGAGAGCCGGGTGTTCTCGTCGCTGATCCGCGACCGCCGCCTCGCCCTCGAGGTCGCCGTGATCCAGACGCTCGCCGAGCGGCTGACCGCGATGCTGAAGGTGCGCGACCCGCTGTGCGAGCGCGTCCATCTCGCCAAGCCCCAGGTCGCCGCGCTCGGCCTCCTCGGCCTCGTCAACGGCATTCTGGGGCGCTTCCGGCGCCCGCCCACCGCTCCGGCCGCGCCCGCGGCCGATCCCGCGAACCCGCGACGCCAGCCATGACCCAGCTCGCCGTTCATCCCGAGGAGACCGAGCCCGTCGCGTCGCGCCGCGCCGCCGGCAGCTCGTTCTACTTCGCCATGCGCATGCTGCCGCGGGCCCGCCGCGACGCCATGTTCGAGATCTACTCGTTCTGCCGCTATGTCGACGACATCGCCGACTCCGAGGCGCCGCGCGCCGACCGGATCGCCGCGCTGGAGCGCTGGCGGCGCGAGATCGACGACGTCTATGCCGGCCGGGTGGCGCCGCAGCACCGTGGCCTCGCCCAGGCGATCGCCGATTTCGGCCTGCGCAAGGAGGACTTCGTCGCCATCATCGAAGGCATGGAGATGGATGCGGCCGCCGACATGAGGGCGCCCGACCTCGCCACCTTCGACCTTTACTGCGACCGCGTCGCGAGTGCCGTCGGCCGCCTGTCGGTCAAGGCCTTCGGCATGGGCGAGCCGGACGGCGAGCAGCTCGCCCATCACCTCGGCCGCGCCCTGCAGATCGTCAACATCCTGCGCGACATCGACGAGGACGCCGAGAACGGCCGCCTCTATCTTCCGCGCGAGCTCCTCCAAGAGGCCGGCATCGACACCACCGAGCCGCGCGTCGTCGCCGCGCATCCGGGCGTCGGGCAGATCGGCCAGGCGTTGATCGAGCGGGCCCGAAAGCACTTCGAGGCGGCCGACGAGATCATGGACCGCTCGCCGCGCTGGATGGTCCGCGCCCCGCGCATCATGGGCAAGGTCTATCGCGCGATCCTGGACGATCTTTCGGCCCGCGGCTTCGATCAGCCGCGCGAGCCCGTGAAGGTCAACAAGCTGTCGCTGCTCCTGATCGTGCTGCAGTACGGGTTCGTCTGATGGCGGGCGCCGTCCACATCATCGGGGCCGGCCTCGCCGGCCTCGCCGCGGCGGTGCGCCTGGCCGGCACCGGCCGCCGCGTCACGGTGCACGAGGGGTCGAAGCAGGCGGGCGGCCGCTGCCGCTCCTATCACGACGCGGCGACCGGCCTCTACATCGACAACGGCAACCACCTGCTCCTGTCGGCCAACGCGGCCGCGCTCGACTATGCCGCGACCCTCGGCACCGCCGATCGCCTGCACGGGCCGGCCGAGGCGGCGTTCGATTTCTTCGATCTGCGCACCCGGACCGGATGGCGCCTGCAGATCAATAACGGCCGCATCCCGTGGTGGATCTTCGACGAGCAGAAGCGCGTGCCCGGCACCGGCTGGCGCGACTACGTCGCGTTGGCCAAGGTGCTGTTCCCCGGCGAGCGGCCGCTCGGCGAGGTGATCCCGTGCAAGGGCGCGCTCTACGAGCGGCTGATCGAGCCCCTGATGGTCGCGGCGCTCAACACGGCGCCGCCGGTCGCCTCGGCGGCGCTCGCCCGCACGATCGTGCGCGAGACGCTGGCGAAGGGCGGCGTCCATTGCCGGCCGCTGGTCGCCACCGGCGGGCTCGGGAGCGTGTTCGTCGAGCCGGCGCTCGACCATCTGCGCGCCCGCGACGTCCCGGTGTCGATGACGCACGAGCTGCGTGCCCTCGTGACGGATAGCGACCGCGTCACGGGGCTCGATTTCGGCGACGAGACGATCGCCCTCGGCCCCGACGACTCCGTGATCCTCGCCGTGCCGGCCTGGACCGCGACCGCGCTGGTGCCCGGTCTGACCGCTCCGACCGAGTTCCGCTCGATCCTCAACACGCATTTCCGCACCGTGGCGCCACCCGGAACGCCGCCCCTGGTGGGCGTGATCGGCGGCACGGCGGAGTGGATCTTCGTGTTCCCGGATCGCGTGTCGGTGACCACCTCGAACGCGGATCGTTTCATGAAGGAGCCGCGCGAAAAGCTCGCGCAGACGATCTGGGACGAGGTGCGCCGCGTGATCGGCATCACGGAGACGGAGCTTCCGGCCTGGCAGATCGTGCGCGAGCGGCGCGCCACCTTCGCGGCGACGCCCGAGCAGAACGCGCTGCGGCCCGGCCCCACGACCGCGTGGAAGAACCTGGCGCTGGCCGGGGACTGGACCGACACCGGCCTGCCCGCGACCATCGAGGGCGCGATCCGATCCGGCAACACGGCCGCCGCACTGATCTGACGCCGCGCCGACCCGAGCACGACCCCGAACAAGAACACGACCGAGAACGAGAGCAGTCCGATGCGAGACGTGACCACCTTGGCCGACGCCACCCCGGTCGCCGGAGCGACCCTGATGGCGGCGCTCGAGACCCACATCCGGAAGGCGACGGACGCGCTCCTGTCTTATCAGCAGCCGGACGGCCACTGGGTGTTCGAGCTGGAGGCGGACGCGACCATCCCATCCGAATACGTGCTGCTCGTCCATCACCTCGGCGAGACGCCCGACCCCGCGGTCGAGCGCAAGATCGGCGTCTATCTGCGCCGCATCCAGGGCGAGCACGGCGGCTGGCCGCTGTTCAAGGACGGCGACTTCGACATCTCGGCGAGCGTGAAGGCCTATTTCGCGCTCAAGATGATCGGTGACGACCCCGAGGCGCCGCACATGCGGCGCGCCCGCGAGGCGATCCTGGCGCATGGCGGCGGCTCCAAGGTCAACGTCTTCACCCGCATCCAGCTCGCCCTCTACGGCGTGATCCCGTGGAACGCCGTGCCCGTGATGCCGCCCGAGGTGATCTTCCTGCCGCGCTGGGCGCCCTTCACCATCTGGAAGATCTCGTACTGGGCGCGCACCACCATCGTGCCGCTCCTGGTGCTGCAGACCCTGAAGCCGAAGGCCCGCAACCCGCGCGGCGTGACCATCGACGAGTTGTTCCTGGAGCCGCCCGCGACGGTCGGTCCGCCCAAGAAAGCGCCGCATCAGAGCTGGTGGTGGTTCTTCCTGTTCCGCGGCATCGACAGCGTGCTCCGGGTGATCGACCCGCTGATGCCGCGCGCCCCGCGCCGGCGCGCCATCGAGGCGGCGCTCGCCTTCGTGCGCGAGCGGCTCAACGGCGAGGACGGGCTCGGCGCCATCTATCCGCCGATGGCCAACTCGGTGATGATGTTCGACGTGCTCGGCTTCCCGCCCGACTATCCGGAACGTGCCGTCGCCCGCCGCTCGATCGAGAAGCTGCTCGTCGTCGGCGACGAGGAGGCCTATTGCCAGCCCTGCGTCTCGCCCGTGTGGGACACGGCGCTGACCTGCCACGCACTCCTGGAGGCCGGCGGCGAGACGGCGGTCGAGAAGGCCCGCAAGGGTCTCGACTGGCTGAAGCCGCTGCAGGTGCTCGACCTCGAAGGCGACTGGGCGCATGCGCGGCCGGGCGTGCGCCCGGGCGGCTGGGCGTTCCAGTACGCCAACGCCCATTATCCCGATCTCGACGACACCGCCGTCGTGGTGATGGCGATGGACCGGGCACGCAACACCGGCGGCGACGGCCGCTTCGACATGGCGATCGAGCGCGGCCGCGAATGGGTGCTCGGCCTGCAGAGCAAGAACGGCGGCTGGGCCGCCTTCGACGCCGACAACACCTACACGTATCTCAACAACATCCCGTTCTCCGATCACGGCGCCCTGCTCGATCCGCCGACCGAGGACGTCGCGGCGCGCTGCGTGTCGATGCTGGCGCAGCTCGGCGAGACACCGGAGACGAGCCCGGCGATGGCGCGCGGTGTCGCCTATCTGCGCGAGACGCAGCTCGCCGACGGAAGTTGGTACGGGCGCTGGGGGCTCAACTACATCTACGGCACCTGGTCGGTGCTGTGCGGCCTCAACGCCGCCGGCCTCGGCCGCGACGACCCGGCGGTGCGCAAGGCGGCCGACTGGCTGATCCGCATCCAGAACGTCGACGGCGGCTGGGGCGAGGACGCCACCAGCTACAAGCTCGACTACAGGGGATACGAGCCGGCGCCCAGCACGTCGTCGCAGACCGCCTGGGCGCTGCTCGCCCTGATGGCGGCCGGCGAGGTCGACCATCCCGCCGTCGAGCGCGGCGTCGCCTATCTGGCGCGCACCCAGAACGCCGAAGGGCTGTGGGACGAGGAGCGCTACACGGCCACGGGCTTTCCGCGCGTGTTCTATCTGCGCTACCACGGCTACCGAAAGTTCTTCCCGCTGTGGGCGATGGCGCGCTACCGCAACCTCAAGCGCGCGAACGACCGAAGGGTGGCGTTCGGGATGTGACACGGCATCGCTGACGACCTTTTCGGTCGTTCACCCCGCCGTCGTCGCGACCGGCCACCAGCCGTCGCTGCGGCGCTCGAACAGCGGCGTGGTGAAGACGGTGCGCACCGGCAGGCCGCCGAGCACGGATTTCCAGCGCTCGGTCTGGCCCATGATGGCGAGCGCCCCGACCGTCACGGCGCCGGCCCGATCGAGCACATGGCGCGCCGCCGTCACGGTGGTGCCACGCGACACCACGTCGTCGACGATCACGACCCGCCGGCCGGCGAGCCGCGGGATCAGGTTGGGGTCGAGATAGAGGCGCTTCGCCTGGGTCGGCGTGGTCACCGAGGAGACCGGCTCGGACAGCGCCTCGTCGTACCAGAACTTTCGCGAGTACCCCATCGGGACGTAATGGGCGTGCCCCAGCCGCTCGGCGACCTTCGGGGCGAGCGTCAGCCCGAGCGTCGGAAGGCCGACGACGACATCCGGCGCCAGCGCGCGGCCGAGCGCCGCGAGGGCGTCGGCGAACCGATCGACGACGGCGAACGAGGCCTGGTTGATGATGATCGAGGCGACGGCGCGGTCACCCTCGGGAAGCGTGCGCAGCGGCAGGTCGAGCACGAGCCCGTCGCCCACCGGCACCGGATAGCGGTCCTTATAGGGCGGCCCGGACTGCGCCACGGCATCGTCCGCCGGGCCGGGATAAAGGTGCTGCCAGAAGCCTTCGGTCGACATGGAACGGGTGACGCCTGCAGCGCGCGGACGCGCCGGCCGGGCCGACGCGCCGCGCCGTGTCTCACTCGGCCGCGGTGAGCTGCGGCTTCGGCTTCTCGGCCGCGTGGATCTCGGCGATCTTCTTCTCGACGTGGCGGGAGAAGACGTACTCGGCCGGGCGCTGGTTCTCGAGCGAGATCTCGGGGGCCATCTCGCCCTCGGTCGTGACGCCGAACAGCGCGACCTTGAGCGCCGCGAGCGGCCGGCGCATCGTGGCGTCGGCGGCGGTCGGCTCGTAGCCGCAATGCGCCATGCAGTCGGCGCACTTCTCGTAGCGGCCGGTGCCGTAGGAGTCCCAGTCGGTCTCCTCCATCAGCTCCTTGAAGGTCTTGGCATAGCCTTCGCCGATCAGGTAGCAGGGCTTCTGCCAGCCGAAGATGTTGCGGGTCGCCATGCCCCAGGGCGAGCACTGGAATTGCTGATTGCCGGCCAGGAAGTCGAGGAAGAGGCCGGAATGCATGAACTGCCAACGCTTGCCCTTGCCGAGCGCGAAGACCTTGCGGAACAGCTCCTTGGTGCGCTTGCGGGCGAGGAAGTGCTGCTGGTCGGGGGCGCGCTCGTAGGCGTAGCCGGGCGAGATCGACACGCCGACGCCGAGCTCGGCGGTGAGATCGAGATAGCCGGCGATGTCCTCGGCCGACATGCCCTCGAAGATCGTCGCGTTGACGTTGACGGCGAAGCCCTTGGCCTTGGCGGCCTTGATCGCGGCGACCGCCTTGTCGAACGTGCCGGGCTGGCAGACCGAGCGGTCGTGATGCTCCCTCAATCCATCGAGATGGACCGAGAAGAACAGGTAGGGCGACGGCTCGAACAGGTGCAGCTTCTTCTCGAGCAGCAGCGCGTTGGTGCACAGCGAGACGAACTTCTTGCGCGCCACGATGCCCTTGACGATCTCGCCGATCTCCTTGTGGATCAGCGGCTCGCCGCCCGGGATCGCGACCATCGGGGCGCCGCACTCGTCGACGGCGGCGAGGCATTCCTCGACCGACATGCGCTGATTGAGGATCGTGTCCGGGTAGTCGATCTTGCCGCAGCCGGCGCAGGCGAGATTGCAGCGGAACAGCGGTTCCAGCATCAGCACGAGCGGGTAGCGCTTTCGCCCGAGCATCTTCTGCTTCAGCACATACGCGCCAATACGCATTTCCTTGAAGAACGGTATTGCCATTGTTCCTGCTTCCCGAACTCGCCTGCGACACGCCGTGCCGTCGTCGATATCGCACCGATATCGTCTTCGGCGGGCGGCAGAACTCCTGGTGTTAATCGGAAGGCGCCGCCGGTTCAAGCGCCGGCCGACCGCTCGGTCGGCACCATGAACGCTTGTTCATTCGGCACCCGAGAGCAATTCCAGAGGCTTCCGACGCCTGTAACGTGCTGTTGTTTCAGTTCGGCGACACCGGCGCAGGCGCGCGTGGCGCTCTCCGAGGTGACGCAGCCGACCTTCGGATTAGACCGCAACCTGTTGATAATCCGTGAGTTGAACCCGCAGGCACGGTGCAGCGTCGAGGCGGTGGAGCCGCCATCCCGCGACAGCTCCACCTTCCGGCGAGGATCGGGCCTGCCTCGCACGGGGTTGCCACCTCAATTCCGGCCCTATTATGAAGCACATGCACGCGCGGCCCCGGTGGGGTCGCGGACTTTCGTCGTCGGTGCGGTGAAGGCGGCAGGGCGGGCCGAGGGGCGCGCACGCAAAAGCCCCGTCCGCCGGCAGATGCCCGAACCACGCGACACGTCCTCTGACCCCCCACGACCGGACCCATGCTCGTCAAGTCGATCGTCCGCACCGTACGGTTCTGCATTCGGCACCCCCGGGTCGTCGTCGGCCTCTATCTGGTGCTGGCGGTCGTCGCCGGCGTCTACGCGGCCCGCAACTTCGCCATCGACACCGACGTCAACAAGCTGATCTCGCCGGCGCTCGACTGGCGACAGCGGGAGATCGCCTTCGAGAAGTCGTTCCCGGGCCGCTTCGACACCATCCTGGTGGTGGTCGACGCACCGACGCCCGAGCTGACGTCGCGCGCCACCGCGACGCTCGCGGCCCGGCTGAAGCAGAACACGACGGCGTTCCGCGCCGTCGAGGATCCGGGCGGTGGCCCGTTCTTCGCGCGCAACGGTCTCTTGTTCCTGCCGGTCCAGGAGCTCGAGACGACGGCCCAGGGCCTGTCCCAGGCCGGGCAGCTGGTCCGCACGCTGGGCGGCGATCCGAACCTGCGTGGTCTCGTCCAGGGCCTGTCGCTGGTGCTGTCGGGCGTGCGCGGCAACATGGTGCAGCTCGACGCCGCCGCGCCCGCCTTCGACCGCGCCGCCGCGACGATCGAGACGGCGCTGGCCGGCAAGCCCGCGAGCTTCTCCTGGCAGGCGCTGATGACCGGCAAGGCGCCCACGCCGGAGGATCTGCGCCAGTTCATCGTGGTGCGGCCGGTGCTCGACTATTCGGCGCTGGAGCCCGGTGCCGCCGCGTCGGCCGCGATCCGCGAGGCCGCCCGCGACCTCGACCTCGCCGGCCAGTACCAGGCGCGCGTGCGGCTCACCGGCTCGATCGCCATGGCGGACGAGGAATTCTCCACCATGCAGACCGGCGCCGTGCGCGACGCCGTGCTGACCGTCGTGGTGGTGCTCGGCATCCTGTGGATGGCGCTGCGCTCCGGCAAGCTGATCTTCGCCGTCTACGCCAACATGTTCGTCGGGCTCGCCGTCACGGCGGCGCTCGGCCTGATGATGGTCGACGCGCTCAACCCGATCTCGGTCGCCTTCGCGGTGCTGTTCATCGGTCTCGGCGTCGACTTCGGCATCCAGTTCGCGGTGCGCTACCGCACGGAGCGCCACGAGATCGACGATCTAGAGACGGCCCTGGTCGCCACCGCGCGCCGGATCGGCGCGCCGCTGACCCTCGCCGCCGGCGCCGTCGCGGCGGCCTTCCTGTCGTTCACGCCGACCGACTATTCGGGCATCTCCGAGCTCGGCAAGATCGCCGGCGTCGGCATGATGATCGCGCTCGTCACCAGCGTGACGCTGCTGCCGGCGCTCCTCGAGGTGATGAAGCCGGCGGGCGAGCCGGAGGAGATCGGCTATCGTCAGCTCGCGCCGGTCGACCGCTTCCTCGAGCGATATCGCTTCGCCGTGATCGGCGGGACCGTGGGGATCGCGCTGCTCGGCGCGCCGCTCCTGTATTTCCTCACCTTCGACTTCAACCCGGTCAACCTGCGCAACAAGAACGTCGAGTCGGTGGCGACGCTGCTCGACCTGCGCGCCGACCCGAACGTCGGCGCCAACGCCATCGACGTGCTGGTGCCGAACGCGACCGCCGCGGAGGCGGCCGCGCAGAAGCTGCGGACCTTGCCGGAGGTCGGCCGGGTGATGACGCTGACGAGCTTCGTGCCGTCCGACCAGGAGCAGAAGCTCGCGATCCTCGAGACCTTGAAGAAGGTGCTGGTCCCGGCGCTGAACCCGCGGATGATGCCGCCCCCGAGCGAGGAGGACGAGGTCGCGGCGCTCAAGCGCGGCGAGGATCTCCTGACCCGCATCCAGGTCGACCGGCCGGGCTCCGGCGCCGTGGCCTCGGCGCGGCTCGCCGCCGCCCTCGGCCGCCTCGCCGCGGCGTCGCCGAAGACGCGGGAGACGGTCGAGGCCGCCTTCATCGTCCCGCTGAAGGCGATGTTCGACCAGTGGCGCGACCTCCTGCAGGCGCAGCCGATCACGCTCGAGACGCTGCCCTCCGATCTGGTGTCCAGCTGGCGCACGGACGACGGGCGCCTGCGCGTCGAGGCGACCCCGAAGGGCGATCCGAACGACACCGCGGTGCTCCGCGGCTTCGCCCAGTCGATCCTCGCCGTCTATCCGGACGCCACCGGCGCCCCGATCTCGATCCTGAAGTCGGGCGAGACCGTGGTGTCGGCGTTCATCCAGGCCGGCCTCTACGCCCTCGTCTCGATCATGGCGCTCTTGTGGATCGTGCTGCGCCGCTTCGGCGACGTGCTGCTCACCTTGGTGCCGCTGTTGCTCGCCGGCGTGCTGACGCTGGAGTTCTGCGTGATCATCGGCATGCCGATGAACTTCGCCAACATCATCGCCCTGCCGCTGCTGCTCGGCGTCGGTGTCGCGTTCAAGATCTACTACATCATGGCGTGGCGGGCCGGGCAGACCGGGCTCCTGCAGTCGAGCCTCACCCGCGCCGTGGTGTGGAGCGCGCTCACCACCGCGACCGCATTCGGCTCCCTGTGGATGTCGAGCCATCCCGGCACGTCGAGCATGGGCGAGCTGCTGGCGCTGTCGCTCGTCACCACGATGTGCTTCGCGGTGCTGTTCCAGCCCGCCCTGATGGGGCCGCCGCGGGTGATCGAGACGGAGGCGCCGACCGAGCCGGAGACGCCTGCGCCCGCCCCGGCGGCGCCCCGCAAGGACGAGGTTCCCGCGGCGGAGTGAGACCGTCGCGGTAATTCAGGCGTGCACCGACGGCGCGAGCCGGCTCTCTCCGTCACGCCGAGGTGCTCGGCGAAGCCGGGCCACGGCAAGTCGGCTCACCGACTTGCCGACGTTACATACCGATCTCGGGCAAGCCCGAGATCGATGCCATTGAAGCCAAGTCGGCTCGGCGACTTGGCCGGCCGAATCCTTCGAGGCTCGCTGCGCGAGCGCCTCAGGATGACGGGTCGAGGTCCGGGGTCGTTGGTGTCAGATACGAATAATGCCCGCCGCGCGGCGGGCATTATTCGTTTCGCTCGGCTTGCCGTGCGGGCGGGCCTACGCTTCAGCGCGGCGCCGGGGCCGGCCTGGCACCGCCCGCGGCCGGGCGGGCCGGCGGCTGCTCGGCGACGACCGGCAGGCCGGTGGCGTCGGCGACCGCGGTGCAGACGTCCTTGACGGTCTCGAAATTCTTGGCGGCGCCCACCTCGGGCGTCGCCGCCTGGCCGGTGGTGCCGCGGGCCGGCGGCTTGGCGGTCGCGGCCGGCTTGGCGCTCGCCGGCGGCTTCTGGGTCGGCAGCGCCGCGGCGGTGCGGGTCCAGGTCTGGCCGCCGCACAGGAAGCCGAGCACGCAGCCCTGCAGCTCGAGCTGGTCGGGGCTGGAGAGCCTGATGTTGGCCGTGTAGGTCTTGCCGTTCTGGGCGTTGTAGATCTCGCCGTCCCAGCGGCCCGGCTGCTGCTGCTGCATGCCGAGCAGGATCGGCATGCCGAGCGTCGGCCGCGCCCGCTTGCCCGGATCCGGATTGTATTGGTCGATGCCGCCCGGCTCCTTCTCCCAGGAGACGACGCCCCAGAGCTTGTTGGCGCAGCTCTCGATGCGGACCTTGGCGACGCCGTCGGCGACCATCCATTCGCCGGTCGGGTCGGCCGCGAGCGCGGGGACGACGCCGAGCAGCAGCCCGGCGACAGCCAGCCATCCGCTACGGCCTGCACGCGTGGTGTCGATCATCGGTCGGCTCCAAACGGTGTTCGTGTGCACACGGTGTTCGTGTGAACGTCGTCCCCCGGGGTCTTCAACACGCCAAAATCGACGAAACCTTGGCGCCACGGCGGTTTTCGCCGACGCGCACGGCTCGTTTTCGCGCCACCCCGGGTCTTCCCCGGCTCAGCCGGCGAAGCCGCCGGCGTCGAGAAAGGCCTGCTCCTCGGCCGTGGTCTGCCGCCCGAGCAGCGGGTTGCGGTGGGGGAAGCGGCCGAAGCGGCGGATGATGTCGGCGTGCAGCTCGGCGTGGTGCACGCCGTCGGCATCGTCGGCCGCCCGGCACAGGGCGACGCAGCGCTCCTGGTCGGCGAGGTCTTCGGAGTGCATGTGCGGCAGGTAGAAGAACCGCCGGACCGGGTTGTCGAACGCCCGATCGAAGCCGCGCGCGATCGCCCGCTCGGCGATCGCCAGCGCCTGGGCATCGGTCGCGAAAGCCTGCGGCGAGCCGCGAAACATGTTGCGGGGAAACTGGTCGAGCAGCAGGAGCAGCGCCAGCGCACCCTCCGCCGTCTCCTCCCACGCCGCGAGCCGGCCGGCCGCCGCGGCCGCGTGGGCCGGGCCGAAGCGCGTCCGGATCTCGTCGTCGAGCGCGAGATCCTTGACGAACCACCGCGCCGGCCCGAGCCCGATCCACCAGGAGGCGATCTCCGTCGGCGTCGACAGGCCGGCAGCGAGCGCGTCCGCACGGGTCTGGTCAGAGTCACGATCAGGCATCGTCATCCCTCACGGGCTCGGCCTCGCGCGGCGCCCGCACTGCGAGCGGCAGCCAACGACGCGTCCGCGTCCGAGCCGACACGGTGAAACTGTTTTCACCGATCCCTTGTGCCCGTCGCCCGGAACCGGCCCGGTCGCGGCGCTACCGATCGATGCCGCCGAACGGCACCAGCGGATTGTCGACCAGGGCGGCGCGGTCCGGCCGGTCCGGCCCGACCGCCGACAGGAAGGCGGCGAACAATTCGCGGATGCGCGCCTCGGCGATGTCGCGGACGATCAGGACGAGCCTCGTGCGCCGGTCGTCGTCCGGCCAGGCAGCGAGCTGCGCGGGTGGATGGAAGACGTGCTGGACGCCGTGGATCACCATCGGAGCGTCCGGCTGCTCGGCGAGCTTCACGATACCCTTGAGGCGCAGGAGCTCCGGCCCGTGGACGGAGCGCAAGAGCTCCAGGAACATGTCGAAGGCGGCGGCCGGCACCGCCTCCTCGGTCGACAGCGTGAAGGCGCGGATGTGGTCGTCGTGGCGGTTCGGGTCGTGACCGTGAGGGCCGTGGTGGTGACGATGCCCATTCCGACCCGTGCCATGCGCATGCGGCGCGGGGTCGTGCCCGTCGGGATCCTCGGCGTCACGACCCTGATCATGATGGTCGTGATCACGACCGTGATGCCGATGATCGCGCGGCACCTCGACCGCCTCGGCGGCGAGCCAGCGGCGCACGTCCACGGTCTTGGTCGCCGGGTCGTAGAGGCCGCAGTCGAACAGCCGCGCCGGCGCGGCCTCCGCCACCGGGATCTGCGGCGCCGCCGGGTTGAGGGTCGCGAGCCGCGCCGCGAGACGCGACAAGCCGGCGCGACGCTCCGCCGGGTCGATGAGATCGGTCTTGCTGATCACCAGCCGGTCGGCGACGGCGGCCTGCTTCACGGCCTCCGGATGGGCGTCGAGGGTCGCGGCGCCGTTGACGGCGTCGACCACCGTGATCACGCCGTCGAGCCGGAACCGCATGACGAGATACGGATGCACCATGAGGGTGTGCAGGATCGGGGCCGGATCGGCGAGCCCAGTCGTCTCGATCACGACGCGATCGAAGGCGACGCGCCCGTTGTCGCGGTCGCGCAGCAGGCTCTCCAGGGCGGTCACGAGATCGCCCCGCACCGTGCAGCACAGACAGCCGGTGGACAGCATCACGACGCCGTCGCGCACCGGCCGGACCAGGAGATGGTCGAGACCGATCTCGCCGAACTCGTTGATCAGCATCGCCGTGCCGGCGAGCGCCGGGTCGCGCACCAGGCGGTTGAGCAGCGTGGTCTTGCCGGCGCCGAGGAAGCCGGTCAGCACGGAAAGCGGCAACGGGGCGACCGGGCCCCGCGTCCGCTGGTCGAATGATTCGGTCATTGGGTCCGCGTGGCGGAGGATGTGTCGGTGCCGTCGATCGACTTGGCGGCCGGCGAGGCCACCGGACGCGCGGCGGCCGGACGCGCGGCGGTCGGCTTGGGCGGACCTGCGGTCGCTCCGGCGGCGGCGGACTTCGGCGCGCTGCCCGCCGGTTTCGGCTTGTCGCCGGCGGTCGTCGCCGGGCTCGTCGCGGCGGTCGGCTTCGGTTTTGCGGCGCCGGGATTGGCAGCCACGGGCCTCGGGGCCGCCGGCTTGGCGTCGGTCGGGGTCGTGGCCCCGGTCGCGGTCGTGGCCGCGGTGCCGGCCGGCTTCGCCGCGACGGGCTTCGGCGCGACCGCTCTCGGCTTGGCCGGCGGCGCCGGCACGGCGCCGGCCGTCGGTCCGCGATTGGGTAGCGCCACCAGGCCCTTCGGCGCCGGCTTCGGGGTTGGCGGCTTGGTGGCGGTGGCGAGCGCCGCGGCGCCGGCGTCGGGCTTGGCGGGCGGCACGATCCGGCCCGCCCCGGTGGAGGCGAGGGCCGTCCCGGGCCGGCGCGGCGGCCCGACATGGACGTCGATCGGCGGCCCGACCGCGATGGTCTGGGAGACCAGGGCCGAGGCCTTGGTCCCGGCCGTCCGGGCGCCGGGGAACAGCAGCGCCTGCACGCCGCCGGGCTCGCCCGTCGCGTTGCTGCCCGGCATGCCGGCGATTTCGTCGTCGTCGGCGTCCTCGGCGGCCGGGCGGCGACGGTGCTTGCCGCACATCTCCTCGCGCAGGTTCGGCGGCTCGGCCGCGATCGGCGCCAGCGACGCGACATTGCCGTAGGACGGCGCCAGCCAGCCGAGGCCGGTGTTGGTGAAGGCGCTCTCGAACAGGAAGGCGGCCTTGGCGGCGCGCACCGCCGGGGACGGCGCGCCGAACACGACGGCGATCAGCCGGCGGCCGTCGCGGGTCGCGGTGGCGACGACGTTGAAGCCCGAGGCGCAGATGAAGCCGGTCTTCATGCCGTCGACGCCCGGATAGCGAACGAGGAGCGAGTTGGTGTTGCGGATGATGCGCTTGCCGAAGCGGATCGCCGGGATGCCCCAGTAGCCCTCGTATTCGGGAAGCTCGCGCAGCACCGCGCGGGCCAGGATCGCCATGTCGCGCGCCGAGGTGATCTGCCCGTCGGCCGGCAGGCCGTTGGGATTGACCCAGCTCGACTGGGTCATGCCGAGCCGCGCCGAGGCCGCGTTCATCTCGTCGGCGAAGGCCTCGACCGAGCCCGACACGCCCTCCGCCAGCACCACGGCGATGTCGTTGGCCGACTTCACCATCATCATCTTGAGGGCGTTGTCGACCGTGACCTGGGTGCCGGTGGCGAAGCCCATCTTGGTCGGCTGCTGGGCGACCGCGTTCGGCGACACGGTGAACACCGTATCGAGCGTGATTCGGCCTTCCTTCACGGCGCGCAGCGTCACGTAGGCGGTCATCAGCTTGGTGACCGAGGCCGGATACCACGGATGCGTGGCGTTCTCGGCCTTCAGCACCTTGCCGGTGTCGGCCTCGACCAGCAGCAGCGCCTCGCCGGCGGCGCGCGCATCGGCGGTGGCGACCGCGAGGGCGAGGCCCACGGCGGCCGGGAGAACGACGAGCGGAGACGACACGCGCATCGGATGACCAGCCCCGTAGATGGAAGATCGCGCCCGGATCGCGTCGCGGGCGTGCCAGTCTAATCCGATCGGAGGCGCGAACGCAAAATCCCCTCCCGACCGGAGGCGAACCACAGCCAAGCCGGAGGAAAGCGTCCAAAGTTCGACCGTGCGGCGGCCCCGCGCCCCGCGAGTCCGCCGGCGCATATTCGACCGCGCGACTTCGGACGGTCTCGACGGCCCGCGATAAACACGCGTCGCGAGCCCCCACCGAGCCGAGAATCACGTACCGCAGCACCGCCGTCACGGTGCACTTCGCACCCGCGAAAATCCCGCAGCGCAGCGCCTGAACTGACCTAGATCAAATTGATTGTCCGCGAGATTTGGCACGCTGACCGCATCGAGCCAGGAGCAAGGCCGATCGAGCGCACTGCACCCAGGCACCAGCGGGTTTTTCGATGACGAATATTCCGACCGAGCTATTGCGCACGCTGCTGACGGTCGTCGATCTGCGCAGCTTCACCAAGGCGGCCCAGAAGCTCGGTGTCACCCAGCCCGCGGTCAGCGCGCAGATCAAGCGCCTGCAGTTCCTCCTCGGGTTCGATCTGCTCGACAAGAGCGCGCCCGGTGTGAGCCTGACCGAGAAGGGCAGCAACGTCGTCGTCCAGGCGCGCAAGCTGCTCGCCATCAACGATCAGATCGTCTCGCTCGCGCACGGCACCGGCCGCGGCCGCCTCCTGCGCTTCGGCCTGCCCGGCGACTTCATCGGGCTGCCGCTGTGGCAGAGCCTCGCGGCGTTCCGGGCGCGCTGGCCCGACGTGCGGCTGCACATGAAGACCGGGTGCAGCACCACGCTCCTGCAGGAGTTCGAGCATGGCGAGATCGACGTCGTCGTCGCGATGACGAGCCCGCACCCGCACGAGATGGCGAGCCATCACTGGCGCGAGGACATGGTGTGGACGCGCGGGCCGCTCGGGCTCGATCCCGGCAAGCCGCTGCCGCTGGTGAGCCGCGGCGAGACCTGCATGTTCCACCGCCACATGGTCGCCGCGCTGGAGAGCGCCGGGCGCAGCTTCGACATCGTCTTCACGGCCGGCCATATCGACGAGCTGCGACGCGCCGTCGCGGCGGGTCTCGGCGTCACCGCGATGACGCGGACGCTCGCCGACGCCGGCTCGATCTGCGACGACCCGGACCTCCCGGCACTGGCCGACGTCGCCTGCAGCATCTGCACCGGGACCGACGCCGACCCGGTGGTGCGCGACGATCTCGTCGCCGTGCTGGCCGAGACGCTGCGCCCGCGCGGCACCGCCAAGGCGGGCGGCGACAGAGGCGGCGCCGAAGGACGCTCGCCCGACATGCGGGCGGCCGCCCGGTCCGGGATGCAGTCGGTCGCCTGAAGCGGCGCCCGCGGGGCCCCGAGCCCGCACGAGATCGCAATACAGGAGGCCCGGAGCGCGCGCGCCCCGGGCTCCGTCGTCTCGGGCCTCGTCGTCTCGGTTCCGTCGTCTCGGTTCCGTCGTCAGCGGGCCGGCCCGCCGGGGGGCAGGCGCTCGTCGAGCGGCGGCAGGAAGGACGGATCGAACACCTCGGTGGGCTTCGGCTTGACGCGCAGCTCGCTGCCGAGGCCGAGCTGATCGATCGATCGGCCGAGCCGCTCCATGTCGACCGCCCCGAACCCGTTCTCGCGCACCTCCGGCGTCACCAGGCTGCCGACGAGATCGATCTCCAGCTTGGCGAGCTCGCGGTCCCGCGCCGCCTGCTCGGTCCGCTGGACCACCGAATCGATCGCCCGGGCGGGGTCGCGGGCCGTTTCCTCGAGGCCGCGCGCGGCGGCCCGCAGGAAGGCCCGCAACGCGACACCCCGCTCGGCCACCATGCGCGCGGCGGCGACGATCGCCTGGCCGTAGAGGGCGACGCCGTAGTCGGCCATCGGCAGCACCACGATGTCCTCGGCCGGCACGCCGCGGGCCCGCAGATCGACGACCGTCGCGGTGCGCGCCGCGATGGCGTCGACCTGGCCCGAGGCCAGCATCGGCTCGCGCACCGGCAGGGCGACGGCCTCCAGCCGGAGGCGGGCCGGCTCGACGCCGTTCAGCTTGGCGAACACCTGCAGGTAGGTCAGCGAGCCGTCCGCCGTGGAGGCGCCGAGACGCTTGCCGTCGAGCTCCTTCGGGCCGACGATACCGCGGCCGCGACGCGCCAGGACAGCGAACGGCAGCCGGTTCTCCACCATGAAGACGGCCGTCATCGCAGCGCCGGGGGTCTGGGCACGGAACTTGATCAGCGCGTTGATGTCGACGAGCGCGAGGTCGTAGGTGCCGGCGGCGACGCGCGCGAGCGCCTCTTGGGGCGACGGGGCCGGGTCGATCGAGACGTCGAGGCCCTCGGCCTTCAGCCAGCCCCGGTCGAGGGCGAGCAGGAACGGGGCGGCGCGGCTGTCGATCCGGCCGTCGAGCGTGAACTTGACGTAGGGCTGCGCGATCGCCGGGGACGCGAGAATCGAAATCGCCGCCTGAACGACCACGACGGTCGTCGCCGGCAACAGCAGGAGGCGCCGCAGGAGCCTGCCCATGCGCATTGTTCTTGCCCTTGTCGTTCCCGCCCTTGTTCCAGTCCCGCAGCCCGGACCGGGTTCGCGACCGGCCGACCGCCGAACGTCGTACCGCGCCGCGAAACGGCGTCGGCCGTCGCGACGATGCCACACGGTCGCTGATCTGGCGCGCGATTTCGTGTCCCGTCGCGGTCCGACGACCCGACACTGTGTCGCAGCGGCGATAGCCGCCGTTCATCCGACGCGGCGGACACGCGAGTCCGGGTCGAGGAGGTCACGATGAGCACGCAGGAGGCGGCCATGCCGGCATCCCGGCCACCGAATGGGCCGGCGCCGTTCCGGGCGCCACTGGCGCCGCCGGACGAGCCGATCGCCGAACGCTCCCTCGCCGCCGGGCGGCTCGATCCCGCGGCCGAGGCCCGAATCGAGGCGCGGGCGACCCGGCTGGTCGAGGCCGTGCGCACCGGGCCGGGCGGCATCGGCGGCATCGACGACCTGATGCGCGAATACGCCCTCTCCACCCGCGAAGGCCTCGCCCTGATGGTGCTGGCCGAGGCCCTGCTGCGCGTCCCGGACGACGCCACGGCCGACCGGCTGATCGAGGACCGGCTGCGCGCCGCCGACTTCGTCCATCACGCCGGCCGCTCCGGCACGCTGGTCGGCTCGGTCGCCGCCGCCGCGCTCGGCCTGTCGGCCCGCCTGGTCGCCGCCGAGGAGACGCCGCACGGGCTCGTCGCGCCGCTGGTCGCCCGGCTGGGTCGCCCGGCCGTGCGGGCCGCGGTGTGCCAGGCGATCCGGCTGCTGGGCACCCACTTCGTGTTCGCCGAGACGATCGGCGAGGCGGTCCACCGGGCCGCGCGACAACCGCGGCTGCGCTGGTCGTTCGACATGCTCGGCGAAGGCGCCCGCACGGCCGCCGACGCGGAGCGCTATGCCGCGAACTACGCCGCCGCGCTCGCCGCGATGGCACGCCACGCCGGACCGCCCGCCGCCGGCGCGACCCGGACGGGCACCGACCCGGACGGACGACCCAGCCTCTCGGTCAAGCTCTCCGCCCTGCATCCGCGCTACGAGGCGGTGTCGCGGAACCGCGTCATGGCCGAGCTCGGGCCGCGGCTGCGCGACCTCGCCGGGGCGGCGCACGCGCACGGCATCGGCATCACCATCGACGCCGAGGAGGCCGACCGGCTGGAGCTGTCGCTCGACCTGTTCGAGCGTCTCTTGGCGGAGCCGGAGCTGGCCGGCTGGGACGGGCTCGGCCTCGCCGTCCAGGCGTACCAGAAGCGCGCCGGCGCCGTGATCGCCTGGCTCGCCGACCTCGCCCGCGCGCGCCGCACCCGCATCCCGGTGCGGCTGGTGAAGGGCGCCTACTGGGACACCGAGATCAAGCGGGCGCAGGAGCGCGGCCTCGCCGACTATCCGGTCTTCACCCGCAAGGCGATGACCGACCTCGCCTATCTCGACTGCGCCCAGGCCCTGCTGGCGGCGCGGCCGCATCTTTCGCCGCAGTTCGCCACCCACAACGCCCTGACGATCGCCAGCGTGATCGAGATCGCCGGCGGCACCGAGGGCTACGAGTTCCAACGCCTGCACGGCATGGGCGCGGCGCTCTACGCGCGGCTGCTCGCCGACGAGCCCGCCGCGGCCTGCCGGGTCTACGCCCCGGTCGGCGCGCATCGCGATCTCCTCGCCTATCTGGTGCGGCGGCTCCTGGAGAACGGCGCCAACTCGTCCTTCGTGTCGCGCGCCGCCGACCCGGCCGTGCCGCTTTCGGCCGTGCTGAAGCGGCCCCGCGAGATCATCGTCAGTGCCGCGCAGGCGAGAAACCCACGCCTGCCCATGCCCTGCGACATCCATCCGGGCCGGCGCGGCGGCGAAGGGATCGAGTTCGGCCATGCCGAGAGCCTGACCGCGCTCGTCGCCGCGGCACGGCTGCCGGAGGCGCGCCACGCAGCGCCCTTGATTGCGGCGCCGCTGGTGGACGGCGTCGCCCTGCCCGGCCATGTCCGCGACGTGATCTCGCCGATCGACGGCGCCGTGATCGGCCGCGTCACCGAGGCCGACGCGGCGATCGTCACGGCCGCCATGGCGGCGGCCGCGGCCGGCTTTTCGGCCTGGGACGCGACGGCGCTGACGACGCGTGCGGCTGCGCTCGTCCGCGCCGCCGACCTGATCGAGCGGGAGCGCGGGCCGCTGATCGCCCTCCTTCAGGCCGAGGGCGGCAAGACGCTCGACGACGCGCTCGCCGAGGTCCGCGAGGCCGTCGATCTGTGTCGCTACTACGCCCTGGACGCCCGTCGGACGCTCTCGCCCGAGCCGCTGCCCGGCCCCACCGGCGAGTCGAACCTGCTGCGGCGGCGTGGGCGCGGCGTCGTCGCCTGCATCAGCCCGTGGAACTTTCCGCTGGCGATCTTCGTCGGCCAGGTCGCCGCGGCGCTGGTCGCCGGCAACGCCGTGGTGGCGAAACCGGCCGAGCAGACGCCGCTCGTCGCCGCCCACGCGGTGCGGCTCCTGCACGCCGCCGGCATCCCGGCGACCGCGCTTCATCTGCTGCCCGGCGACGGCCATGTCGGCGCGATGATGGTCGGCGACCCGCGGCTCGCCGGCATCGCCTTCACGGGATCGACCGCGGTGGCGCGATCGATCGCCCAGGATCTGGCGGCGCGCGACGGGCCGCTGGTGCCGCTGATCGCCGAGACCGGCGGCATCAACGCCATGATCGCCGACGCGACCGCGTTGCCGGAGCAGCTCGTCGACGACGTGATCACGTCGGCGTTCCGCTCCGCCGGCCAGCGCTGCTCGGCGCTGCGGCTCCTGTGCGTGCAGGAGGACGTCGCCGATCCCGTGATCACGATGCTGGTCGGCGCCGCCAGGGAGCTCGCGATCGGCGACCCGCGCGATCCCGCGACCCATGTCGGCCCGGTGATCGACGCCGACGCGCAGGACCGCCTCCTCGCCTGGCTCGACCGGGCGGAGAAGCAGGGCCGCCTGTTGTGGCGTGCCGACGCGGACCGACCGCTGCCGCGAGACGGGATCTTCGTGCCGCCCGCCGTGATCGCGCTCGACCGGGCGAGCGATCTTCGGGACGAGGTGTTCGGCCCGGTCCTGCACGTCGTGCGCTGGCGGGCCGACGGCTTCGACGACCTCGTCGAGGACATCGCCCGCAACGGCACGCGACTGACGCTGGGGATCCACTCGCGCATCGCCGCGACGGCCGAGCGCGCGATCGCCCGACTCGGCCACGGCAACGTCTACGTCAACCGCAACATGATCGGCGCCGTGGTCGGCACCCAGCCGTTCGGCGGCAGCGGCCTCTCCGGCACCGGCCCCAAGGCCGGCGGCTCGGACTATGTGCGCCGCTTCGCCGTCGAGCAGACCATCACGATCAACACGGCCGCCATCGGCGGCAACGCCGCCCTGCTGGCGGACACGGAGGAGTGAGCGCGGACCTCCCCGTGAGCCGCACGGCATCCATTGACAAACTACGGATATTCCGTACTTATGACACGCAACGACTTCGAATGGGACGACGCCAAAGCGGCACGGAACGAACTCGACCATCGTGTGAGTTTCGAGACGGCAACGCTCGTGTTCCGAGACCCGTTCGCCGTCGAGTGGTTCGACGATCGCGAAGACTACGGCGAGGACAGGTGGTGTCTTCTCGGGATGGTGGAGGGCCGCCTGCTGTATGTCGCTTACACGATGCGCGGCGAGACAATTCGCATCATTTCCGCACGCGGAGCCGAGCCCTATGAAAAACGGCGATACCACGAAGACAACATTTGAGCGGCCGGGCACTGGGATGACGGACTGGAGCCGCTTCGATGCGATGTCTCCAGCCGAGCGAAGCCGCGCAGCGGCGGCCGATCCGGATGCGCGGCCCCTCACCGAAGCCGACATGAAGCGGATGAAGCGCACGCCGCAGGTGAAGGTGGTGCGTCGGGCGCTCGGGCTGACGCAGGAAGATTTCGCGGCCCGATACCACATCCCGCTCGGCACGCTTCGCGACTGGGAGCAGGGCCGGGTCGAACCCGACCAGGCCGCGAGGGCCTATCTCACCGTCATCGCCCGCGAGCCGGAGACGGTGAGGGCCGCGCTGGAGCAGCGCCGGACCGGAGCTTGAGAGCCCACGTTCCTCCCCCGCTCAAAACACCCCGAGATGCTGGCCGAGATCGACGCCGTGCTCGACCTCCGCCGTGGTGGCGGCGACGGCGACCCGGCCGGTGTCGAGGATCACGATGTCGTCGGCGACGTCGAAGACGAGCTTGGGGTTCTGCTCGACCAGCACGATGGACAGGCCGCTCGCCTTGAGCTTGCGGACCGTCGCCATCACGTCGGCGACGATCTGCGGCGCGAGACCTTCCGACGGCTCGTCCATCAGGAGGACGCGCGGGTTCGACATCAGGGCGCGGCCGATCGCCAGCATCTGCTGCTCGCCGCCCGACAGATACGCGGCCATCTGGTGCTTGCGCTCGTCGAGCCGCGGGAACATCGCGTAGACGGTGTCGAGCGTCCACGCCGCCGCCCCGCCGCCGACCGGTTTTCGCGCGGCGACGATCAAGTTCTCCCGCACCGTGAGGCTGCGGAAGACGCGGCGGCCCTGCGGAACGAGCGCGACGCCGCGCAGCGCGATCTGCTCGGGCGCGAGGCGCGAGGTCTCGTCGCCGAACACGCGGACGCTGCCGCGGCGCGGGTGCAGGAGCCCCACCGCGACGTTCATGCAGGTCGTCTTGCCGGCGCCGTTGCGACCGAGCAGGCCGAGGAGCCGCCCCTCGCCGAGCCGGAACGACACGCCCTGAAGAATCCAGCTGTCGCCGTAATAGGCGTCGACCCCGGCGAGCGCGAGTGCGTCAGTGGCCAAGATAGACCTCCCGGGTGCGCGGATCGGCGACCACCTCGGCGCGCGTGCCCTCGACGATCACCTCGCCGAAATTGAGGAGCGTGATCTTCTCGGCGAACTCCAGCGCGACGTCCATGTTGTGCTCGATCATCACCATGGTGACGTCGCGCGGCACCGCCATCAGGAGCTTGTGGACGTCCTGGCGCTCGTCGATCGACAGGCCGGCGAAGGGCTCGTCGAGAAGGAGCACGCGCGGCTTCTGAGCGAGCGCCATGGCGATCTCGACACGGCGTCGCTCGCCGTAGGAGGTCTCGGCGAGCGGCCGGTCGGCGAGATGGGCGAGCCCGACCATGGCGAGCGCCGCCTCGGCCTTCTCGACCAGATCGCGCTGGCGCTCGAAGTCGATGAACGGGTTCCAGCGCCGCTCGGAGAGGCCGAGCAGCGCCAGCATGACGTTGCGGCGCAACGTGTCGCGCCCGAACAGCGTGATGATCTGATAGGTGCGCGCCATGCCGCGATGGGCGCGGTCGCGCACCGGCGTCCTGGTGATGTCCTCGCCGAACAGCGCGATCGAGCCCGAGTCCGGCGTGATCTCGCCGGTGACGAGATTGAACAGCGTCGTCTTGCCGGCGCCGTTCGGGCCGATGATCAGGCGCCGCTCGCCGGCCGCGACGGAAAGGTTCACACGACGCGTCACGTAGAGGCCGCCGAACGACTTTCTCAGCTCCTTGACCTCGAGCGCGATCATGCCCCGCCCTCCTTCGTGGTGGCCGGCGTGGCGGTCTCGGCGGGCACGGTGCCGTCGGCGTCCTGCGGCTTCGGCGCGCCGTGGCGCAGGCGGTGGCGCGCCCAGGCCCAGAACCGCGCCGTGCCGGGCACCAGCCCGTCCGGCATGAAGCTGATGATCAGGATGAAGATGATGCCGAGCACCATGTTCCAGCGCACGATATAGGCGCTGACGACGTTCTTCATGATCACCACGATGGCGGCGCCGACGATCGGCCCGAGCAGCGTCGCGGTGCCGCCGGCGATCACCATCAGCAACGCCTCGGCCGAGGTGGTGAGCGCCACCACCTGCGGGCTGATGAACTGGTTGTAGTAGAGGAACAGGAGCCCGGCGACGCCCGACCAGAAGCCCGACAGCAGGAAGGCGAAGAAGCGGATCAGCCACACATCGTAGCCGAGCGCGGCCATCCGCCGCTCCTGGTCGCGGGTGCCGCGCAGGCTCGCCCCGAACGGCGAGCGCACCACCACGGCCATGGTGGCGACGCAGGCGAGGAACACGGCGAGGCACAGATAGTAGAAGCCGTCCGCGCCGGAAAGGCTCAGCCCGAACGGTGCCGGCCGGGTCGCGACGTTGATGCCGTTGTCGCCGTTGGTGAGACTCGCCCAGCGATAGGCGATGCCCCACAGGATCTGGCCGATCGCCAGCGTGATCATCAGGAAGCCGATGCCGGTCGCCCGCAGCGACAGCACCGCGTAGACGGCGGCTGTCGCGACCGTGACGACGAGCGCGGCGATGTCGGCGACCAGATGACCGTGGCCGCGGCCGAGCAGCAGCGCCGCCGTGTAGCCGGCCATCGCGAACAGCCCGGCATGGCCGAGCGAGGTGAGTCCGCCATAGCCGACCAGCACGTTGAGGGCGAGCGCGAACACCGCGAAGAACAGGATCTGGCTCGCGATGTTGACGTAGTAGGCGTTGGTGATCCACAGCGGGAGCGTGAGGAGAAGCAGCAGCGCCACGGCGATCGCGATGGCGCGCGGCGTGACGGGACCGGTCGCCGCGCTCATGCCACCACCTTGCCGAACAGGCCCTGCGGGCGCAGGACGAGCACGAGCAACATCGGCAGGAACAGGATCACGTAGGCGAGATCCGGAAACATCGCCTGGCCGAAATTGTAGAGGAACCCGATGATGAAGCTGCCGACCAGCGCGCCGAGCAGGCTACCGGTGCCGCCGAGGATCACGACGATGAGAGCGAGCGGCAGCATCTCGAAGTCGAGCCCCGGATAGACCGAGAGATAGGGCGCGCCCATCACGCCCGCGAAGGCGGCGAGCGCCGCGCCGAGCGAGAAGATCAGGGTGAAGAGCTGCGACACCTTGATGCCGACGACGCGGGCGATCGGCGGGTCGTCGACACCGGCCCGGATCATCGCCCCGAGCCGAGTCCAGTCGACCATGATCCACAGCGCGATCGCCACCACCACGGCGACCGCCAGGATCACCAGCCGGTAGAGCGGGAAGAACAGGCCGGCGACCTGCACGGCGCCGGCGAGATGCGCCGGCGTCGACGGCTGCCAGGGGTCGCCCGTCCACACCATCAGGCAGACGTCGCCGATGATGAAGGCGAAACCGAGCGTGAGCAGCACCTGCGGCAGCACCTGCCCCTCGAGCCGACGCAGCAGGAACCGCTCGATCAGGCCGCCGAGCAGCGCCGTGATCAGCCCCGCCCCGATCGCGGCGATCCAGAAGTTCGCGCCGCGGTCGAGGAACGTCACGCCCAGATAGGCACCGAGCATGAAGAACGAGCCGTGCATCAGGTTGGGGATGCGCATCAGCCCGAAGATCAGCGAAAAGCCCGACGAGAGGAGGAACAGGAGCCCGCCGAGCGCGAAGCTGTTCACGGCGAGGGTCAACCAGAGACTCATGGAGAACTCCGCGCAACCTCGACTGACGATGGCGATGGGTGGGCCGCGACCGTCACTTCTCCCCGCCTGCGGGGAGAGGTCGGGCCTCGCGCGCGAGCGCGAGGTCCGGGTGAGGGGGCGTCGCGTGGATACGGAGGCGCCCCCTCACCCCGACCCTCTCCCCGCACGCGGGGAGAGGGAGAGCGGGCGTCGTGCCCGACGACCGTGCGCCCCTCCTCACCACGAGGACGGACGCTCGGACGAGCTCACTCCAGGTTCTTGGCCGGCGGGTAGTCGCGTGCGTAGACCGGATTGGCGAGGAACGCCTGGTCGCCGTAGGTCCAGAACTGGCTCACGTCCGGATAGGTCTTGACGATGGTGTTGACGAGCGCCCCACCCTTGCGCTCGCAGCGGCGGATGTGCACGTCGCCGACGACGTTGCCGTACTTGTCGAACTTCACCGGCCCGCGCGGCGTGTCGGCGAGCGAGACGCCGCGCAGCGCCTCGTTGAACGCCTTCTTGTCGTCCGACTTGCCGCCGGTCTTCTTCAACGCCTCCTCCACCACCTGACCGGCGATGTACATGCCGGCCGAGTAGCCGCCCGGCAGCACGTTGTAGTCCTTCGCCATGTCGGCGACGAACTGCTTGTTGACCGGACTGTCGAGCGAGGCCGAGTACCAGGCGGCCGAGACGACGCCGACCGCCTCGTCGCCGAGGCTCTTCAAGAGCGCGTCGTCCATGGCGGTCCAGCCGGCCAGCAGCGGGATGCGCTTCATGCCGAGATCCGCGTAGGCGCGCATGAACTTGACCGGGTTGGAGCCGGCGAAGCCGTTGGCGACGCAGTCGACATTGCCGATCTGGGCGATGTAGGGCGTGTAGTCGGGCGTCACCAGCGGCGGCCACAGCTTCTTGACCACCTTGCCGCCGTTGTCCTCGAACACCCGCTGGAAGCCGGACATCTGCTCGTAGCCGAAGGCGAAGTCCTCGGAGATGGTCGCGGCGCGCTTGTACTTCAGCTCCTTCGCCGCATAGTCGCCGAGCACGTGGCAGCACTGCGCCGAGGTCGCCGAGGGCCGCATGATATAGGGGTTGGTCTGGCGCTGGGTGACGTCCTCGGCCGCCGCGAGGCTCATCAGCGGCGTGCCCTTCTGGCGGATGTAGTCGTTGAGCGCGAGGAGCTCGAAGGCGGCGAGCGGCCCGAGCACCACGTCGACATTGTCGCGCTCGATCAGCTCGGACGCCTTGGTCTTGGCGCCGGCCGGGTTGCCGCCGGTGTCGGCCGAGATCAGCTCGATCCTGCGGCCCGCGAAGGTGTTGTTGCGCTGCTTGAGCAGGACCGTGATGCCCTGCTCCATCTGGATGCCGCCTTGCGCGAGCGGCCCGGTCTTCACCGTGAGAAGACCGATCTTGAACGGCACGGCTTGGGCGATCGCCGGCATCCCGATCACGGCCGATGCGGTTCCGGCGGCGGTTGCGGCCACGAAGGCACGACGAGTCACTCTCGGCATGGCGTTTCGTTCCTCCTGTTGTTATGTCGGCGGGAGGTGGCGCGCCCGCGTCCTCTCCGAGCGCCGGAAGGAACCGCGGTCGGCCACCCGCGCCGGCGCCGCGTTCGCGGCGATTGGCGATCCGTTCGGTCGCGGGCACCGATCATCCGACAGGGATTTGGAAATTGCAAAGGGAAGAGACGGCGGAAACGCCTGCCGCAGTGCGGGATAGGCATCCCGAAGCGGCACCGTATGCTTTGTCTGCAAAGCAGCCGCGCGAAAGCCGACGATGACGAGCGCGACCGCCTGTGCGTTCGGGGCGCTGATCTGCTTCGGGATCGGCGACTGGATCTACCGCCGCGCCGCCCGCGACGGCTACGCGGCCCATCACTTCCTGATGGGGCAGGCCTGCCTGTTCGCCCCGTCCGTGATCCTCTACGCCGCCGTGACCGGAACGCTCACGGTCGGCGGCGCCGCGGCGTGGGGCAATCTCGCCGGCCTGTTCCTGTTCGTCGGCTTCTTCCTGTTCGCCCGCAGCCTGCGCACCGGGCCGGTGAGCGTCAACGGCCCGGTGTTCCGGCTCGGCTTCGTCGTCACGGTCGCGCTGGCGATCGCGACGCTCGGCGAGCCGGTCACGCCGGCCAAGCTCGGCGGGCTGGCGCTCGCGCTCCTCGCCGTTCCGCTGCTGCTCGGCGGGGCGCCGCCCGCCGGCACACGAAGGCTCTCGGGCCGCTCGCTCGCCGAGGTGCTGGTCGCCACCGTCGCGGCCGGGGCGGGCTATTTCTGCCACAAGCTCGGCAGCCTCGGCGGCGCCGCGCCGGCGACGCTCGTCGCCGCCCAGGCGATGGTGTTCGCGAGCCTCGCGGTGCTGTCGACGGCAGCGATCGAGCGCCGCCTCGCCTGGCCGCCCGGGCTGTGGCGGCACGCGGTGCCGACCGCCGGGGTTCTGGCGGCCGCCTTCCTCTTGATGGTGAACGCGCTCTCCGCCGGTCAGGCGAGCGTCGTCGTGCCGATCGCCCAGATGGGATTCGTGCCGGCGTCGCTGCTCGGGGTCGCGGTCGAAGGCGAGGCGATGACGGCCCGCAAGGCGCTGGGCCTCGCCGCCGCACTCGCCGCGCTGGCGCTCCTCGCCTTCGCATGAAGGCCGATCAGGTGATGCCTACCTCCCGCGGGAAGCCGGCGCGACGCCGGTCAGGGTGCCACGCACACCAGAACCAGCTTGCCGGACGGGCCGCGGCGCGGCGGCGTGTAGACGACGCTGCGGTCGTCCTCGACCGTGAAGGTGCCGGCCGGGTTGACCGCGAAGGCGTTGACCAGCCGCTCGTTCGGCTCGCAGGCGGCCGAGCAGGCGGTCTGCTGGCAGGTGAACTCGGCGAAGCGCAGCCCACCGGCACCGCGTCCGGGCGGGCCGGGAGGCCCGGCGGGGCCGGCCGGACCGGGCGGGCCGGGCGGGCCGGCGGGGCCGGGATCGCCCTTCTGGGGCGCGTCGAGGAAGCCGCACCCGCCGACCAGCAGAACCAGCGAGAGAGCCCCAGCCAAACGTGCTCGCATCAAACGCGCTCGCATCGAACGTGCTCGCATCAACGGTACTCCGTCGTCTCAATCGTCGAGGCCGATCCCGGCCCCGAACGGCAACGCGAAACGATCGGCTTCCGTCGAGCGGAAGCGCGACTCTCTCGGTAGCAGAAGACGGGGGAGGCCGAAAGCCTCGACGACCGAACCGACCACCGGCCCGCGCGATCCGCACCGGACGCTCCGCCGCAATTGCCGCGCCGATGCACGCCACTATAATCGCGCGCCTTCCGAACCCCCCGCCCCATCGAAACAGCCATGACCCCATCGGCCGACGACGCCCCCGCAGTCGCCTTGATCGTCAACGGCACCCCGGTTCAGCTTGTCGGGGATCCGACACGCCCGCTGCTCGCCGTGCTGCGCGAGGAGCTCGGCCTCGCCGGCAGCCGATTCGGCTGCGGCCAGGAGCAGTGCGGCGCCTGCATGGTGCTGATCGACGGCGAGCCCGCCTACTCCTGCTCGCGCGAGATCGGGTCGCTCGCCGGCCGCAGCGTCGTGACGGTCGAGGGGCTCGGCGGCGGCCGTGGGCTCCATCCGCTGCAGCAGGCGCTGCTCGACGAGCAGGCCGGCCAGTGCGGCTACTGCCTGTCGGGGATCATGATCTCGGGTGCCGCACTGCTGGCGCGCAATCCCGTGCCCACCCGGCCGGAGATCCTCGAGGCACTCGACCGGCACCTCTGCCGTTGCGGCGTCCACAACCGGGTCGTCCGCGCCGTCCAGCGCGCCGGCGCGGTTCTGGCGGCAAACGCCGCCGAGGGAGCCGGCGCATGATCCCGAACACGCTGCCGCAGAGCCTCCTCGACAATCCCCTGCTCTCCGACTGGGTCGGCTTCGAGCCGAACGGCCGGGTCCGTGTCTCCACCGGCAAGGTCGAGATCGGCCAGGGCATCCTCACCGCGCTGGTGCAGATCGCCGCGGAAGAGCTCGACGTCGATCCGGGCCGGATCAGGACTGTTTCGGGAGAAACATCCGCCGGACCGAACGAGGGCGTGACGGCGGGCAGCACCTCGGTCGCCATGTCGGGCGCCGCCATCCGGCTCGCCTGCGCCGAGGTGCGGGCGCTGTTCCTGGCCCGCGGGGCCGAGCGGCTCGGCGTGCCGGCCGAAGTGCTCGACGTCGAGGACGGGCGGATCCGCCGCGACGGGCAGGACACCGGCCACGACTACTGGACGCTCGCCGGCGAGGTCGATCTCGTTCGCCCGGCGACCGGTGGGGCGCCGGCGAAGTCGCCGACCCGCTACCGCGTCGTCGGCCGAAACCTGCCGCGCGTCGACCTGCCGGCCAAGATCGCGGGCCGCGGCTTCATCCATGACATGACGACGCCCGATTTGCTGCACGCCCGCGTCGTCCACCGCCCCTGGCAGAACGCTCGGCTGGCGTCGCTCGACGAGGCGGCGATCCGCCGCGCCGCCGGGGCGCCCGTCGAAATTCTGCGCGAGGGCGACTTCGCCGCGATCCTCGGCGAGCGCGACTATGCGGTGCAGCGCGCCGCGCTGACGGCGCGCGACAAGACGGTCTGGGAGGGCGGGACGCCGCTCCCGGACGACACCAACAGCCCGGACTGGCTGCTCGCCCAGCCGGCCCGCTCACGCACCGTCGACACCGGCACGCCGCCTGCCGACGACCAAGGCGAGGTTATCGAGGCGACCTATTGGCGGCCGTTCCAGACCTACGGCTCGATCGGCCCGTCCTGCGGCCTGGCCCGCGTCGACGAGACCGGTCACCTGACGGTCTGGTCGCACACTCAGAACCCCTATGCGCTGCGCGCCCAGATCGCCCGCGCGCTCGACCGTTCGGCCGAGACCGTGACGGTGCTGCACCGGCAGGCCGCCGGCTGCTACGGCCACAACACGGCCGACGACGTCGCCTTCGACGCGGCGTTCCTCGCGACTCGCCGGCCGGGCCGCACCGTGCGGGTGCTGTTCACCCGCGAGGACGAGTTCCTGGCCGCCCCGATGGGCGCCGCCATGGTGATCCGGATGCGCGCCGTGCTCGACGCCGAGCGGCGGCCGAAAAGCTGGACCATCGACCTCGCGAGCCCGGTTCACTCGAACCGGCCGGGCTCGCACGGCCACCACGGCCTGCGCAGCCGGGAGGCGCTGCCGAACCCGCCGCCGCAGCCGGCCGCGCGCAACGACAACCCGGACGCCGCCGGCGGCGGCGCCAGCCGCAACGCGCACGCCCTCTACGACCTACCGTTCCACCGGATGATCCACCACACGGTCGATCCGGTCCCGCTGCGCACCTCGTCGCTGCGCGGGCTTGGCGCCTTCGCCAACATCTTCGCGATCGAATCCTTCATGGACGAGCTCGCCGCGGCGGCCGGCGCCGACGCCGTCGCCTACCGGCTGGCGCTCATGTCGGATCCGCGGGCGCGAGCCGTGATCGAGGCGGCGGCCGAGATGTGCGGCTGGCCAGGCACGACGCCGGTCGGCGAGGGCCGCGGCCTCGGGCTCGGCTTCGGACGTTACAAGAACCGCGCCGCCTACATGGCGGTCGCCGCCGAGGTCGAGGTCGACGAGCGCGTCCGGCTCGTCAAGATCTGGGGCGCCGCCGATTGCGGGCTCGTGATCACGCCGGACGGCGCGATCAATCAGCTCGAGGGCGGCATCATCCAGGCGGCGAGTTGGACGCTGTTCGAGGAACTGCGCTTTTCCGACGGCAAGGTCGCGACGGCGATGTGGGACGACTATCCGATCCTGCGCTTCTCGCAAGTTCCCGAGATCGACATAAGGCTGGTCGGCGACGACCGCGATCCGCCGCTCGGCGTCGGCGAGGCCGCGATGGGGCCGACCGCCGCGGCGATCGGCAACGCGGTCGCCCGCGCGCTCGGCACCCGCATCCGCTCCCTGCCGCTCAGCCGCGACCGGATCATGGCCGCACTTCTCGCTTGAGTCGCGGTCTGGGTGCCTGCTCGGCGGCGATCAGCGGCGCAGCAATCACCTCACCCCAGCGGAGAGCTTTTCAGAATCGCCCCGTCGTCCCGGGGCGGCGCGCAAGCGCCGCGCCGGGAACCCATACGCCCTGTCCGTCGTGAGCCACCGGCACCGGGGTTATGGATCCCGGGCTCGCGGACCTGCGGTCCGCGCCCCGGGACGACGACCTGCGTCTCGCTCTCCGGCCCGACCGCGCCAAGATCGCTCGCATTCATCATGTCGTTTAACGACGCCGCGAAGACACGCGGGGCCGATGGTGTCCTGATGCTTTCGGGCCGTCACGCGGACGTGCTAGCGTCCGCGCCCACGCTGCCCGCCGCCCCCGGCCCCCTTCCGCGGACCCCGCATCGCGCATGAAGCTCGCGACCTTCATCGGCCTTCGCAAGCGACCGCGCCTCGGCGTCGTCGACGTCGAGCAGCGTGCCGTGCTCGATCTCGCCACCGCGGCCGAGATCGTCCACAAGCGCCAGGATCCGATCCTGGCCGACATGTTGTCGCTGATCGACGCGGCCGCGCCCGGCCTCGCCCGGGTCGAGGAGCTGGTGCGCGAATGGCCGAGCGAGGCGGTCGACGACCTCGACGGCGTCAGGCTGCTGGCGCCCATCCCGATCCCGCGCCAGCTGCGCGACGGCATGGCGTTCGAGGCGCATGTGAAGAACAGCCGCGACCAGGTGGCGAAGCGCACCGGCCGGCCGCAGAAGATGCCGGACGTCTGGTACGCGCATCCGGTCTACTACAAGTGCAACCGCTTCAACGTGGTAGGCCACGAGGCCGACGTGATCTGGCCGTCGTTCTCGGAATGGATGGACTACGAGCTCGAGCTCGCCTGCGTGATCGGCAAGACCGGCCGCGACATCGCGGCCGCCGACGCGCCGGCCCACGTGTTCGGCTTCACCATCTACAACGACTTCAGCGCCCGCGACGTGCAGTTCGAGGAGATGCGGGCCGGCCTCGGCCCCGCCAAGGGCAAGGACTTCGACACCGGCAACGTGTTCGGCCCGTGGATCGTCACGCCCGACGAGATCGGCGATCCGCATGCGCTCGCCATGGAGGTGCGCCTCAACGGCGAGCGCCAGGGCGGCGGCAATTCGGCCGACATGCACTGGACCTTCTGGGACATCATCCAATACGTCTCGCGCGGCGAGACGCTCTATGCCGGCGAGATCATCGGCTCCGGCACGGTCGGCACCGGCTCGGCCCACGAGCTCGGCCGCACACTCTCGTCGGGCGACGTGATCGAGCTCGAGATCGAGAAGATCGGCGTGTTGCGAAACCGGCTGATCAGGCCGTGACGACCCGCGACGCCGCCCCACCGGACATCGAGACGCCGGCCGCGCACGGCACGGCAGCCGAGGTCTTTCTCGTCTTTCTGCGTCTCGGCCTCACCTCGTTCGGCGGACCGATCGCGCATCTCGGCTATTTTCGCGACGCGTTCGTCACGCGGCGGCGCTGGCTCGACGACCGCGCCTATGCGGACCTCGTCGCGCTGTGCCAGTTCCTGCCCGGCCCGGCGTCGAGCCAAGTCGGCATCGCGGTCGGCCTGTCGCGCGCCGGCTTTCCCGGCGCCCTCGCCGCCTGGATCGGCTTCACGATGCCGTCGGCGATCGCGCTCGTCGCCTTCGCCTACGGCATCCGAGCGCTCGGCGACCCGACCGGCGCCGGCTGGCTGCACGGGCTGAAGATCGCCGCCGTCGCCGTCGTCGCGCAGGCCGTGCTCGGCATGCTGCGCTCCCTCGCGCCCGACCGTGAGAGGGCGAGCCTCGCCGTGATCGCCGCCGCGATCGTGCTGGCGGTTCCCACGGCGTTCAGCCAGGTCGCCGCGATCGTGCTGGGCGGCCTGGCCGGGTTTCTCCTCCTGCCCCGTGGCGATGCCGTGGCCGATCACGCGCCGCTGCCGCTGACCGTCGGTCGGACCACCGGCGTGATCGCGCTGACGTTGTTTTTCGTGCTGCTCGCCGGACTGCCGGTGCTGGCGAGCGCCACCGGCGCGCACCTCGCCGCGCTGGTCGACGCCTTCTACCGGGCGGGCTCGCTGGTGTTCGGCGGCGGCCATGTGGTGCTGCCGCTGCTGCAGTCCGCCGTGGTGCCGCCCGGCTGGGTGAGCAACGACGCGTTCCTGGCCGGCTACGGTGCGGCGCAGGCGGTGCCGGGGCCGCTGTTCACCTTCGCGGCCTATCTGGGTGCGGTCGCAGGCCCCGCTCCGGACGGCTGGCTCGGCGGCGCGATCGCGCTCGTCGCGATCTTCCTGCCGTCGTTCATGCTGGTGATCGGCGCACTGCCGTTCTGGGAGGCGCTGCGCCGACGCGCGAGCGCCCAGGCGATGCTGCGGGGCGTCAACGCCGCCGTCGTCGGCATCCTGCTCGCCGCGCTCTACGATCCCGTGTGGACGGCGGCGATCCACGGTGGGCTCGACTTCGCGCTCGCCGCCGCGGCCTTCCTGCTGCTCGTCGCCTGGACGACGCCGCCCTGGCTCGTCGTGCTGCTCAGCGCCGGCACCGGCGCGCTGCTGGCCCTCGTCTGACCGTCACGGCACCAGCACGACGTCGCCGATCAGCGAGGAGTGATCCCACGGCACCTGCTTCTCGCGGGTCGCCGTCACCACCTCGGCCCGCACCCGCCGCATGATCGTGCCGATGTCGACGCCGGGCGTGCCGATGTGTTTCAGCAACGCCGTCGTGAAGGGGCTGTTGCGGCCCTCGCCGTCGAGCGCGACGTTGTCGGGCTGGGTCGCGTAGGCGATCATGGTGCCGAGCGCGCTCTGGATCGAGGCGAGCCCGGTGCCGACGGTCGCCGACCGGGTGCCGAGCGAGCGGGCCAGGCTGCGCGACAGCGGATTGTCGCGACAGGCGTCGAGGAACACCAGGTTGACCCGCTTGTCGGCCTCCATCTGGGCCAGCACCAGCGAGACGTCGACGGCGTCGAGGGCGAGGTCGCCCGGCCGTTCGAGCTTCGCGTCGACCGGCACCAGATAGTTCTTTCCGGCGACCTGGAGCCCGTGGCCGGCATAGAAGAAGACGGCCAGGTCGGCGCCGTCGAGCTTGCGGCCGAAGCTGCGCACCGCCTCGTCCATGCCCCGGCGATCGAGGTTGCGGCCCTCGACGACGTCGAAGCCGATGCGGCGCAGCGCCGCGGCGACGTCGCCGGCGTCGTTCTGGGGATTGGCGAGCGGCGGCGCATGGACATAGGCGCTGTTGCCGACGACCAAGGCGACGCGGCGAGCGAAGGTCGGCGCCGCGACACTCTTCGGCGGAGCCGAAGGTGGCGCGACCGCTGCGCCGGCCGGCGCGACCGCCGCCGTCGCGGCGGCCGGCGCCGCCGCTGTGACGGCGGGCGGTGTCGCGCTCGGCGCCGCCGTGAGCGCGGCGATTCGGTCGCGTGCCTTCTCGCGCGCCGCCTTGGCCTCGCTCGACTCCGGCAGCGTCACGGCGATCCGATAGTCCGAGAGCGCGCGTGATGCCTCGTTCTTCTGCTCGAGCACCTGCCCCCGGGCCGTGTAGGCCCCGGGATCGGCCGGATCGAACCTGATCGCCGCGTCGAGATCGGCGAGGGCACGGTCGACATCGCCGATGCGCGCCAGCAGCTCGCCGCGGCCCCGATAGGCCGCCGCGTATTTCGGGTCGAGCCGAATGGCGCTGTCGTAGTCGCGCATCGCGGCGCGGATGTCGCCACGCCGCGCCAAGACGTCGCCGCGATGGCGATAGGCGTTCGAATAATTCGGATCGAGCGTGATCGCCTGGTCGAAATCCCGCATGGCGCGATCGGTCTCGCCCTTCATCGCGAGGGCGAAGCCGCGATTGTTGTAGGCGCTCGTGTATTTGGGATCGCGCCGGATCGCCTCGTCGTACTCGCGGATGGCGCGATCGAGCTCGCCGCGCAGGCGATAGACGACCCCCAGATTGTTGTAGGCCTGCGGCCGGGTCGGATCGAGGTGGATCGCCTCGCTGTAGTCACGCACGGCCTGATCGAGGTCGCCCTTGCGCCGATAGGCGAACCCGCGGTTCGTAAAGGCGCCGCGATGGCCGAGCCGGATCGCCTCGTCGAAATCGCGAATGGCGAGGTCGTGGTGACCCTTCTCGTTGAGGGCCACGCCGCGATTGTTGAACCAGATCGCACGCTCGCTCACCGGCGCATCGGCGACGCCGTCCAACAGGCGGGTGCAGGCGGCGATCGATGCGTCCGGATCCTTGCCGGAGCAGGCGGCACGGTCGGCCGCCTGCGCATCGCCGCGCTTCGGGGCCGCGGCGGCGGGCGTCGCCGCCGCCGTCACGACGAGAACGACAAGACCGAGCAGAATCGCCCCCGCGGCACGACGGCGCCGGGCCGATCCTGGTGGCGGGAACACCGCAGAAGGAGACGCAGCAAGAGGAAACGCCGCAGGAGGAGATGGCGCGGGAGGAGATGCCGCAGGAGAAGCCGACCGTGGCGGCGACGACCCCAAGACCGAAAGGCCGTCATGAAACATGATCGCCTCCGTGGAGCGAAGGCTCGGGAGCGAAGGCTCGGGACAGCGTCGCATGATACCGCTTCGCGGCCGCTTCTGCCAGAGCCTGGAGGTGTCGCCCGGCCGGACGTCGCGCGGCGCGCTGCCGACCTGGCCGGGTTGACCCGGTGCGCCCGCTTGTCCAGCATGCCCCCCGGCACGATGCGTACCGCCTGCGGCGAAGAGCGCTCTCCCGGCGAGGTCCGCGGGAGGCGATCGTTCTCGGCTCGCACGGCGGACAGCGTGGACCGACTTTTCTGTCCGCCCCAGATTGCGGGTTCGCCCGATCGCGGCTTCCATCGCCGTCCCGGCCGCTCACCACGAGGATCCGGCACACGCCGATCCGGCGAAGAACGGCCGGGCCGGAACGGAACAGGTGAACGCAATGATTCGTGCCTCGATGACGCCGCTGTCGCGAACCTCACCGACGGTGGCGATCCTGATGGCGATCCTGCTGATCGCCGGCGGCGGACCGGCGGGCATCGGCGCGGCACCCGCACAGGCCCAGACCGTCACGCTCGTCAACGTGTCCTACGACCCGACCCGCGAGCTCTACCGGGCCGTCAACGACGCCTTCGCCAAGGACTGGAAGGCGAAGACCGGCCAGACCGTCACGATCCGCACTTCGCACGGCGGCTCGGGGCGCCAGGCCCGCTCGGTGATCGACGGCCTCGACGCCGACGTCGTGACCCTGGCGCTCGCCGGCGACATCGACGCCATCGCGCGCGAATCGAAGCGCCTGCCCGAGACCTGGCAATCGCGGCTGCCCAACAATTCGTCGCCCTACACGTCGACGATCGTGCTGCTGGTCCGCAAGGGCAACCCGAAGGGCATCAAGGATTGGGACGATCTGGCGAAGGCCGGCGTCCAGGTGATCACGCCGAACCCGAAGACCTCGGGGGGCGCGCGCTGGAACTACCTCGCCGCCTGGGCCTACGAGCTCGACCGCACCGGCGGCGACGCCGCCAAGGCCCAAGCCCTGGTCGCGGCGATCTACAGGAACGTGCCGGTGCTCGACACGGGCGCCCGCGGCTCGACCACCACGTTCGTCCAGCGCGGTCTCGGCGACGTGCTGATCGCCTGGGAGAACGAGGCGTTCCTGGCCCTGCAGGAATTCGGCGCCGACAAGTTCGACATCGTCTACCCGTCGCTGTCGATCGTCGCCGAGCCGCCCGTCGCGCTCGTCGACAAGGTGGTCGACAAGCGCGGCACCCGCGCCGTCGCCCAGGCCTATCTCGATTTCCTCTACGAGCCCGCGGCGCAGCGCATCATCGCCGCCAACTATTATCGTCCCTTCAAGCCCGAGGCGGCGGCGCCCGAGGATCTCGCCCGCTTCGGCAAGACCAAGCTCGTCACCATCGACCAGGTGTTCGGCGGCTGGACGAAGGTGCAGGCCGAGCACTTTGCCGACGCCGGCGTGTTCGATCGGATCTACGCCCCCGGGGGAGGCCGCGGACGATGAGCCTCGTGGCTCCCTCGGGCACGGCCGGCGACGCACCGCCGCGGGTGCCGTGGCGTTTCCGGCAGCCGAGCGCGCTGCCCGGCTTCGGCCTCACCTTCGGCTTCGCCGTCACCTATCTGTCGCTGATCGTCCTGGTTCCGCTCGCCGCCCTGGTGATCCGGGCGAGCGGGCTCGGGATCTCCGGCATCTGGCAAATCGCGACGACGCCGCGCGTGCTCGCCGCGCTGGAGACGAGCTTCGGCCTGTCGCTCGCCGCCGCCGCCGCCAACGCCGTGTTCGGCCTTCTGGTCGCCTGGGTGCTGACCCGCTACGACTTCCCGGGCCGGCGTGTCCTCGACGCCGTGGTCGATCTGCCGTTCGCGCTGCCGACCGCGGTGGCCGGCATCGCGCTCGCCGCCGTCTATGCGCCGACCGGCTGGATCGGCGCGCTGTTCGCCCCCTTCGGCCTCAAGATCGCCTTCACGCCGCTCGGCATCTTCGTGGCGCTCGTCTTCGTCGGCCTGCCCTTCGTGGTGCGCACCGTGCAGCCCGTGCTGGCCGATCTCGACCGCGAGATCGAGGAGGCGTCGGCGACGCTCGGCGCCACGCGGCGCCAGACCATCCTGCGCGTCGTGCTGCCGACCCTGCTGCCCGCCGTGCTGACCGGCTTCGCACTCGCCTTCGGCCGCGCCGTCGGCGAGTACGGCTCGGTGATTTTCATCGCCGGCAACATCCCGTTCCGGTCCGAGATCGCGCCGCTGCTCATCGTCATCCAGCTGGAGGAGTTCAACTACGCCGGCGCCACCGCGATCGCCACCGTGATGCTCGCCATCTCGTTCTTGCTGCTGCTCGCCATCAACCTCCTGCAGATGTTCAGCCGGCGGAGATTCGGCCATGTCTGACGCGGAGGCGACGCTCCCGGACGACGCCGTCTCCGGGCGAGCGGGCACGAGCGCGGCGGCACGGCCACGCCCGGTGATCGACGAGACGCGGCGCACGAAAATCCTGCTGATCTCCCTCGCCGTGGCATTCCTGGCGCTGTTCATCGTGCTGCCGCTGGTCGCCGTGTTCACCGAGGCGCTGCGGCGGGGCGTGGCGCACTACCTCGAGTCCTTCGGCGACCCCGACACCCAGGCCGCCATCCGCCTCACCCTCACGGTCGCGGCGATCGCCGTGCCGCTCAACCTGGTGTTCGGAGTCGCCGCCGCCTGGGCGATCGCCAAGTTCGAGTTCCCCGGCAAGAGCCTGCTGATCACGCTGATCGACCTGCCCTTCTCGGTGTCGCCGGTGGTCTCCGGCCTGGTCTTCGTGCTGCTGTTCGGGGCGCAGGGCTATCTCGGCAAGTGGCTCGCCGCGCACGATCTGCAGATCGTCTTCGCGGTGCCCGGCATCGTGCTCGCCACCGTGTTCGTCACCTTCCCGTTCGTCGCCCGCGAGCTGATCCCGCTGATGCAGGAGCAGGGCACGGCCGAGGAGGAGGCGGCGCTGACGCTCGGCGCCTCGGGCCTGCGCACCTTCCTGACCGTGACGCTGCCCAACGTGAAATGGGCTCTGCTCTACGGCGTGCTCCTGTGCAATGCGCGCGCCATGGGCGAATTCGGTGCCGTCTCCGTGGTCTCGGGCCATGTGCGCGGCCTGACCAACACGATGCCGCTGCACGTGGAGATCCTCTACAATGAGTACAACTTCGTGGCGGCTTTCGCCGTCGCCTCGCTCCTCGCCGGGCTCGCCCTCGTCACGCTCCTGGCCAAGTCGATCCTCGAATGGCGCTACGGTGACGCGCTCGGCCGAACCCGCTTATACTGACGGCGTGGACACGGTCGCGATACGGGCCGAAGGGCTGGAGAAGCGGTTCGCCGGCACGCCGGCGCTCGCCGGGGTCGATCTGTCGATCGAGGCGGGCGAGCTCGTCGCGCTGCTCGGGCCGTCGGGCTCCGGCAAGACGACGCTCCTGCGCGTCGTCGCCGGGCTCGAGCGGCCGACCGCCGGGCGTATCTTCTTCGGCGGCGAGGACGCGACCTTCGTGCCCGTGCAGGCGCGCCGCGTCGGCTTCGTGTTCCAGAGCTACGCCCTGTTCAAGCATCTCGACGTCGCCGGCAACATCGCCTACGGGCTGAAGGTGCGGCCGCGCCGCCTGCGGCCGAGCGCGACCGAGATCCGGCAGCGCGTCGCCGACCTCCTCGATCTCGTCCAGCTCTCCGGGCTCGAGCGGCGCTTCCCCTCGCAGCTCTCCGGCGGCCAGCGGCAGCGCGTCGCGCTCGCCCGCGCGCTCGCGGTGGAGCCCAAGGTGCTGCTGCTCGACGAGCCCTTCGGCGCGCTCGACGCGAAGGTCCGGCGCGACCTGCGCCGCTGGCTGCGCGACCTGCACGACCGCACCGGACACACGACCCTGTTCGTCACCCACGATCAGGACGAGGCGCTGGAGCTCGCCGACCGGGTCGCGATCCTGGCGCACGGCCGCATCGAGCAGATCGGCACCCCGGACGAGGTCTACGACCATCCGGCGAGTGCCTTCGTGGCCGGCTTCATCGGCGACGCGCTGCGCCTGCCCGTGACGGTGGAACAGGGTGTCGTGCGGATCGGCCCGCACGCGCTGCCGGCACCTGCCGCCGCGGCGAGCGGGCCGGCCGCCCTGTTCCTGCGGCCGCGTGACGTCGTTGCGTCCGACGCGCCCTCCGGCGGGCTCGCGACGACCGTCGTCGGGGTCAGGCGCGCCGGCCCGGCGCGGCGCGCGGAGCTGCGCCTCGGCGACGGCCTGCCGCCGGTCGAGATCGAGCTGCCGGCGGACGTCTCGGTCGCCCGCGGCGACACGCTGCACGTCGCATTCCGGACGCTGCGGGTGTTTCCGGAGAAGGGCGAATAGCGAAGCGAGAAGGGCGAATGGCGAATGGCGAATGGCGCGTAGCGAGTAAGGAATAGGGACGCGAGCCGGCGAGGCATCTCGCCACTCGCCACGCGCTCCTTCTTCACGCCGAGGCGCGCACGCCGGCGCGGGTCTCGCTCGGCCCCGGCACCGGGTAGGCGGTGCTCGACTTGATCCGTTCCATGGCGAAGCGCGACGTGACGTTCTTCAGCGGCACCGTCTCGATCAGCTTCTTGTAGAAGGTGTCGTAGGCGCCCATGTCGGCCACCACGACGCGCAGCATGTAATCGACGTCGCCGGCCATCCGGTAGACGTCCATCACCTCGGGCATCGCCGAGATCGATCGGGCGAAGGCGTCGAGCCACTCCTTGGAATGGTCGCCCGTCTCGATCGAGACGAACACGGTGAGGCCGAGGCCGATCTTCTCGGGCGACACCAGCGCCACCCGGCCGGTGATCACGCCGTCCGCCTCGAGCCGCTGGATGCGCTTCCAGCACGGCGTCTGCGACAGATGGACCTGCTTGGCCAATTCGGCCAGCGTGATGCTGGCGTCGCGCTGCAGCACCGTGAGGATTCGGCGATCGACCGCGTCCACCTTGCGGACGCGGGCCTGAGTGGTGTCCTGTTTCATGATCTCACACTCTGGAAGAATATTTTTTCTTCCGTATCGACTTCGATCGCGATCAGTAAAAAATAATTCTCCCCGAAACGCAAGGCGCCCGATGTTGCGCGGTGGCCCGCTGCTCTCGTCGCGCCGCCGGCCGCTCCGACCGAAAGCCGAACCGCCGATCGTGACACGGCATCGCGACGACGCTTCACCAGCGAACGATCGTCTGCCTGCACGCGACCCCGCGCCGTCGCGGGCGACCAAACGGAGCGGCGCGATGACCGGCGGCGCGATGACCTCGTCGTTGCGACGACCCTGCACCGGACCCGCCACGCCGGGATCAGATCATGACGCGCGCGGCCGACGATCCGCGGCGCACGGCGGCGGCGTGATCAGCATGGCGGACGGCCCCCCGGCGGACGGAGGCGCGTGACGATGCGCCGCGTCGGACCGACTCGACGGCGCGACGTGGCGGGCGTCGTCGCGACGAGGCGGCGGCAGCCGAGCCGGCGGCCGAACCGCCGTCGTGTCCTGCTCCCGGCGGGCCGACGTCGGCGCTGGCCTTGCTGATAAGCTGGCTTCGGGCCGCAGCGCGCGAGTACGTGATCACGTCGGATGTTTCCGCGTTAACAATTCGTTATCGGAGAATACGAGGGATCCGGTCCGGTGCCGGAGCGCCGTTTCGCTCCACCGACCCGACCAGATCAGACAACATGAGGGCACTCCGATCGCCGACCTGATCCGAAATGTTCTGTGCTTATGCCGCATGAAATGCAGATCGAAGGTTTACAGCGGCGTCGTGATGAGATAACCGGAACACTCCTTTGTATGCTGCGCGATGGTCGTCATGCGTCCCATCGCGTCGTGATGCGGCCCACGGGCATCAGAACAGCCGGACCGAACGCACCGACCCACGTTTCACGAAACCGCGGAACCGCAGCTCCCGAGGCCGCACATCGCGCGTTCCGCCCCTTCCATATCGAGGAGTAATCGATGGCTAAAGCGACGACTGCCAAGAAGGCCGCATCGAAGAAGGCCGCCCCCAAGAAGGCTGCCGCCAAGAAGGCCCCGGCCAAGAAGGTGACGGCGCCCAAGAAGGTCGCGGCCCCGAAGGCAGCGAGCAAGACCGCCGCCACCGCCAAGAAGGCCGGCGCCTCCAAGCGGCGCGGCTGGACCAACGACGACGTGAAGGAGCTCAAGGCGCTCGCCAAGCAGAAGCTGCCGACGGCGAAGATCGCCAAGGCGCTGAAGCGGACCGAAGGCGCGACCCGCCAGAAGGCCTATTCGCTCGGCGTCTCGCTCGACTCGCGGCGCTGACGCACGTCCGACTCGCGGCGCTGACGCGCGTCGCCGACGCGACGATCCTCCGCCGTCGTTCGGTCCCGACCGGGCGGCGCAGCGGACGGTGCCTCGTGTGAGAACTCACGGCTCGGGCTGGTTGCTCCCGTTCGCGGGACCAGCCGGCCGTTGCTGTTTTGATCGGAACGATCGTTTCGGGATGTTCGCGACGTCTTCGGGCGTCCCGGTCGTGACGTGCGACGACGGACCGAGGCCCTGACGGCCGTTCTCGTAAGACATCCGGCTGATCGATTCGGTCGTCATTTCGGAGCGGCGCCACGGCGGCCGGCCTGCCGCCGGCCCGACGGCAGGCTCCGCGCCGAAGCCGAAATCCAGCGGAAAGCTCCGAGTGTGTCGCCGGAACCGGGCGCGGCATCGCCGCACCCCGCCGGCACGCGGGTCAGCGCCGGCCCTTCTCGTTGCTGCCGCCGCCGCCGAGGCCCGCGCGTCGCAGCGCCTCGGCCAGCGCATTGTTGCCGGTGTCGCGCTCGGGCTTGCGGCCGTAGTCGCTGCGCCCACCGCCGCCGCGGGCATCGCGCCCGGCACCACCCGCCGGACGGCCGGCGCCGGAGCGCTGCTCCTGCCCCGGCTGGTCGTCGAGCCGCATGGTGAGCGAGATGCGCTTGCGCGGCTTGTCGACCTCGAGCACCTTCACGCGCACGATGTCGCCGGGCTTCGCCACCTCGCGCGGATCCTTCACGAAGGTCTTCGACATCGCCGAGACGTGGACGAGCCCGTCCTGGTGCACGCCGATGTCGACGAAGGCGCCGAACGCCGCGACATTGGTGACGACGCCTTCGAGGATCATGCCGGGCTCGAGGTCGTCGAGCGTCTCGACGCCCTCCTTGAACTCGGCCGTCTTGAAGGCCGGGCGCGGGTCACGGCCCGGCTTCTCCAGCTCCTTCAGGATGTCCGTGACGGTCGGCAGACCGAAGGTCTCGTCGACGAAGCTCTTCGGTTGTAGGCCGCGCAACGTCGCCGCGTTTCCGATCAGCGCCTTGATGTCGCTCTTGGTCGCCTGGAGAATCCGCCGCACCACCGGATAGGCTTCCGGGTGCACGCCGGATGCGTCGAGCGGATCTTCACCGTTGCGGATGCGCAGGAAGCCGGCGCACTGCTCGAACGCCTTGGGCCCGAGCCGCGGCACCTCCTTCAGCGCCTTGCGGCTCTTGAACGGGCCGTTCGTGTCACGGTGCAGCACGATGTTCTGGGCGAGCCCCGAGCCGATGCCCGACACCCGGGCGAGCAGCGGCGCCGAGGCGGTGTTCACGTCCACGCCGACCGCGTTCACGCAGTCCTCGACCACGGCGTCGAGCGAGCGGGAGAGCTTCGACTCGGAGAGGTCGTGCTGATACTGGCCGACGCCGATCGACTTCGGATCGATCTTGACGAGTTCGGCGAGCGGATCCTGCAGCCGGCGCGCGATCGACACGGCGCCGCGCAGCGTCACGTCGAGGCCCGGCAGCTCCTCCGACGCGAAGGCCGAGGCCGAGTACACCGAGGCACCCGCCTCCGACACGACGATCTTCGAGAGCTTCAGCTCGGGATGCTTCTTGATCAGCTCGGCGGCGAGCTTGTCGGTCTCGCGCGACGCCGTGCCGTTGCCGATGGCGATCAGCTCGACCTTGTGGGCGCGGGCGAGCGCCGCGAGCGTCGCGATCGAGGCGTCCCAGCGCCGCTGCGGCTCGTGCGGGAAGATCGCGTCGGTCGCCACCACCTTGCCGGTGGCGTCCACCACGGCCACCTTGACGCCGGTGCGGTAGCCCGGATCGAGGCCCATGGTGGCGCGGGAGCCGGCCGGGGCGGCGAGCAGGAGATCGCGCAGATTGGCGGCGAACACCCGCACCGCCTCATCCTCGGCCGCCGTCCACAGGCGCAGCCGCAGATCGATGGTGAGATGCACGAAGATCTTGGTGCGCCACGCCCAGCGCGCGGTGTCGACAAGCCACTTGTCGGCCGGCCGGCCGCGATCCGCGATGGCGAAGCGGTGCATGATCGAGAGCTCGTAAGGCGTCGGGCCCGAGCCCGCGTCCTCCCCCTCGATGCGCACGTCCAGCATCTCCTCGCGCTCGCCGCGGAAGATCGCGAGGATGCGGTGCGAGGGCAGCTTGGTCAGCGGCTCGGAGAAGTCGAAATAGTCGGAGAACTTGGCGCCCGCCTCGGCCTTGCCGTCGCGCACCTTGGAGACGAGCTTGCCGGTCGACCACAGCGCCTCGCGCAGCTTGCCGATCAGATCCGCGTCCTCGGCGAAGCGCTCGACCAGGATGGCGCGGGCGCCGTCGAGCGCCGCCGCCGCGTCGGCGACGTTCTTGTCCGGGTTCACGAAGGTCGCGGCGAGTGCCTGCGGGTCGTTGGTCGGATCGGCGAGGAGTTGCTCGGCGAGCGGCGCGAGGCCGGCCTCGCGGGCGATCTCCGCCTTGGTGCGGCGCTTCGGCTTGAACGGCAGGTAGATGTCCTCGAGCCGCGCCTTCGAGTCGGCGGCCATGATCTGCGCCTCGAGCGCGTCGTCGAGCTTGCCCTGCGACTTGATCGACTCGAGGATCGCGGTGCGTCGCTCCTCCAGCTCGCGCAGGTATCGCAGCCGTTCCTCCAGGGTGCGAAGCTGGGAGTCGTCGAGCGCGCCGGTCGCCTCTTTGCGGTAGCGGGCGATGAACGGCACCGTGGCGCCCCCGTCGAGCAGCTCGACCGCGGCGGCGACCTGCGGCTCGCGCACCTCCAGCTCCTCGGCGATGCGGCGATTGATGGTTGCGCTCACGTTGGTTGCGCTCACGTTGGCTGCGCTCACTCGGACCTCCCGACCCTCGCCGGCGCGAGCGAAGGCCGCGGCGCCGGGGTCCGGGGTATGCCGGAGGCCGGCACGATTCCGCAACCCCCCTGCCCCGCAGGGGCGTCGCCACCGCATCTCGCGGGTCGCCCGGGGCGACCCACGATCCCGGTGCACGGCCGCAGCGGACCGCGACCGGAACGTCTTCCGCGCCACGGCATTCCCTCACGAACGCCCTCTCGCGTGCGAGGATGTCCATGCCGGCCCGAACACCCGCTCGAATACCTGCTCGAATGCCTGCTCGAATGCCTGCGCGGCGGTCACCCGTCGGGCGGCTCCCGGCCCGGCGCGCGTCATTGCGGACGGTGCTTGGAATGGTCTCGGGGGCGGTCGCGATGGCCGGCGCAGTGCTGCTCGCCGAATCGCCTCGCACGCACGCCCAGACGCCGCCGCCGACGATGCCGTCGACCGGCGGTGTCGGCCCAGTGTCGACCCGGCCGGCCCCGCTCACCGAGGCCCAGAAGGTCGCGATCGTGCAGGCGGTGCGCCAGACCCGCCGCGACGTGAAGGTGCCGCCCGGCGTCTCGCCGCAGGTCGGGGCCGAGCTGCCGCCCGCGATGGAGCTGCACATGCTGCCCGACCGGACGCTGGCCGACATCCCGGAGGCGACGCTCTACCGCTACACCGTGGTCGAGGAGCGGATCGTGCTGGTCGACCCGACCAACATGCGGGTGGTCGAGGTTCTCGCGAAGTAGCCGGCGGCGCCGCGCGAGCGCTCACTCGCACCCGTCACTGGCTTGTGACTTGGGCTTGGCGCGCTCCGGCATGCGGCTGGCGGCGGCCGGCAGTACATCGAGGAACGGGCCCCTGAAGACGACTTCGTCGCCGCCCTCGCCGTCGCCCTCGCCGTCGGTGGCGTCCCAGGCGTCGATCCTCTCGCACACGGTCGCCGGGTCGGACCCCGGGCATGATCGAAACAAGGTTAAGGCCGCATCAAGCTGTGCGGCGACAGCGTGGCGGTCGCACGATCCCGATCGCATCCAGGAACAGTGTCTGCGGAGCCGGCGTTGACGAGGAGATCACGTCGCGATGGAGGTCTCGCATGCGCCGTTCGCCGCCGATCCTGATGCTCGCGGCCCTGCTGGCGGCGGTGACGCCGGATCGCGTCGCCGCCCAGACGACGCCACAGGACACCCAGGATCCGGGCGCGGCTCCGCGCGTGCGCTTCAGCGACGCGCAGCGCCACACGATCTATCAGAGCGTCAGCCGCACCCGGAAGAACCACGCCGCCCCGACCGGCTTCCGCGTCTCCGTCGGCGCCACGCTGCCGGCCGGCGTCGACATCGCGCCGATGCCGGACACGCTGGTGACGCTGATGCCCGAGGCGGCGCTGTTCTCGGTGGCGATGATCGAGACGCAGGTCGTGCTGGTCGAGCCGGCGTCGCGGCGCGTCGCGCTCGTGATCACGTCGCAGGAGTGAGGCCGGCGACCGGAGCACGGAGGTCCGGTCCGGGGACGCCTTCGCGCCCGGTCTCCCCGAGGGCTAGGCGTCGCGCCGCATCGACGCGCTGAAACACCGATTGTCGTCGGACGAGTCGAGGGGCGGCTCGCACCCCTTCACCTCTCCCCTGCGGGGAGAGGGTTCGGTGCCCGACCGCGACGTCTCCTTGGATCTGATCGGCAGGGATCGACCAGATGAGAGACGCGGCCTCGACTCACGCCGTCTTGGTCTCGTCGACGCCGGCGTGCGTCTTCCATTTCGACATGCTGTCCGCGATGATGCGGGTCGAGGCCATGGCGGCCTGGTTGAGCTGGGCGTAGCCGGCGAGCTCGCGCTGCACGCGCTCGCCCTCGCTGGCGATGTAGTCGCGCAGCGTCTGCAGCTCGCCGATCAGGTTCTCGATCTCGGCGAGCGACGTGCCGGCGACCCGCTGCACCAGGGTCGAGATGTTGCTGGCCGCGAACTCGCCCGAGCCGGTGTCGGTGCCGCGGCGCACCGGCGTGAAGTCGCGCCGGACGAACTCGCGGATCTCGCCCTCGAACGAGGTGGCGGCGGCCTCGACGTCGTCGGCCGGCTGCAGCGGCGCCTGGGTCGTGATGGTCATTCTCCCCGTACTCCTGGTTTGAAACTCTGGTCTGGTTCGAAACTCTGGTCCCCTCGGCGCATCCGGTCGGGCCCGATCCACCCTGCGGTGGTCCCCTTCGAGCGACGCCCCATGGCGACGCGCCATCCCATGATTAACTCTCGGGAATTTGACGTCGTGACGGCCGCAGCGGGGCATTTGCCGCCTCGCTGTCGTCCAAAGATCGCCACATTCTCGAGATCCGACGAGCGCTCACGAGACCGTGTGACGGTATGCCGGGAACGGCACCGGAGCGCCGGCGTTGGGGTGTACCGTCACCAGCCCGGAGAGGCCGCATGACCGCATCCCGCCTGCTCGCCCCCCGCCCGTCTCGTGGCCTGGCGCCCCGCCTGTCCGCCCCGCGCCTGTCCGCCCCGCGCCTGTCCGCCCCGCGCCTGCTCGCCCCCGGCATGCTGGTCGTCACCGCGGCGCTCCTGTCGGGAACCACCCTCGCCGAGGCCCAGACCGTCATCTCCCGCGAGGTCTCGAACGAGCCGGTCGAGACCGTGATCACCAGCGGACCCGCCGGCATCACGGTGACGCGGCGGCCGCTGCAGACCATGGCGCCCCCGGTGGTCTCCACCACGCCGGTGTTCCCGACCTACGGTCCTTCGGGCGACGCCTATCTCCAGAGCTGGGCGCCGGCGCCGACCGGCTGGGTGCCCGCCGACCCGGCGCCGCCCGCCGTCGCCGTCGCGCCGGCCGCCCGGGCGGCCGGCGGCGTGACGGTGCGCCCCTATCGCGGTCCCTATGGCGAGACCGCCCCGGTCGACGCGACCCGCACCGTGGTGATCGAGGAGTCGGTCGACGATCCGTTGCCGGCCCCGGCGGTCCGCACGGTCCGGCGCGGCACGCCGCCCATCATGGCGCGCGCCGTCGAGCCCGAGCCGACGCGGACGACCCGCACCCGCACGGCGCGGCGGGTCACGGCCGATCCGATGGCGCTCGCGCCGACGCAGCGGGCCGTGATCTACCGCACGCTCGGCCAGCAGGCCTCCTACGATCCCGCGATGCTGGAGCGGGTGACGCCGACCTACGCGCAGCCGACCTACGCGCAGCCGGCCTACGCGCAGCCCTGGGGCCAGCCGGCCTATGCGCAACCCTACGGCTGGCAACCAGCCTACGCCGGCTACGCCGCCGTGCCGACGACCCGCACCGTGACCTGGACGGTCGGCTCGGTGGTGCCGGACACGGTGACGCTCGCCCCGTTGCCCCGCCAGATCGTGACGCAGATCCCGCAGACGCGCGGGTATCGGTACGCCGTCGTCGACGGCCGCGTGCTGCTGATCGACCCGTCGACCGGCACCGTGGTGGCCGACGTGGTCCGCTGAGGTGGTCCGCTGACGCCGCGGCCGCGGCCATGACGCGGCCGCGGCCGCGCCGTGGTCGCGACATCCGCCCATGGCGCTGTCGTGACATCCGGCCCGGGAGATCGCCCGGGCGCGATCGCTCAGCACGCGCTGGCAAATCGCTCCAGGCAGGTCTTCAGCACCTCGTCGCCGGGCTTCTTCCACCAGTCCTCGGACGAGAAGATCTCGACCTCGTGATAGCCGGTGAAGCCGGCGTCCTCGATCATCCTGGCGATCGCCGGCAGGTCGATGACGCCGTCGCCCATCATGCCGCGGTCGAGCAGCATGTCCTTGGTCGGCACCAGCCAGTCGCAGATGTGGTACGCGAAGATGCGCTTCTCGCGACCGGCGCGGGCGATCTGGCTCGCGAGATCCGGATCCCACCAGACGTGATAGGCATCGATCGCCACACCGACGTCCGGCCCGAGCTTTTCGCACAAATCCAGCGCCTGGCCGAGCGTGTTCACGCAGGCACGGTCGCCCGCATACATCGGGTGCAAGGGCTCGATCGCGAGCGGCATCCTCGCGGCGCGGGCGTGCGGCAGAATCGTCGCCATGCCGTCGGCCACCATCTCGCGGGCGCCAACGATGTCGCGCGAGCCCTTCGGCAGGCCGCCGACGACCAGCACCAGGCACGCGGCGCCGATCGTGGCCGCCTCGTCGATGGCACGCCGGTTGTCGTCGATCGCCGCCTGCCGACCGGCCGCGTCCGCGGCCGGGAACATGCCGCCGCGGCAGTAGCCGGTGACGTCCATGCCGTGATCCTTGATGACCTTTGCGGACTCCTCGAGCCCGAACGCGGCGACCTGATCACGCCACGGGTCGATCGCCTTGATGCCGTGGCGGGCGCAGGCCGCGACGGCCTCGCCGAGGGTCCACTGCTGACGCACGGTGGCGAGGTTGATCGACAGACCTTTGTTGGACATGACGGATCCTGGGGTGATTTGTTCAGGACGATGCAGCGACGCGTGTCGACACGCCGGTGTCGGGTGGGACGGTCAGGGGATCGCTTCGAGAAGGGCGCGGACATAGCCGGCGGCGCGGGCCGCACAGGCGGGGCCGTCCGGCTCGTAGACGAAGGGCTCGACCCCGATCACGTCGCGCCAGCCGACCTCGCGGAGCGCCGCGACGATGGGCGCGAACGCGAGCTCGCCTTCGCCCGGGCCGCGGCGATTCGGGTCGTTGAAGTGCACGTGGCCGATCAGGCCGGTCGGGATCCAGTGCCTGATCAGATCCGGGATCGGCTCCGCCTCGGTGACGGCCGCGGACGAGCAGTCGATCATGGTCTTGAGCGCCGGATCGCCGACCGCGGTCACGATCGCGGCGGCCTCCGCGACCGTGTTGATGCAATTCGTCTGGCGCTTCGACAGGGGCTCGATGCAGTAGACGACGCCGGCCGCAGCCGCCGCCGGCGCGACCGCCGCGAAGGCGTCGGCGGCACGCTTGCGGCCCTCCGCCTCGGCGCCGGGATCGAGCCTGCGCTGGTCGGGCGAGCCGTGGATCAGCACGCCGGCGCCGAGATCGTGCGCCAGCTCGCACAGGCGTCGCATCACCTCGATGCTGGCCTCGCGGACGCTCGCGTCCGCCGTGGTGATCGAGAGGCCGGCCGGGGCCTTCATCAGATAGTGCAGCCCGGTGATGGTGATCCCGGCGTCGGCTGCGGCGCGGCGCAGCGCGGCGCGCGCGGCCGCCGGCATCAGGTGCGGCGTGTCGGAGAGCGTGAACGGCGCCATCTCCAGCCCGTCGTAGCCGACCGCGGCGGCGAAGCCGCACTGCCGGGGAAACGGCAGCGCGGCGATCACCTCGTTGCACAGCGCGATGCGCATCAGGCCTTGGTCCAGCCGAACAGCCGCGCCACGCCGCGCTGCACGGCCGGGATGGCGCCGAGGATCACCAGCGCCGTGGTGATCCACAGCACGGCGGAGATCGGCCGGGTGAAGAACGGCGTCATGTCGCCGTCGGCGAGCACCAGCGCGCGCCGCAGGCTCTTGTCCAGGATGTCGCCGAGGATCACGCCGAGCACCAGCGGCGCCATCGGGTATTTCATCTCGCGCAGGATGAAGCCGAGGATGCCGAAGAACAGCGTGACGTAGATGTCGAACAGCCGCAGCGTGATGGCATAGGGGCCGATGACGCAGAGCACGAACACGACCGGCATCAGCCGCTCGCGCGGCACCTTGAGGATCTTCAGGAGCGGCCGGGTGAGGAGAATGCCGAAGATGCCCATCGCCAGCGTCGCCATGGCGACCATCCAGACGACCTGGAAGACGAAGTCCGGGCTCTCGATCATGATCATCGGGCCGGGCCGCAGGCCGTGGATCAGCATGGCGGCGAGCAGCACGGCGGCCGGCGCCGAGCCCGGCACGGCGAGCGTCAGAGCCGGGATGATGGCGCCCGGGATCGCCGCGTTGTTGCCGGTCTCGGCGGCGCACAGGCCCTCCTTCGAGCCCTTGCCGAACTGATCGCGCTCCTTGCTGGCGCGGCGCGCCGCCGCGTAGGAGATCCAGGCGCCGATGTCCTCGCCGACACCCGGGATGATGCCGACCGCGGTGCCGATCAGGCCGGAGCGCACCACGGTGCGACGGTAGTGCCAGAGATCCTTCCAGCGCGGCACGACGTGGTCGACCACGTTGGTGGCGAGCTCGGCGGCGCGGTTGCGCATCACGGTGAGGATCTCGGCGACCCCGAAGGTTCCGACCAGCGCCGGGATCAGCGCGATGCCGCCGGACAATTCAGACCAGCCGAAGACGAAGCGCTCCTCGGCGTGGATGCCCTCCTGGCCGATCATCGCGACGAACAGGCCGAGGAAGCCGGCGATCCAGCCCTTGAGCGCGTCGTCGAACGAACACATCTGGCCGGCGATGACGATGCCGAAGATGGCGAGCCAGAAATACTCGTAGGACTGGAAGTCGAGCGCGATCTCGGCGAGCGCCGGGGCGATGACGGCGAGGAACAGGATGCCGATGAAGGTGCCGATCATCGACGACGTGGTGGCGAGCCCCATCGCCTCGCCGGCGCGGCCGGCCTTGGCGAGCGGGAAGCCGTCGAGCGTCGTCGCGGCATTGGCCGGCGTGCCCGGGATGTTGAGCAGGATGGCGGAGCGCGAGCCGCCGTAGATGGCGCCGACATAGCAGGAGATCAGCACTAGGATCGCCTGCTCGGGGGCCATCTTGTAGGTCAGCGTCGTCAGCAGCGCGACGCCCATGGTGGCGGTCAGGCCGGGCAGCGCCCCGATCGTGATGCCGACCAGCGTGGCCCAGCAGACGTTGAACAGCGTGGTGAAGTTCGCGAACGTCTCGAACGCGGCGAACAGATGTCCCAGTCCCTCGAACATTGTCTTTCGCTCTCTAAGGAAGCCGGACGAGGAACAGCGTCTCGAACATGTAGGGGATCAAGCCCGCCGCCAGCACCGCGATCAGGGCCGCGATGGCGAGCTTGCGGGCGCGCGAGGCCCACGGCTCGCTCCGCTCCCATTCGAAGGCGACGATGAACACGAAGACGAAGAGGCCGGTGGCGAACCAGAACGGTGTATGGCCGACCAGCACGACCGCGTAGACGAAGCACAGCGCCGAGCAGAGCGCGAGGCGGCGCCACGCGGCGCGGCGCTCCTCCGGCGTGTCGTCGTCGAGCGGGATCTGCGGGCCGAACGCGCCGGCGAAGGCCGAGCGCAGCGCCAGCACCAGGCCGAGCAGCGCGATGACGATCCCGAGCAGGCCGGGCACCAGACCGGGCGCCGTCCACGGATTGATGCTTCGCTCCTCGAGCCGCGGCATTCCCCACGATTCGGCGAAGGCCGCGACGCCGAACACGACCAGGATGACCCCGGTGATCAGGTCGGCGCGGGCGAGAGGTCTGGTGTGCATGGAGCCTCGCGAGACAGGCAGGACGTGATGCGGGGCGGGCCGGGCCCGCCCCGCCGCGTGATCGACCGAGTCCGATCAGGGCTTCGGAATGCCGACGGTCGCGGGGTCGACCTTGGCTTCCTTGCGCTCCCACATGCCCCAGGCGAACTCCTGGATGGCCGGCATGACGGCCTTCTTGGCCTCCTCGCCGTAGAGCGCCGCGACGATGGCGCCGCGCTGGGTGGCGTACTTCTTCAGCGCCTCGGACTTGGCGACCTTGTCCTTCCAGATCATCTCGAGCGTGGTGATCACCTCGGCCGGCGTGCCCTTCGGCACGAAGATGCCGAAGTAGTTGTCGGTCGCCTTGTAGGCCGGGATCGACGAGGTGATGGTCGGGATGGTGCCAACGCCCTCGAGCTCGAGCGGCTTGGTGGCGAACACGCCCAGCGCCCGCAGGCGCTTGGCGCGAAGCATCTCGGCCTGCTCGACGGCGAGCTGGGTGGTCGCCTGGGTCTCGCCGCCCGCGGTGGCGATGACGGCCGGGTTGCCGCCGTCATAGGTCACCTGGCGGGGCTGCACGCCGGCCGCCTGCGCGAAGGCGCCGAGCGCCGCGCCGCCCGAGGAGTTGATGCCGGCGGTCGCGACCGTGATGCCGTTCGGCTTCTCCTTCATGGCCTTCACGAGATCGTCGAGCGTCTTGTAGGGGGTCGCCGCGTTGACGCCCATCACCGAGGCGTTGATCACGCCGAGGAAGAGGTGCCAGTCGTCCAGCTTGGTGTTCAGGAGGCCGGTCACCGGATAGGTGCCGAGATCCTTGGCCGCGCCGGAGGCGAACATGTAGCCGTCCTTCGGCGCCTCGACGACCGACTTGGTGCCGATCGAGCCCGACGCGCCCGGCTGGTTGACGATGACGACCGTCTGGCCGATCGCCGCCTCGATCTCCTTGCCGAGGAGGCGCACGACCTGATCGGTCGAGCCGCCGGCGCCCCACGGCACCACGACGGTGATCGGCTTGGTCGGCTTCCACGGATAATTCTGGGCGTCGGCGACGCCCGTGAGGGCGAGGACCGCCGCGGCGGCCGCGAGCAGGGTTCGTTTCATTCGAGGTCTCTCCCTTCGAGTCGTTGGTGGGTCGTGATCGAGGTGACGCGCTTCTGCCGGCGCGTTTCGGGGGCTCCTTTACGCCGGCATCGTGACGAGCGGCCCGGGGGCGGCCGGCGGCGCGGAAACGGATCGCACGGTGGACATCCTCTCCTCGAGCGTCACACCGATACCGGCGTCTGCACGGGATCTCGGGGGCCCGCCGACACCGACGTCGGCAGCCCGGCAGGCACCACCATGGGCCGCATCGCGGCGAGATCCGGCATGGCGCCGACCGCGAGGCCCGGGGCCGCCGCGATCGAGCCGAGCGACACGGCACCGTTCCGGATGGCGAGGCGCGCGCGCCCGCTCGCGCGGGCATAGAGATCCGGATGGGCGACGAGAAACCGACCCTGCTCCGCGTCCGAGGCGCCGGCCATGCCGTCGACATAGTGATGCCCGTTGCGCTCCACATGGGTCATGCCCACGAGGGTCGCGAGCGCCAGATCCTGCTGCACCGCGACGCCGGCCTGCGTGGTCAGATCCTCGGCCGACATGAAGGCGCGCGCAACCCCCGTCGCGCCCTCGCCGGCGTTCCAGTGCGCGACGCGCGCCCGATTGATCAAGGCGCGGTAAAAACCCTTGCACGACTTCGCGGAGACTCCACGATAGCCGAGTGCCCGGGCGCGCGGGAACACGTCGAGATCGCTGTCCGATTCGTCGACCTCGACCGGCACCAGCGCGGCGAGCGCATGCACGGGCTCGGCGAGCGCGCGGGCGCGGCCGATCGGCTGCTCGATGTGCGGCGTCGACGCCACCATGCGGGCGAGCCGCGGCGTCTCACCCATGCGGCGCCACAGCGCGACGACGGCGTCGACCGTGTCGTACTGCTCGTTCCCGTCGAGCGTGACGACGTAAGGATCGGCGATCGCGTCGATCACGGCGGCGATGCCTTCGAGCCGCGCGATGTCGGCGGCGATGTCGCCCGAGACCTTGAGCTTGAAATGACGGTGCCCGTAGGCGGCGACGACCTCCTCCAGGCTCTCGGGGAGACCGTCGTCGAGCCGCTTGCCGGCCGTCTCGGCGCTCGTGAGCGCATCGACCATGCCGACCGTGTGGCGCACGAAGATCGACGGGGCGGGCGTCAGCCCGGCGAGGAACTTTTCGAGATCGAAGCCGGCGAGATCGGGCGCGCCCTGCGTCGTGAGACCGACACGATTCGCCGCCACCAGCGCGAAGGCCGGAACGCCCTCGATGCGCGCCAGCGCGTCCAGAATCGCGCGCTCGATCTCGGCGATGCCGAACGAGGCGACGAGCCCGTTCAGCCCGACGGCCGCGCAGGCGGCGCGATGCGCCGGCTCGATCGTGGCGGAGAGGCCGAAGGCCGTGCCCTCACCGGCGGCGAGACACTGCGCGCGCGCGATCGCCAGTGCGGCGCGGAGCTGATCGAAGTTCTGCTCGTTGGTGAGGTCGGGCGACTTGTCGAACCATTTCGGCACCATCAGCTGGGCCGCGATGCCGTCGCCCTCGCGCCCGTCGGCGAGCCGGATGCGCACCCTGGTGAAGACCTGCGGTGCCTCGCGCAGCGTCACCACGCCGAAGCGGAACGGCAGCCGCAGCGTGACCGGGCGCTCGAAGAAGTCCGCTGCCAGAAGGCGAAGGCGCGGGGCCTCGGTGGTCGCCGCGCTCATGGCCGGCATCCGTCCGCGAGACACGCGACCGCACCGGGCGCGGCCGTGCCACGAAGTCCATAGATGCGCCGCCGACAAGACCCGGTCACGGGCAGCTCCTCTCATCTAATAACCAACTGGTTACATCTGGACCGAGAGCGTCGCAAGGCCCGAAGCCGCCTCGCCCGACAAGATCCGCCATGCGGACTTCGCAGGCGACGTGTCACAAAGTCCCGACCCGACGCGACGTTATGCTGCGTGTGCGAAGCGTCTGTGGAATCCTACCATCCGTAGTTCTGCGAAGCACACCAGTGCCCGGACGAGAGACGACACGGCAAAGACGCGGATGGCCGGGGACGAGCCCGGCCATCGTGCTTGGGCACTCGGCATCGACTGCGCAACGCAACGCGAGTCCTCGGCCGAGACTCTCGTCGCGCGTCATCGCCGGGCTCGTCCCGGCCATCCACGATCTCGTTCTTGGGAAGCGTCTGTTCGTAGATACCCGCGACGAGCGCGAGCATGACGAGGTGAACGCCCGGAGGCTCGACTCACACCGTCAGCTTCGGCACGTCGAGCCAGCGGCGCTCCTGCCAGCTCTTCAGGCCGAGCTCGGCGAGCTGCACGCCCTTCGCGCCTTCCAGCAGGCCGTGCGCCCACGGGCCGTCGGCGACGACGTGACGGATGAAGTTCTCCCACTGGATCTTGAAGCCGTTGTCGTACTCGAAATTGTCCGGAACCTCCTCCCACTGGTCGTAGAAGTTCATGGTCTGCGGGACGTCCGGATTCCAGATCGGGCGCGGCGTGTTGACCCGGTGCTGGGTCCAGCACTTCGAGAGACCGGCGACGGCCGAGCCGTGGGTGCCGTCGACCTGGAAGGTGACGAGGTCGTCACGCCGCACGCGCACGCACCACGACGAGTTCATGTGCGCGACGACGCCGCCCTCGAGCTCGAAGGTCGCGTAGGCGGCGTCGTCGGCATCCGCCACGTAGGTCTTGCCGTTCTCGTCGACGCGGCTCGGGATGTGGGTGGCGCCGAGGCAGCTCACCGCCTTCACCTCGCCGAACAGGTTGTCGAGCACGTAGCGCCAGTGGCACAGCATGTCGAGAATGATGCCGCCGCCCTCGGCGAGCTTGTAGTTCCAGCTCGGCCGCTGCGCCGGCTGGCCCCAGTCGCCCTCGAACACCCAGTAGCCGAACTCGCCGCGCACCGAGAACATGCGACCGAAGAAGCCGGCCTCCTTCAGCTTGGCGATCTTGCGCAGCCCCGGCAGGAACAGCTTGTCCTGGACGACGCCGTGCTTGATGCCCCGCTCCTTGGCCAGCTTGGCGATGGCGAGCGCCTTGTCGACCGTGTCGGCGATCGGCTTCTCGCAATAGATGTGCTTGCCGGCCGCGATCGCCTGCGTGATCAGATCGGCGCGGGCCTGCGTGGTCGCCGCGTCGAAGAAGACGGTGTCGTCGGGGTTCTTCAGCGCGGCGGCGAGATCCGAGGTGGTGCGCTCGATGCCGTACTGGCGACCCAGCGCCGCGACCTTCTCGGCGTTGCGGCCGACCAGGATCGGATCCGGCATCACGCGATCGCCGTTGGGCAGCACGACGCCGCCCTGCGCCCGGATCGCGACGATGGAGCGCACCAGATGCTGGTTGAGACCCATGCGCCCGGTGACGCCGTGCATGATGATGCCGAGCTTCTTGGTGGCCACTTGCATGCCTCGCCTGATGTGAAAAAACGCGATGACGGCCCTCGCCGGCGAACGCCTCAAGTAACCGCCTGGTTACAAATCACCACGACGCCGGAAGACCGTCAAGCGGCTTGTCACATTCAAAATTGCAGGCCCGCGTCGCGATCCGGCATGGCTGGCGAACGCGCCGACTTCGCTGCGCCGCAGCATAATCACGTGAGATCGATGATCAGCGGCCGAGGGCTACGCCGGCGATCGCGACGCGCCGCCGCTCACGGCCGCAGATAGGCGAGCACCACGTCCTCGATGTGCCGGCCGCGGGCCTCGAGGCTGGCCGGGTCGTCCATGCTGCGGCCGAAGATGGTGGCGAGCGTGTAGCGGTTGGAGAGGTAGAAGAAGCCGAGCGAGGCGATCGAGATGTAGAGCTGCACCGGATCGATGCCGGGCCGGATCACGCCCTTCTCGGCCCCGCGCGCGAGCTGATGCGACAGGGTGGCGACCAGGGGCGAATGCAGGTCGCGGATGCAGGCCGACTGCTTGAGATAACGCGCGCGGTGCAGATTCTCGGTGCCGAGCAGGCTCAGGAACTCCGGGTGATCGATGAAGTAGCGCCAGGTGAAGCGGACGAGCTCGCAGATGGCGTCGAGCGGCTCGCGGTCACCGAGATGAAGGTCGTTCTCCGCATGGCGGATCGCCGAATAGGTCGCCTCCAGGACCGCGACGTAGAGCCCCTCCTTGCCGCCGAAATAGTGGTAGATCATCCGCTTGTTGACACCCGACCGCTTCGCGATGGTGTCGACGCGGGCGCCGGTGAGGCCCTTGGCGCGGAACTCGTGGGTCGCCGCCTCCAGGATCGCGGCGCGGGTGCGGACGGGATCGCGCGGGCCGGTCGGCCGTTTCGGGGGGACGGCTGTGGGGGGATCCGTCTTGGTGGAAGTCGCGTCCATGGCCTCGCCTGCGGCGGAGTCGCGCTGCCGCCCGGGCGCACCATACAGCATTGTTCTCCTCTGCGGCACTCGCTCGCGTGCGATCACACCCGCAGATCACACCTGAAGATCACACCTGCAGCCAGCGCTGGCGCACCGTCTGGTCGGCCGCGAGCGCCGCCGAGGTGCCGGTCCACACGACATGCCCCTTCTCCAGCACGACGTGCCGGTCGGCGAGCCGGGTCATGGCGTCGAGATGCTTGTCGACCAGCAGGATCGCCTGTCCGTCCCGCTTGAGCCGGCTGAGCCCGCGCCAGATCTCGGCCCGGATCAGCGGCGCGAGACCTTCGGTCGCCTCGTCGAGGATCAAGAGGCGAGGATTGGTCATCAGGGCGCGGCCGATCGCCAGCATCTGCTGCTCGCCGCCCGAGAGCTGGCTGCCGAGATGGCCGCGCCGCTCGGCGAGTCGCGGGAAGAAGTCGTAGACGCGGTCGAGCGTCCAGCGGTCGCCGAAGCGCGCCGCGGCGGTCGCGACGAGGTTTTCGCGCACCGTGAGGGTCGGGAACACCTGCCGGCCCTCGGGCACGAGGCCGAGCCCGAGCTGGGCGATCCGATACGGCGGCAGCCCGGTGACCGGCACCCCGTCGAGCGCGACGCTGCCGCCGGTCGGCCGCACCAGGCCCATCAGCGCCCGGATCGTCGTCGTCTTGCCCATGCCGTTGCGGCCGAGCAGCGTCACCACCTCGCCGGCCGCGACCCGAAAGCCGACGTCGAACAGCACCGGCGTCTCGCCGTAGCCGGCCTCGAGGTTTTCGACCGTCAGCATGGGATGGCCCGGCATTCCGACGCCGTCCTGTCCGGCCTGGTGCCGGGCATCCGCATCCTGGCCGCAAACGAAGGCGTGGATGGCCGGGACGAGCCCGGCCATGACGAAGGATGGATCGAAAACCACCTCATCGCTCGAACTCGATCTCGTCGCCGAGATAGGCGGCGACGACCTGGGGATCCTCGCGCACCTCGTCGGGGCGGCCGCCGAGCAGGATGCGGCCGTAGATCAGCACCGAGATGTGGTCGGCGAGCGCGAAGACGGCGGTCATGTCGTGCTCGACCAGCATCATGGCGAAGCGCCCCTTCAGCCGGCGCAGCACCGTGATCAGGCGCGCCGTCTCCTCGCGGCCGGTGCCGGCCATCGGCTCGTCGAGCAGCAGGAGCTTCGGCTCGGTGACGATCGCCATGGCGAGCTCGAGCGCCCGCTTTTCGCCATGGGAGAGATGGCCGGCCGGCACGTCGGCGCGCTCGGCGAGCCCGACCTCGGCGAGCGCGGCCATGGCGGGCGTGTTGAGGGCCGGCTCGGCGGCGGCGTCGCCGAACAGGCGAAAGCTCGAGCCGGCTCGGGCCTGAACCGCGATGGCGACGTTCTCCAGCGCCGAGAAGGTCGGCAGCACCGAGGTGATCTGGAACGTGCGGGCGAGGCCGCGCCGCGCCCGCTCGTGCGGGGCGAGGCGGGTGACGTCGTGACCGGCGAACAGGATCGTCCCGGAATCGGCCGGCAGCACGCCGGAGATCTGGTTGATCAGCGTCGTCTTGCCGGCGCCGTTCGGGCCGATGACGGCGTGCAGCTCGCCGGGGGCGACCGAAAGATCGACCGAGTCGGTGACGACCAGGCCGCCGAACTGCTTGCGCAGGCCCTTCAGCGCGAGGATCGGCTCAGCCACGGCGCAGCCTCCGGCTCACGGCGGCCGAGAGCGCCGTCCCGATGCCCACGAGGCCGCCGCGCACGAACACGACGACCAGCACCAGGAGCGGACCGAAGATCATCTTCCAATGCTCGGTCAGGCCGGCGAGCCATTCCTCCAGCAGCAGGTACGCCGCCGCGCCGACGATCGCGCCGTGCAGGGTGCCGAGCCCGCCGAGCAGCACCATGATGATCAGCTCGCCGGACCGTTGCCACGACATGTAGGCCGGGCTGACGAACTCGGTCGCGTTGGCGAGCAGGAAGCCCGCGAGGCCGCCGATCATGCCGGCGATCACATAGGCGGCGAGCTGGAAGCGATAGACCCGGAAGCCGAGCGTCGTCATCCGCAGCGCGTTGTCCTTGGCGCCGCGCAGGACGCGCCCGAAACGCGAGGCGACGAGCGCACGGCAGAACAGATGGACGGCGATCAGAACGGCGAGCACGACGTAGTAGAAGGCGAGCGGCCGGTCGAGCACGGCGAAGCCGAACAGTGTCGTGCGGTCGTGGATGGTCAGCCCGTCGTCGCCGCCATAGGGCGCGAGCGACGACGCCGTGAAGAACGCCATCTGGCCGAAGGCCAGCGTGATCATGATGAAGTAGACGCCCTTGGTGCGCAGGCAGACGAGCCCGGTGGCGAAGGCGAACAGGCCGGAGGCGAGGAGCGCGGCCGGCAGCGCGACCACGAGGTCGTTGGTCTCGTGCGCGTCGAGGATGCCGACCGCATAGGCGCCGATGCCGACGAAGGCCGCCTGCCCGAACGTCACCAGCGCCGCGTGCCCGATCAGCAGCTCGACCGACAAAGCCGCGATGGCGAAGATCATCACCCGGACGAACAGGTCGAGCAGATAGCCGGCCGACATCGACGCGGCGGCGAGCGGCAACACCGCCAGCAGCGCGAAGAGGACGAGCGGCAGCACGACGTTTCGGCGCGGCCGCCGGGTCGCCGGAGCCGTCTCGTCCGGAACCGCGGCCAGCGTCATCTCAGCGGCCTTTCGCCGGGAACAACCCGGTCGGCCGGACATAGAGCACCACGGCCATCAGGAGATAGATCAGCATCGAGGCGAGCGCCGGACCGACCGTGCGGGCCGTGGAGGACGACAGGAACAGCCGCAGGATGTCGACCGCGAAGGAACGGCCGAGCGTGTCGACGAGGCCGATCAGCAACGCCGCGACAAACGCCCCACGGATCGAGCCGATGCCGCCGATGACGATCACGACGAAGGCGAGAATGAGGATCGTGTCGCCCATGCCGGGCTCCACCGACAGGATCGGCGCGATCATGATGCCGGCGAAGCCGGCCAGCATGGCGCCGAAGCCGAACACCAGCGTGAACAGGCGGCGGATGTCGACGCCGAGGGCCGACACCATCTCGGGGTTGGTGGCGCCCGCCCGCACCAGCATGCCGATCCGGGTGAAGGAGACCAGCGCCCACAGCAGCACGGCGACGACGAGGCCGCTGCCGATGATGACCAGCCGCCACACCGGATAGAGGAGGCCGGGCGCGAGCGCGACCGAGCCGGTCAGCGCCTCGGGCACCGGCAGCGACAGCGGCGCCGCGCCCCAGACGTATTTCACCGCGCTGTTGAGGAACAGGATGATGCCGAAGGTCGCGATCACGTGGTCGAGGTGGTCGCGCCCGTAGAGATGGCGGAACACCACGGCTTCGAGCAACAGCCCGAACGCCAGTGCGGCGGCGAGCGCCAGCACGAGCGCGGCGACGAAGCTGCCGGTCAGCCCGTAGAACATCACGGCGAGATACGCGCCCAGCATGTACTGGACGCCGTGCGCCAGGTTGATGAAGTCCATCACGCCGAACACGAGCGTCAGCCCGGCCGCGATCAGGAACAGCAGCACCCCGAGCTGCAGGCCGTTGAGGACTTGGACGACGAGGAGCGTGGTGGACATGGGAGGCGGGTTGTCGCGGGATGTAGGGTGGGCAAAGCGACGCGGGCCCACCCGCCGATGTCGCGCCGATGTCGCACCGGAGTCACCCCCGACCCGCAGCGTGGGCACGGCGCTCACGCGCCTTTTCCCACCCGACGGCGGCGTGTCCGGCGGGCGCCGCCTCACTTCATCTTGCAGCTTCCGACATAGGCGTCGGCGTAGTCGTCGAAGACCTTGGAGACGATCTCGGTCTGGTACTTGCCGTCGGGGCGCTTGGCGACCTTGGTCAGGTAGAAGTCCTGGATCGGATAGTTGTTGGTGTTGAACTTGAAGTCGCCGCGCAGCGAGACGAAGTCGGCCTTCTTGAGCGCGGCGCGCAGCGCGTCCTTGTCCTTGGTGTCGCCCTTGGTCGCCTTCAGGGCGCTGTCGATCAGCATCGCGGTGTCGTAGGCCTGGAACGCATAGGTCGCCGGCACGGCGCCGAACGCCGCCTCGTAGGCCGCGACGAAGGCCTTGTTCTTCGGATTGTCGAGGTTCGGAGCCCAGTTCGAGCCGGCGAAGAAGCCGAGCGCGGCGTCCTGCTGGGCCGGCAGCGTCGACTCGTCCACCGTGAAGGTGGACAGCACCGGGATCGTCTCGGCGAGGCCGGCCTGGCGATACTGCTTGACGAAGTTGACGCCCATGCCGCCGGGCAGGAACACGAAGACGACGGAGGGCTTCGCCGCGGCGATCTTCGACAGCTCGGCCGAGTAGTCGAGCTGGTTGAGCGGCACGTAGACCTCGTCGACGACGTCGCCCTTGAACCACCGCTTGAAGCCGGCGAGCGAGTCCTTCCCGGCCTGGTAGTTGGGCGCCATGATGAAGGCGGTCTTCATGCCCTTGTCCTGGGCGTATTTGCCCGAAACCTCGTGCATCTGGTCGTTCTGATAGGACGTGACGAACAGGTTCGGGTTGCAGTCGCGCCCGGCGTAGTTCGAGGTGCCGGCGTTCGGGCTGATCAGGATGGTGCCGCCTTCGGTCGCCGGCTTCACGATCGCCTGCAGGATGTTGGAGAACACCGGGCCGACCACGAAGTCGACCTTGTCGCGCTCGACCAGCGCCTTGACCTTGCCGACCGCGACGTCCGGCTTGAGCTCGTCGTCCTGCACCAGCACCTCGACCTCGCGGCCGCCGAGCTTGCCACCCAGCTCCTTGACGGCGAGCTGGAAGCCGTTGCGGATCTGCTGGCCGAGCACGGCGGGCGGGCCCGACAGGGTGGCGATCACGCCGACCTTCAGCTTCTCCGGCGCCTGGGCGTGCGCCTGGGTCGGCAGGGGGGCGACGAGGGCGCAGGCCGCGACGGCGGCGAGCCACGAAACGGTTTTGGTCATCGCAACTGGTCCTCCGGAAACAGGATCGGCACGGGGGCGGGCAAGGGTCGGCACGGCGGCGGACCGCGCCGGCCGCCGAGATAAGCCGGTCGGCGGCGCGGCGTTCAAGCAAAAAGTGCAGGCCGGGACGCAGTATCGTGTCCCCCCACCGGCCCGCCCTGCCCCTCGGCTTGCGCGGCCGGGGCGAAAAGCGCAATTTCCGGCCCGGACGCAACGTCCCGGCCCGTTCGGGGCCGTTCCCGGTCCGCGCGGGGCCGGAGGGGGAGCATCGCATGATCGAGCCTTACAACGCGGTCGGCCTCATTCCGACCTTCTGGGGCATTCGCCGCCGCGAGGACATCAAGCACAACATCGAGCATTTGAAGAGCCTGACCAAGGCGGCCTTCTGGCTGTCCAATCTCGACATCCCGGTCCGCCTCCTCGCCATTCCCGAGGGCGGACTGATGGGCTTCAACGACGAGGTGCTGGACGTCGACCACGCCGACTTCGCCGCCACCTGCGCGATCGACATCCCGGGCCCCGAGACCGACGAGATCGCCGCGCTGGCGCGCGAGTGGAACGTCTACATCATGGCGCAGGCCAAGGCCCGCCATCCGGACTGGAAGGACCGGTTCTTCAACGTCGGCTTCGTCGTCGATCCGGACGGCGAGATCGTCCTCAAGCACTACAAGCTCGGCGCGCTGCTGCCGGTCGAGCGCTCGGTGTCGCCGCACGACATCTACGACTGGTGGATCGAGAAATACGGCCGCACGCTCGACGCCTTCTGGCCGGTCGCCGACACCAAGATCGGCCGGCTCGGCATCATGATGGCGATGGAGGGCTCGTACCCTGAGAACGGCCGCGGGCTCGCCATGAACGGCGCCGAGGTGGTCTACCGCGCCTCGCTCCCCGCCCCGTTCACCGAGAACGACTTCTTCGAGATCACCAATCGCTGCCGTGCGCTCGAGAACAACATGTATATCGTGGCGCCCAACATCGGCAGCTATCACCTCTATCCGGAGGGCAAGGTCGGCATCGACGCCGGCGGCGGCCAGTCGATGATCGTCGACTATCGCGGCCAGCTGGTCGGCAAGCAGCGCGACACCAACGGCTCGACCTTCGTGTCGGGCGTCATCAACATCGAGGCGCTGCGGCACCACCGCGAGAGCGCGCAGGTGACCAACTGGCTCAAGGACGTGCGCACCGAGCTGGCCCAGATCATCTACGAAAAGCCGGTTTATCCGAAGAACATGTACATGGACAAAATCCCGGCCAAGCACGCCGACTACAAGCGCGACGTGATCGACCGGCAGGTCGCCCTGATGCAGGAGCGCGACATCTGGAAGAAGCCGTCGCGGTGAGCGGGGCGGCACGCTTCACCTCTCCCCGGCGGGGAGAGGTCGACGCGCGAAGCGCGTCGGGTGAGGGGGTGCCGAGCCCTCCATCGACGCCTACGCCCCTCACCCCGGTCGCGAGCTGAAGCTCGCGACCGACCCTCTCCCCACGGGAGAGGGTGACGGAGCGAACCGGCAGGCTCTCACATCGGACAGCCGGCCCGACCATCAACCTCGAAAGACCCGAACGCATGACCGACACCTACAAGTTCCTGCTGCCCGAGAACCGCATCCCGCGGGCCTGGTACAACATCGCGGCCGACCTGCCGGCGCCGCCGCCGCCGGTGCTGCATCCCGGCACGGGCAAGCCGATCGACCCCGACGATCTCGCCGCCATCTTCCCGATGGAGCTGATCCGCCAAGAGGTCGCGACCGAGCGGGAGATCGAGATTCCGGAGCCGGTGCGCGAGATCTACAAGCTGTGGCGCCCCGCGCCGCTGCACCGCGCCGTGCGTCTGGAGCGTGCGCTCGATACGCCGGCCCGCATCTTCTACAAGTACGAGGGCGTCTCGCCGGCCGGCAGCCACAAGCCGAACACCGCGGTGGCGCAGGCCTTCTACAATCGCGAGGCCGGCATCCGGAAGCTCGCGACCGAGACGGGCGCCGGCCAGTGGGGCTCCTCGCTCGCCTTCGCCGGGTCGATCTTCGGCCTCGAGGTGAAGGTCTACATGGTCAAGGTCTCCTACAATCAGAAGCCCTATCGGCGGGCCCTGATGGAGACCTACGGGGCGACCTGCATCCCGAGCCCCTCGATGGAGACGGCGGCCGGACGCGCCGTGCTGGCCGAGCACCCGGATTCGAACGGCAGCCTCGGCATCGCCATCTCCGAGGCGGTCGAGATCGCGGCGCAGAACCCCGACACCAACTATGCGCTCGGCAGCGTGCTCAACCACGTCGCCCTGCACCAGACCGTCATCGGCCTCGAGGCGATCGAGCAGATGGAGATGGCCGGCTTCTGGCCCGACGTGGTCATCGGCTGCGCCGGCGGCGGCTCGAACTTCGCCGGCATCGCGTTCCCGTTCCTCGGCAGGAAACTGCGCGAGGGCAAGGACGTGCGAGTCCTCGCCGTGGAGCCGGCGGCGTGCCCGACGCTCACCCGCGGCAGCTACGCCTACGACTTCGGCGACACGGCGCATCTCACGCCGCTGATGAAGATGCACACGCTCGGCTCCAGCTTCATGCCGCCCGGCTTCCATGCCGGCGGCCTGCGCTATCACGGCATGGCGCCGCTGGTGAGCCACGCCAAGGAGCTCGGGCTGATCGAGGCGAAGGCCGTGCACCAGAATCCGTGCTTCGAGGCCGGCCTCCTGTTCGCCCGCAGCGAGGGCATCGTGCCGGCGCCGGAGTCGACCCATGCGGTCCGCGCCGCCGTCGACGAGGCGCTCGCCGCCAAGGCCGAGGGCAAGCCGCGCACCATCCTGTTCAACCTGTCGGGTCACGGCCACTTCGACATGCAGGCCTACACGGACTACCTGTCGGGCAAGCTGGAGGACCGCGACTACGACGCGGCCGCCCTGACGGCGTCGCTCGACGCCCTGCCGAAGGTCGCGGCGGAGTGACGGCACCCGGGGCGGCCGCCGCACCGGCGGTCGCCCCCGCGGGGCGATCACGACCGGGCGGCGGGCGCCGAAGCCGCCGCCGCGGTCGTCACTGCATCCGGATGCCGCGGGCTCGGATGACGTCGCCCCACTTGGCGTTCTCCTTGACCATGTAGCCGACGAACTGCTCGGGCGAGCCGCCGGAAATGATCGCGCCCTGCTTGATCAGCAACGCGCGGACGTGATCGTCCGCGAGGGTCGCGAGCAGCGCGCTGCTGAGGCGCGCGACGATCTCGGAGGGCGTGCCGGTCGGCACCATCAAGGCGACGTCGGTCGACGACTCGAAGCCGGGCACACCCGATTCCGCGATGGTCGGCACGTCTGGCGCCAGCGGCATCCGCTCCGTCGTGCTGACGCCGAGCATCCTGATCTTGCCGCCCTCGGCGATCGGCAGGGCGACGACGGCGTCGACGAAGCCGCACGCCACCTCGCCCGACACCAGCGCCTGCACGGCCGGGCCGCCGCCCCGGTAGGGGACGTGCAGCATGCGGAAGCCCGCCATCGCCATGAGCAACTCGGTGGCGAGATGGCTCGACGAGCCGGGCCCCGAGGATTCGAACACGACGCCGTCCGGCTGCCGGGCCCGCACATAGGGCAGGAACTCGGCGAAGGTCTTCACCGGCAGCGACGGATTGCAGCAGAACACCTGCGGGCTGCGGATCACGAGGCCGACCGGGGCGAACGCCTTGCTGCTGTCGTACGGCAGCTTCTCGAACAGATGCGGCGCCATCGCGTAGGTGCTGTTGGTCGCCAGCAGCACCGTGTAGCCGTCCGGCTCGGCCTGCGCCGCCACGGCGTGCCCGATGGTGCCGGCGGCGCCGGGACGGTTCTCCACCACGGTCGGCTGTCCCAGCTCCACGCCGAGGCGCTGCGCCAGGATGCGGCCGGTCACGTCGGTGATGCCGCCCGGCGGCCACGGCACGATCATCTTCACCGGCCGCGACGGGTAGCCCGGCTGCGACGCCGCCGGGCGTGCCGCGGCCGATGCCGCTGCGGCGGCGAGCGTGGACAGCACGGAACGGCGGGACCAGAGCGTCATGGGCTTCTCCTTCGATGAGGGCACGCAGCCGCGACCGCGCCGTCGCAGCAGCGCGCCGCCGACCGTTCGTTCAAACACCTGTTTGATATCATCCGCCCGGCCGTGCGCCAATATTGGACAGCGATTCCGCGATGCACATATTGTTTGCATATGCGAGATGAATCGACAGCACAGGCCTTGGACGACCTCCCACACCGATTTCGGAGACATCGTTGACGGCTGCTCGACGATCGGCTACGACACTGTTCAAACACTTGTTTGAAACGTTTCGATCGAACGAATGGGCGGCGGCACGCAGGCGACCCCGGACCGGATCCTCGACGTCGCGGAGGCGATGTTCGCGGCGAACGGCTATCGCGCCGTCTCGGTGCGCGCGATCACGCGCGAATGCGGCGTCAACATCGCGGCGATCCACTATCACTTCGGATCCAAGGAAGCGCTGCTCGAGCAGATCTTCGCCAAGCGCTCGGCCGCCATCAACAACGCACGTTTCCGCCTGCTCGAAGCCTGCCGCGCGGCGCCCGGGCGCCCGCCGATGCTGGAACAGATCCTCGAGGCCTACCTTCGCCCCTCGCTGGTGCTGCCGAACGGCGACGCCGGGGCGCGGCGCTTCATGCGGCTGCGCGCCATCCTGGCGCACGAGCACGCCGACATGTCGAAGAACCTCATCTCGAAGCACTTCAACCACGTCAGCGGCACGTTCCTCGGCGCCCTGATGAAGGAGCTCGACCACCTTCCAGCCAAGGTCGTCTACTGGCGCTTCCACTTCCTGCTCGGCGCCCAGTACTTCACGCTCGCCGATCCCGGCCGGATCCAGATCCTGTCGGAAGGCGCCTGCGACCCAGCCGACTCCGACACCGCCCTCGCCGAGCTGGTCGCCTTCACGGCGGCCGGCTTCCGCGCCCCGCCCTCCCCTCACGACGCCCTCATCCTCGGAAACGTTCTCCCATGACCCTGAAGCTGGCCGACCGCGTCCTCGGGCTGAAGCCCTCCGCCACCGTCGAGATGACCGAGAAAGTGCGGGCGGCGCGCGCGGCGGGGCGGCGGGTGATCGGCCTGTCGAGCGGCGACCCCAACCTGCCGACCGATCCCCGCATCGTCGAAGCCGCCACGCGGGCGATGCGCGACGGCGACACGCATTACGGCCCGCCCGCCGGCTCGCCCGCCCTGCGCGAGGCGATCGCGGCCCGCGAGGCGCGGCTCTCCGGCGCGGCCTACGATCCGGCCGACATCATCGTCACGCCCGGCGGCAAGTTCGCCCTGCTCGCCGCCCTGATGGCGCAGGTCGATCCGGGCGACGAGGTGCTGGTGCCGGTGCCCGGCTGGGTCAGCTACGGCCCGTGCGTGAAGATGTGCGGCGGCACGCCGGTGGCGATCGACATGCTCGACCGCGTCGATCCCGAGCGCATCGCCGCCGCCGTGACGCCGCGCACCAGGGCGATCATCATCAACTCGCCCTGCAACCCGACCGCCCGGGTGATCCCGGCCGACGAGCTCGCCGCCGTCGCCGCGCTGGCGCAGCGTCACGGCTTCTGGATCATCTTCGACCAGGTCTACGGTGACCTCGTCCACTGCGGCGCGTTCCACCACATGCAGAGCAACGAGACGGTGCGCGACCGCGTCTTCGTCGTCGACAGCTTCTCCAAGACCTTCGGCATGACCGGCTGGCGGCTCGGCTACCTGGCGCTGCCGCCCGGCACCGCCAAGAGCGTCGTCAAGTTCATCCAGCACTCGATTTATTGCCTGCCGGGCTTCGTCCAGGCCGCCGGCCTCGAGGCGCTGTCGCTCTATGACGAGATCGTGCCGCGCTACCGGGCGATGTTCCGGGCGCGGCTCGAGCGCGCCGCCGCCCGGCTCGACGCCGTCCCCGGCATGGCCTGCGCCATGCCGGACGCCGCCTTCTACATGTTCCCGCGGGTCGACGCGCCCGACACCGAGGTCGCCCGCCACTGGCTCGACACCATCGACGTCGCGGCGATGCCGGGCTCCTCCTTCGGCGGCATGGGCGCCGGCCATCTGCGCCTGTCCGTCACCTGCTCCGACGCCGACCTGGACGAGGCGCTGACCCGCATCGCCCGGTCCGGCCTGCCGAAAGCCGCCTGACCCTCGACGTTCCGCAAGAGAGGACCGACATGACGCTCCGCCACTCCGCCGCCCGCCGCCGCTTCGGCCTCGCCTGTGCGGCCTTCGCCGGCGCGACGCTCGCCGCGCTCCTGGTCACCGACACCGCCACGGCGCAGCCCGCCCAGAACACGATCGCGACCATCAAGAGCCGCGGCAAGCTGCTCGCCGGCGTGAAATACGACACGCCGCCCTTCGGCTTCCTCGACAAGGACAACAAGCCGGTCGGGTTCGACATCGACCTCGTGACCAAGGTGGCCGAGAAGATCGGCGTTCCGATCGAGCTCGTCAGCGTCACCTCGACGACCCGCATCCCGATGCTGGTCAGCGGCAATGTCGACCTGGTCGCCGCCTCGATGACGCACACGCGCGAGCGCGACCGCACCATCGACTTCTCGATCACCTACTACACGGGCGGCCAGTCGCTGCTGGTGCCGGCGTCGAGCAGCATCGCCTCGGTCGCCGACCTCGACGGAAAGGCGGTCGCCGTGCAGCAGGGCACGACCCTGGAGAAGACCATCGCGGCCAAGGCGCCGAAGGCGAGCATCTCCGGCTTCAAGGACTACAACAGCGCCTGGCTGGCGCTCGCCCAGGGCCGCGTCGACGCGCTCACCGGCAGCCTCAACATCCTCCAGGGCTTCGCCAAGGAGAACAAGCGCTTCAAGATCGTCGGCGACCTGTTCAGCGTCGAGCCCTTCGGCATCGGCGTGCGGCAGGGCGACTCGAGCCTGCGCGACGCGATCAACGAGACGCTGCAGGATCTGTGGACCTCCGGCGAGTACCGCACCCTCTACGTCAAGTGGTTCGGCGAGGAGCCGCGCGTCCCGGTCGAGACCTGGCCGTGAGGCATCGGCCCTGAGAGGCTGGAAGTGTTTCCCGGTTTTCGAGAGTCAGGCCGAGCCAAGTCCTTGAATTGACGAGATCTGAAAATCACGAAAGCCGAACGATCGGCACTCTCTGAGGCCACGCGCGTGAGTTCCAGCACTCCGTTCCCCGAGATCGCCCAGACCTCCGCTCGTCCCCGCGAAGGCGGGGACGAGCGGAGTGCGGGGCCGGTTCACCGTCACGTTCGCCGGGCCACGCACTGAGGCTGGCATCGCATGTCCTATCAGTTCGACTGGTCGCAGGTCTGGCAGCATCGCGACCTGATCCTCGACGGGCTCCTGGTCACGATCGCGCTGTCGGTCGCCGCCCTGGTTCCGACCCTGATCGTCGGCATGCTGATCGGCACGCTCGGCGCCTCGACGTCGCGTGCCGGCCGGGTCGCCGCCGGCCTCTATGTCGAGACGATGCGCAACGTGCCGCTGCTGATCCACATGTACGTGTGGTACATGGCGCTCGCCTTCCTGCGGCTGCCGGCCTTCCTGTGCGCCGTGCTCGGCCTCACGCTCTACTCGAGCGCCTATGTGGCCGAGCTGGTGCGGGCCGGCATCGCCGCCGTGCCGCGCGGCCAGGCGCGCGCCGCCGCCGCCTCCGGCCTGCGCCCCTGGCAGGTGCAAGTACTGGTCGTCTACCCGCAGGCGCTGCGCATCGTCGCGCCGTCGCTCGCCAGCCTCGCCTCGCAGCTCGTCAAGGACTCGTCCCTCGCCTCGGTGATCGCGGTCGCCGAGCTGAGCTACCAGGCCGGCGCCATCGAGGGCCAGACGTTCCGCACCTTCGAGGTCTACATCACCATCGCGGTGCTCTACATCGCGCTCGTGCTCCTGATCAGCTTCGCCATCGACCACATCCCCGGACTGCGCGCCCGGCGCCCAATCGCGAGGATCGCCGATGCCTGAGCCGATCCTCGCCGCCGTCGTTCCGGAGGTGATCCGGGACAACCTGCCGTTCCTCGCCGCCGGCTTCGCCACGACGCTGCGGCTCGCCGCCGTCGGGATCGTCGGCGGCAGCCTCGTCGGCCTCCTGCTCGGGCTGCTGCGCCATGCCGAGATCCCGGTGCTGTCGCGCCTCGCCGCGCTGTACATCGAGATCGTCCGCGGCACGCCGCTGCTGGTCGTGCTGTTCGTCTGCTACTTCGCGATTCCCGCGCTCGCCGGCTACCGCACCACCGCGGTCGCGGCCGCCTCGCTCGGCTTCGTCCTGTTCATCGCCGCGTATCTCGCCGAGGACGTCCGCAGCGGGCTTCGCTCGGTGCCGGCAGGCCTCGTGCGGGCGGGCCTCGCGACCGGCCTGACCCGTTGGCAGGTGTTCCGCCTGATCGTGCTGCCGCAGGCGCTGCGGCGTATCATCCCGCCGGTGTTCAACCAGTACGTGCGGCTGCTGAAGTTCACCTCGGTCGCCTCGGTGATCGGCGTGCGCGAGCTCACCGGCAGCGCCCTCCTGGTCAACGCCCGCGAGTTCCAGCCGGTCGCGATCATCGCCACCGTCGCCGTCACCTATCTGGTCGTCTGCTCCGGCCTGTCGCTCGTCGGCCGGCTGCTCGACGCCCGCCTGTCGATCAGAACCTGAAGGCTCTCGATGTCCGGCTCTCCGCTGATCGTGCTCGACCGCGTGTGCAAGCAGTACGGCACCACGCCGGTGCTGCGCGACTGCAGCCTCGCCGTCGCGCGCGGCGAGATCGTCGTCGTGTGCGGCCCCTCCGGCTCGGGCAAGAGCACGCTGATCAAGACCGTCAACGGGCTCGAGCCCTACCAGTCGGGCTCGGTGCGTTTCGACGACGAGGAGGTCGGGGCGCGCGGCACCGACCTGCCGCGGCTGCGCACCCGGATCGGCATGGTGTTCCAGAGCTTCGAGCTCTACCCGCACATGACGGCGCTGCGGAACGTGATGCTGGCGCAGGTGCACGCCCTCGGGCGCTCCCGCGCCGAGGCGCGCGAGCGGGCCCTGGCCCTGCTCGCCCGGGTCGGCCTCACCGAGCGGGCCGAGGCGTATCCGGCCGACCTCTCCGGCGGCCAGCAGCAGCGCGTCGCCATCGCCCGCGCACTGGCGCTCGACCCGGTCGCCATGCTGTTCGACGAGCCGACCTCGGCGCTCGACCCGGAGATGATCAACGAGGTGCTCGACGTGATGACGGCGCTGGCCCGCGACGGCATGACCATGGTGGTGGTGACCCACGAGATGGGCTTCGCCCGCAAGGTCGCCGACCGCGTCGTGTTCATGGACGAAGGGCGGATCGTCGAGGACCGCCCGGCCGCGGAGTTCTTCGCGGCGCCGGCGACCGAGCGGGCCAAGACCTTCCTGTCGAAGATCATCTCGCACTGACCGGCCGGCGCCGGCCGGCCGGCGGCGCCCGGCGCGCCGTCGCCATGGCGACGAAGGTGGCGGCCGCCGCGGATGGGTCGTCGCGCCGGTGCACGAGCCACAGCGCCGACTCGCCGGCCGGCGCCAACGGCAGCCCGACCACGGCGGGCAGCGCGAAGCCGGCCAGCGAGGCCGGCAGGATCGACACGCCGAGCCCGACTGCGACCAGGCCGAGCAGCGTCGCGTTGGCGCGCGCCTCCTGCTCGACGCGCGGCCGGAAACCCGCCTTGCGGCACAGCCCGAGCACCTGGTCGTAGAGGCTCGTGCCGCTGCCCGGCGGAAAGAACACGAAGGGCTCGTCGGCGAGCGCGGCGAGCGGCACGGCGGCGCCGCGGCGGGCGATCGCCAGCGGGTGGTCGGCGCGCAGGAAGGCGTAGAGCGGCTCGCGCGACAGCGCCGCGGCGGCGAGGTCGGGCGGCAGGTCGGGCGCCGCCGGGCTGCGGACGACGCCGATCTGCAGCCGCAGCTCGGTCAGCGCCTCGATCTGGCTCGCCGTCACCTGCTCCTCCAGCACCAGCCGCACCCCCGGCACGGCCGCCCGGAACGCCCGGATCGTCTCGGTGAAGGTCGGGTCGAGCGCCCCCGAGGAGGCGAAGCCGATCTTCAGCTCGCCGGCCTCTCCGCGCGCCGCGCGCCCGGCCATCACGGCGGCGCGCTCGGCCTGCAGGAGGGTGGCGCGCGCCTCGGCCAGGAACACCCGCCCGGCCTCGGTGAGCGCCACCCGCCGGTTGGTGCGTTCGAGCAGGCGCGCCCCGAGATCCGCCTCGAGCTGGAGGATCTGCTGGCTCAGCGGCGGTTGAGAGATGCCGAGCCGCTGCGCCGCGCGGCCGTAATGCAGCTCCTCGGCCAGCGCGACGAAATAACGGAGATGGCGGAGCTCCATGGTCCGGTCGGGCCTCCTCGATGGCGACACGCCGGCCCCGCCGGCGACGCTGTTTCAGTCGCATCATATATCGTTTTCGTCAAAAACCATATTGGACGCAGATCGATACCTCTTCTACGGTTTTCCGGTCCCGATCTCGTCGTCCCCTGCCCCGGAGCCTGCGAATGTCCGTCCGACCGTCCCTCCGCCAGCACCCGAGCGCGACCGCGCCGCACGAGGCCTTCGATCCGGTGACGCTGGAGATCTACTGGAGCCGGCTGATCTCGATCGCCGACGAGGCCGCCGCCGGGCTGGTGCGGACCGCCTTCTCGACCATCGTGCGCGAGTCGAACGACTACGGCACCGTGCTGATGGACCGGAACGGCAACTCGATCTCCGAGAACACCGGCGGGCTGGCGTCGTTCTCCTGCATCCTGCCGCGCACGACCAGGGCATTTCTGGAGCGCTTCCCGGCCGAGACGTGGCGGCCCGGCGACTGCGTGATGACCAACGATCCGTGGCTCGCCACCGGGCATCTGCCGGACTTCACGCTGGTCACCCCGATCTTCCACCGCGGCCGGCTGGTCGGCTTCTCGGGCTCGATCTCGCATTCGCCCGACGTCGGCGGCGCGCTGTGGTCGGCCGACTGCCGCGAGCTGTTCGAGGAGGGCATCCGCATCCCGCCGGCCCGCTTCCTGCGCGAGGGCCGGCGCAACGACGATCTGGTCGAGGTGCTGCTCGCCAACGTCCGGGTACCGCGCCAGGTGCTCGGCGACCTCGACGCCCAGGTGACGGCCAACGAGGTGTGCGCACGCCGGGTCGAGGAGTTCCTGGACGACGTCGGCCTCGACGATCTCCAGGGCCTCGCCGAGGCCGTGCACACGCGCGCCGACACGGCGATGCGGCGGGCCGTCGCGGCGGTGCCGGACGGCACCTACTCGACCGTGCTGGAGGCCGACGGCTTCGACGACCAGATGACCCGCATCGTCTGCACCGTCACGGTGACGGGCGAGACCATGCACATCGACTACACCGGCACCTCGCCGCAGATCGACCGCGGCATCAACTGCGTGCTCAACTACACGCACGCCTACTCCGTCTACCCGGTGAAGTGCGCGCTCGACCCGTTCACGCCGCGCAACGAGGGCTCCTACCGGGCGCTCTCGGTGGCGGCGCCGGAGGGCTCGATCCTCAACCCGCGCTATCCGGCGCCGGTCGGCGCCCGCCAGCTCACCGGCCATCTGCTCGCCGATGCCGTCTACGGCGCGCTCGCCCCCGTGCTTCCCGACCGCGTCATCGCCCAGAGCGGCGCGGCGCCGTCGATGCGGGCGATCTTCTCAGGAATCGACCGCAACGGCGACCGCTTCAGCCAAGTGCTGTTCGCCACCGGCGGAATGGGGGCGACGCCGCACTCCGACGGCCTCTCCACCACCTCGTTCCCGACCAATGTCGGCGCCGGCAGCATCGAGGCGCTGGAAAGCGCCTCGCCGCTGCTCGTCTGGCGCAAGCAGCTGCGTCCCGACTCGGGAGGCGCCGGCCGCTTCCGCGGCGGCCTCGGCCAGGAGGCCGAGATCGAGGTGCGGTCGTCGACTCCGGTGCGCCTGTCGCTGCTCTCCGATCGCCGCGACCACCCGCCGCTCGGCCTCGCCGGTGGCGCGCCCGGGGCCGGCTCGATGATCCGGCTCGGCGACGGCACGGTGCCGCATCCGAAGTCGCGCACCACCATCGCGCCCGGCACCCGCCTCCACATGATCTACGCGGGCGGCGGCGGCTTCGGCGATCCACGGACACGCGCCCCGGCGGCGCTCGCGCGCGACCTGGAGGACGGCTACGTGACGGCCGCAGCGGCCGAGACCGAGTACGGCGCGGAGTGAGGACCATGAGCGAACGCACCACCCGGATCGGCATCGACGTCGGCGGCACCTTCACGGACCTCGTGCTGCACGACCCCGCCCGCGATCTCGTCCACACCGGAAAGCTGCTGACCACGCCCGACGACCCGAGCCTCGCCATCATCGCCGGCATCCAGCGCATGCTCGCCGAGACCGGGCTCGCCCCCGGCGACGTGCACAGCATCGTCAACGGCACCACGCTGGTCACCAACACGGTCATCGAGCGCACCGGCGCGACCATCGGGCTGCTCACGACGGAGGGCTTCCGTGACGTGATCGAGATCGGCCGCGAGACCCGCTACGACCTCTACGACCTGTTCCTCGAGGCGCCGCCGACGCTGGTGCCGCGCCGGCGCCGGCGCGAGATCCGCGAGCGCCTGGACGTCGACGGTGCCGTGCTGGTGCCGCTCGACGAGGCGGCGGTCGCGACGACGGCGCGCGCGCTCGTCGAGGAGCACGGAGTCGAGGCGATCGCGATCTCGTTCCTGCACGCCTACCGCAACGCGGCGCACGAGGAGCGCGCCGCCGCGATCGTCCGCGCCCTCTATCCCGACCTGCCGCTCACCCTGTCGTCGCAGGTGGCGCCCGAGATCCGGGAGTTCGAGCGCACCAGCACGGCCTGCGCCAACGCCTATGTCCAGCCGCTGATGCGCCGCTACGTCGACCGGCTGGAGGCGCGGCTCGCGGCGATCGGCTTCACCGGCCGGCTCTACGTGATGCTGTCGGGCGGCGGCATCGCGGCCGTGTCGGAGGCGCGCGAGTTCCCGATCCGGCTGATCGAGTCGGGGCCGGCGGCCGGCGCCATGGCGGCCTCGTTCATCGCCCGCCACGCCGGGCTCGACCGCGTCGTCTCCTTCGACATGGGCGGCACCACGGCCAAGATGTGCCTGGTCGAGGACGGCGCGCCCGACCACAAGTTCGACTTCGAGGCGGGCCGCGTGCGCCGCTTCGTCAAGGGCTCCGGCCTGCCGCTCAAGGTCTCGGTGGTCGACATGATCGAGATCGGCGCCGGCGGCGGCTCGATCGCCCGCGCCGACACCACGGCCGGCCTGATGAAGGTCGGCCCGCGCAGCGCCGGCAGCAAGCCGGGCCCGGTCTGCTACGGGCTCGGCGGCCAGGAGCCGACCGTGACCGACGCCGACCTGGTGCTCGGCCGGCTCGACCCGTCCTACTTCCTCGGCGGCGAGATGGCGCTCGACATCGACGCGGTGCGCCGGGCCTTCGACGCCGGCGTCGCCGGCGCGCTCGGGCTCGCCGACAGCGAGGCGGCGCTCGGCGTGCAGCGCATCGTCGACGAGACGATGGCGTCGGCGACCCGCATTCACCTCGCCGAGAAGGGGCGCGATCCGCGCCGCTACACGCTGATCGCATTCGGCGGGGCGGGTCCGGTGCACGCCTTCAACCTCGCCCGGCTCCTCAAGATGGAGCGCCTGGTGGTGCCGCTCGGCGCCGGGGTCGCCTCGGCGCTGGGCTTCCTGGTGGCCCCGCCGGCCACCGACATGGTCCGCAGCTACGTGGCGCGGCTCGAGCGAGTCGACTGGGCGCACGTGAACGCCCTGTTCGTCGCGATGACCGAGCAGGGCACGCGGCTCCTGCGCGACGCCGGCGCCGATCCCGCCACCATCACGCTGCGGCCGACCGCGGAGATGCGTCACTTCGGCCAGGGCTTCGAGGTTCCGGTCGCGCTGCCCTCCACGACGCTCGGGCCGGACGACGTCCCGGCGATCCGCGACGCCTTCTTCGCCGCCTATCGCGAGCGCTTCGGCCGGGCCATGGAGGACGCGCCGATCGAGTGCCTGAGCTGGCGCCTCGCTTGCGCGGCGCCCGGACGGGACATCCGCATGGACAAGGGGGCGGCGAGCCGGGCCGGCGCGACGCGCGACGGCACCGACGCGGCCGCGGCCTGCCGCGGCGTCCGGGACGTGCTGTTCGAAGGCTTCGGGCCGCAGGCCTGCGCGGTCTACGACCGCTACGCGCTGCGCCCGGGGGCCACCTTCGTGGGCCCCGCCCTGGTGGAGGAGCGCGAGTCGACCTGCTGCATCGGCCCCGGCAGCACCGCGCGGGTCGACGACTTCCTCAACCTGGTCATCGAGCTCGCCTGAGCGGCCGGCGCCCCGGCCCGCAGGCCCGAAAAACGGGCCGCGCTCCCGTTCCGGGGCACCCGGAACGGAAGCCGTTTCATTATACCGGTCCGCACGCTTGAATTCTGCGGCGAAATGGACCATATAGGCGGCTGAGCGGATTGACCGACCTCTGGTTGGTCCCCCATGGGCCGCGTGAACGAAACAATCAACGGTTTCGGCCCGATCCGCCACCCGAAGGCAGCCCAGACCACGCGGGATGTCCCGTTCATCCGCTGCACGCGGCGCGCCAGAGCTGCGCCCGGGCCCTATCGCAGAACAGAAAGCACCCTTTGACTTCCTTTCAGGGATTTGGACTGGCCGAGCCGATCGCTCGTGCCCTCGTCGACGAGAACTACGTCACCCCCACTCCCATCCAGGCCCAGACGATCCCCCTCGCGCTGCAAGGGCGCGACGTGATCGGGATCGCCCAGACCGGCACCGGCAAGACCGCCGCGTTCGCACTGCCGATCCTCAACCGCCTGCACACCGACCAGAAGCCGACCGTCCGCAAGAGCTGCCGCGTGCTGGTGCTCAGCCCGACCCGCGAGCTCTCCGGGCAGATCCTCGACAGCTTCCGGGCCTATGGCCGGCACATGAAGGTCGCCTCCGACCTCGCCATCGGCGGCGTCTCGATGGGCCGCCAGGTCCGCGCCGTGCTGCCCGGCCTCGATGTCCTGGTCGCCACCCCGGGCCGGCTCCTCGACCTCGTGAACTCCAACGCGCTTCGGCTCAACGCCGTCGAGGTGCTGGTGCTGGACGAGGCCGACCGCATGCTCGACATGGGCTTCATCCACGACATCCGCAAGATCGTGGCGAAGCTGCCGAAGGACCGCCAGACGCTGTTCTTCTCGGCCACCATGCCGCAGCAGATCGCCGAGCTCGCCGCCCAGATGCTGCGCGACCCGGCCCGCGTGTCGGTGACGCCGGCCGCCTCCACGGCGGAGCGCATCGACCAACGCATCGTCCATGTCGACAAGGCGGCGAAGCCGCAGATCCTCGCCGAGGTGCTCGCGAGCGAGCCGATCGACCGCTGCCTCGTCTTCACCCGCACCAAGCACGGCGCCGACAAGGTGGTCCGCGGCCTCGACAAGGCCGGGATCGCGGCGGCCGCCATCCACGGCAACAAGTCGCAGAACCAGCGCGAGCGCGTGCTGGCGGCGTTCCGCACCGGCGAGGTGCGGATCCTGATCGCCACCGACATCGCGGCCCGCGGCATCGACGTCGAGGGCGTGTCGCACGTCGTCAACTACGACCTGCCGAACATTCCGGAGAGCTACGTCCACCGCATCGGCCGCACCGCGCGGGCCGGCGCCGAGGGCATCGCCATCTCGTTCTGCGACAGCGAGGAGCTGCCGTTCCTGCGCGACATCGAGAAGCTGATCCGCTTCGCGATCCCGGCGACCGACCGACGCACCGGTGGCCGTCCGCTGCCGGCGTCGCGGCCGGCGCAGCAGGGCGCGCGCGGCCGCAACGGCGGCGAGTCCCGCCGTGACGGCGAGTCCCGGCGTGACGGCGAGCCGCGCCGCGCGAGCGGCGAACCGCGTCGCGACGGCGGCCGCGGCCGTCTGCCCGATCGTGACCGGTCCCGCGGCGAGCAGCCGCGGCGGGACCGCGACGAGGCCGTTCGGGCCGCGCCGCAGCGTCCGCACCGCGAGCCCCGCGAGGCGGGTCACCATCCGGCGGATCGCGCGCCGGAGAGCCGGAATCGTGGCCACGAGGCGCAGCCGCAGCGCACCCGGCCGCACGAGCCGCGGGCCGACCGGCAGGCCCCGCACGGCCCGCAGCGCCCGCAGGGGCGGGACAATGGCGGCCGGCCGCATCGCAACGGCGGCCAGCATCCGGCGCCGGTGCGGGTGGGGGCGCCGCTCGCCGAGCGTCCGACCCAGCGGAACAACGGCCCCGCGGTCGAGGCTGCACTCGATCAGGTGGCCTTCCTGCGCCGCGGCGCGCCGGGCCGCCGCGACGCCGGGCACAGCGTCGAGCGGTGAGAATTATCGGAGCACAGCGATGGCGAAAGAAGAGCTGATCGAATTCGAAGGACTGGTCACCGAAATCCTGCCGGACACGCGCTACCGTGTGACGCTGGACACGGGCCACGAGATCATCGCCTACACGGCCGGCAAGATGAAGAAGAACCGCATCAAGACGCTCGCGGGCGACCGCGTGATCGTCGAAATGTCGCCCTACGATCTCGAGAAGGGCCGGATCATCTTCCGTCACAAGGAGACGAACTCCGGCCCGGGCGGGGCGCGCCGGCCGCCGCAGCGCCAGCAGTTCCGTCGACGCTGATCCGTCGCCGCCGGACTCCCGGCGGCCCAAGACCGCCATGGGGCGGCCGCGTGCCGCCTCGGCGCGGCGGCTGGGAGGGGAGAAAGGCAAGACCATGCGACTGTTCATGTTCGAGTCGGAGACGACGAGCGACCTGCGGGCCTTCGCGGGCGACTCCTCCGGCAGCAAGCTCCCCGAGCGGCTCGGCCCCTGGCACTCGACCGGGGTCGTGCGGCCCGACCGTGACCCGCCGCACAAGCTGTCTCGGGCCGCGATCGAGAAGGCGATCGCCGCGGCCGGCTACCAGCTCTTTCGGATGAAGCCGACCGAGGCGGCGAGCGCCGCCAAATCGGCGTCCGGCGCGCCGGCGACCGGCAAGGCGCCGGCGTCGAAGGCGCCGATGTCCAAGGCGCCGATGTCGAAGGCACCGGGAACCAAGACGGCGACGAGCGCGGTCGCGACAAAGACGGCGCCGGCCAAGGCTGCCGCCGGGCGCAAGCCGGTGACCGTCAAGGCCTGACGCCGTCAAGACCTGACACCGTCAAGACCTTACACCGTTGCCGCCACCGGCCGATCGCAGCGTCGACAGCGTCGCCGTCGGCGCGATCGGTCGTGGCGATCTCGGACGACACGCGCCGGACAACGGATCAATCCCGACACTCCCCGGGCGCGGTCCGCGTCGGCCAAAAAAAACGGCGCAGCCGAATGGCAGCGCCGCGACGAGGTCCGAGAGCGTCGCGCGACGTCGCGCCGACAAAGCCCTCGCGGAGAATTCGGGTCTTCTTACGAGAAAGCCCGCCGAGGCGGGCTTTCGGGCAGTGCAGGCTCAGACGGCGCGAAGCTGATCGGCCGAGCTCTTGCCGGTACGACGGTCCTGGGTGAGCTCGTAGGACAGCTTCTGGCCTTCACGCAGATTGGTCATGCCAGCGCGCTCGACGGCGCTGATATGCACGAACACGTCCTTCCCGCCGTCGTCGGGCTGGATGAAGCCGTAACCCTTCTGCGCGTTGAACCACTTCACGGTGCCAGTGCTCATGGACGTCCTTTCGACTGACGAGCAGGTCTACATCCGCGGACGGCATGCCGCCCGCGGCGGGTTTCTCGAGTGTTCAGTCAGATCTCGTCGGTCAGACGCAGGAACGGGGCCCGCATTCATGGCCAAGTCGTTCGGCCGAAACTTCGATCCAATCTGATTATCATGACTCGAAACGGGCACAATCCGTCGCTCACCGGTTCGGCGTTTTTTTTTCGCGGCGCCCCCTGTTTGGGCATGCCGCCGAATTGGGCTCGGCCGCGGACGCGCAATCCTATTTCGCGACGCAATTATCGATCACCGATTCACATACCCACCGCGGCATTCGAGACTCTGTAAGAGAAGCTCCGTCGCACGTTCCTGTTACATTGTTCGCCCCCCGATCGTCGCCGTGCGGCCGCGGCGACGGCTCGCGCATGAGGGCCAACGCGGATCTTGACGGAGATCAGGGCGGGCGGCCGCGGGCATGCCTCATGAGCGGGCACGATGGGCACCGTGCCCCCGGCGGCCGGCCCGTCGTCCGATCGTGCCGTTCTCTTCTCGACAGCCACCTCGCACCGGCCGCTCCCGCGTCAGCGGTATCCGCGGCCCGACACTTGCAAGGACGTAAGGCGACTATGCCGGGGCGCAGCTTTCTCGGACACTCGACCAATCTGGTCGGCCTGCCGACCGATCTCGTGGCGAGCTGCGCCTTCAACGAGCACCCGGTTCCGTTGCGGATCTCGGGTGTGCGCGAGATGAACCGGAGCCTGTTCGAGATGCTGTCGCACGCCCCGGATCTGCCCGACGCCGGGATCGCCTTCGCCAGCTACATGATGGCGATGTTCGGTCTCGACCCGGAGCAGCAGGAGCCCGAGCCGGACGGCCGGCCGCGCGGGCCGCGCCGCTATCGCTCGTCGTTCCTGCGGCTGATCAAGGGCTGGGGCTACGATTCGAACAGCCCGGAAGGCGCCGTGATGAAGGGCTGGGTGGAGAGCCGCTTCGGCATCTTCCCGACCTTCCACAAGCAGATCATCGACCGCACCACCGGCGACGGCTGGACGACCTACGTGGAAGAGAAGATGTCGAGCCGGTTCCACAACAACTCGATCTACACCCAGCTCGATCTCGTCTACGAGTTCTGCCAGTGGGCGCTCGCCACCATGGTGGCGCCGGGCGAGACGCATGTGACGCTGTATCGCGGCGTCAACGATTTCGACGAGCATCAGATCGTCGAGCGCGCCGACAAGCGCAACGCCGTGGTGCGCATGAACAACCTGGCCTCCTTCACGTCCGAGCGCGACGTCGCCGACTGCTTCGGCGACATCATCCTGACCGCGCGGGTTCCGGTGGCCAAGATCGCCTTCTTCAACACGCTGCTCGCCCGTCATCCACTCAAGGGCGAGGGCGAGTATCTGGTGATCGGCGGCGATTACCGCGTGAAGGCGAGCTACGTTTAGGATCAGGCATGCAGGCTCCGACCCTGGACGACCGGGCGCTCGGCGCCTTCCTGGGTCTCGCCGTGGGCGACGCGCTCGGCGGCACCGTGGAGTTCATGACCAAGGGCGAGATCGCCACCCGCTACGGCATTCACGATCGCATCGTCGGCGGCGGCTGGCTGCGGCTGGCCGCCGGCCAGGTCACCGACGACACCGAGATGACGCTGGCGCTCGGGCGCTCGCTGATCCGCAAGGAAACGCTGGACCTCCAGGACTTGTGCGAGGAGTTCGCCCGCTGGCTGCGCTCCGGGCCGATCGACGTCGGCAACACGTGCCGGCGCGGCATTCGCCGCTTCCTCACCGAGGGCTCGGTGCAAGGTCCGTATTTCGACGGCGACGCCGGCAACGGCGCGGCGATGCGGATCCTGCCGGTCGCGCTCGCGACGCTCGGCGCATCCGAGACCGGCGCCGCCTGGTGCGTCGCGCAGTGCCACACCACACACCACCACCCCCTCTCCGACGCCGCCTCGCTGACCCTGGTGACGATGCTGCACAGGCTCCTGGCCGGCGCCGGCCGCGACGACGTGCGCGACATCGCCGACGCGCTCGTCGCCCAGCATCGCGGCTTTCGGTTCGAGGTCTCGCCGGGCCAGTCGAGCGCCTATGTGGTCGACACGCTGCGCACCGTGCTGCACTTCTACTTCACGACGGCGACGTTCCAGGACGCGGTGGTGAAGACCGTGAACCAGGGCGGCGACGCCGACACGACGGGCGCCATCGTCGGCATGCTGGCCGGCGCCACCTACGGGGTCGACGCCATCCCGGCGAGCTGGCTCAAGCGCCTCGACCGCGAGGTCGCGGTCGAGATCCGCAACCAGACCCCACGTCTGCTCGGCGTCGCCGCGATCACGCGCGCCAGAGCGACCCGTCCACCGCGCGATCCCGCCCCGCCGGAGCTCCCGACTCCGCTGCCGTTCGCCGCGGCCGACAAGCCGCAGCCGTAGCCATCGGGTGAGCCAAGGCGCGGAACGCGACGGGTTCCCGTCGAGCGACCGTCCCGCACACACAGGTCGTCCCGACCGCCCGGGCCTGGTTCGCTTCGTCCATTCCACGATCTCGGCAGCGGTCGCACGCCCCCGAGCCGGCTCTCGCGCAGAGGCCACGAACCGGGCCGATCCAGCGGACCCCGGATCGGTTCTGATCAGTCCTGCGGGTAGCCGATCAGGATCTCGGCGATCACCGGCTTGACGCCCTTCAGGGCGGCGTCCGTGGAGGCGAACTCCTTGCCGGCGGCCTGCGCCTTGGCGGCGTCGGTGGCCTTGGCGTCCGCCGTCAGCCGCACCCCGACCTTGCAGCCGCCGGGCAGCGCGGCGAGCGCGCCGCCCTGCCAGTCGATCACGCTGCCGCCGTTGTCCTGATCGAAGCCCGACACCTTGAACGGCTTGCCGTTGGCCTTCTCGAGCTGGGCGAGCGGCAGGCCGAGCTTCAGCCCCTTGGGCGCCGTCCAGCCCGATTGGCCGGTGACGACGATCAGCGACACGTCGCTGCGCGCCGCCTCGTTCTGCCACAGAACCTCGAGCCGGCGCTTCGGGTCGGTCGGGTACACGATCGTGGCGTTGAGCTTGCTGCCCTCCGGCCCGTCGACCTCGCCGAACTCGACGTTCTTGGCGTCGAAGGTCTGGGCGAGCTGGAGATGGCTCGAGCCCTTGGCGAACACGCCCGCGCAGGCGATCGCCTTCGGGGCGCCGGCGGGAGCCGCGGCCGGCTTCGGGGCGGCGGCCCGGCGCGGCGACGCGGCGGCCGCATCGGCCGCGGGATCGGTGCCTTGCGCGGTCGGCTCGGGCGCCGGCTTCGGCTTGCGGACGGGCTTCGGCTTCGCCGCGGGCTGAGCCGGCGCCTCGGCGGCCGGCGGTGCGGTCGCGTCCGGGGCCCGCTGCTCCATCTGCTGGGCCGGTGCCGGCCAGCGGTCGAACAGCTGGGCATGCGCCGGACCGGCGAGGGCGACGAGACTCGCGGCCAGAAGGCCGGCGACGGCAGGACCGGCGCACAGCTGCGAGCGGAGTTTATGATCGATCATGGCGAGCCTCGATACTCGGATACGATTTCGATTCGATGATAGCGGCTTTTCGCCGGCGAGTGACGCCCGATCGCGGCGGATTTGCGCCGGCCGACGCAACTCGGGTTGCGCACCGCGCCCGCGCGCCGAAGCGCCTCAAAGAAGCGGGCGCCGCAACAGCGTGAACAAAGGCGGCGACAGAGCGACGAACACCACGAGCGGCGCGAACAAATCGCCCTCCGCCACCGCGGCGGCCGAGAAGGTCTCGACCACCACCCGGAGCGGCTTGCCGCTCGCCACCACCAGCACGGCCTCGGCGGCGAGCGTGAGGACGAGCCACATCGCGCCGATCGCGAAGGCGGCGCCGAAGCCGGGCCGCACCCACCGCACGAACAGCGCGATCGCCACCCCCATCAGGACGATACCGGTGATGCCCGAGATCGGCAGCGCCTCCGGACCGAGCAGCCGGGCCAGCACCAGCTCCCGGAACGCACCGTTGGCGAAGGCGAGCCCGAACAGGACGAGCCAGAACAGCGCCGCGGTGCGGAACAGCGGCAGCAGCGTCTCCGACGACATTCTTTCCGGTGACATCCTTTTCGGCGACATGGGCCCCTCCGACATCGGCGCCCTCCCTTGCGACGATGGGCCTTCGCCCACTTCTTAACCGCTGCGGCCGCGGGTGTCATCGGGGCGCGATCCGGGCACCGGAACTCCGCTCCAGCACGCCCCTGGCGGCCGAAGGGGCGGACGCGGTAAGAAGACGGATCGCCCGCGCGACTCGCGCGTCGCGCCGCCGGACCGAGCCGCGCCATGGCCCCCCACGATCCCGCTGCCGATCTCGAGATTTTCGCGGCCGGCCGCCGCTTCGCCACCGTGCTGGCCGATCCGCCCTGGCAGTTCGTCAACCGCACCGGGAAGATGGCGCCGGAGCATCGGCGGCTGTCGCGCTACGGCACCATGACGCTTCCCGAGATCGAGGCGCTGCCGGTCGCGGCGCTCGCCGCGGAGCCGGCGCATCTCTATCTGTGGGTGCCGAACGCGCTCTTGCCCGAGGGGCTCGCCGTGATGCGGGCGTGGGGTTTCACCTACAAGTCCAACATCGTCTGGCACAAGGTGAGGAAGGACGGCGGACCCGACGGGCGCGGGGTCGGCTTCTACTTCCGCAACGTCACCGAGCTGTTGTTGTTCGGGGTGCGCGGCAAGAACGCCCGCACCCGCGCGGCCGGCCGTCGCCAGGTGAACTTCCTCGCCACCCGCAAGCGGGAGCATTCGCGAAAACCGGACGAGCAGTACGGGCTGATCGAGGCGTGCTCGCCGGGGCCGTATCTCGAGCTGTTCGCCCGCGGCACGCGGCCCGGCTGGGCGACCTGGGGCAACCAGGCCGACGACGGCTACGCGCCGACCTGGGCGACCTATTCCAACCACTCCCGCGCCGGCCTGGCGGCCGAGTAGGCCCCTGGCGAGGCCCGTCATTCCGGGGCGCGGCGAAGCCGCGAACCCGGAATCCAGCGACGACACTCAGAACTCCGGGTTGGATTCCGGGGTCGGCGCTGACGCGCCGCCCCGGAACGACCCGTGAAGCAATCACTCACGACCGCTCGTTCACGCCGCCGCCGCGGCGTCGCCGGCCGTCTCCAAATTCTGGCGCAGCCGCGGATCGAGCTGCAGACGCGCCGCGAGGTCGTCGAGCCAGGCGCGCTCGGCCGGCGTGTCGGCGTCGATCGCCACATAGGCGGCGAGATAGACCTCGGCGCGCTCCTCCGGGGTCGTCGCCTCGGCGGCGAGCGAGGCCGGCGTGTCGGGCCGTGCGACGAGGCCCTCCAGCACCTGGCACTCCTCGACCGAGAGCGCGCTCGCCTCGATCCGCGCGATCAGCATGACACGCTCGGCCTCGTCGATCCGGCCGTCGGCGAGCGCCGCGCCGATCATGGCGCGCAGGAGGAGGAGCGTGGTGCGGGCCGCCGCGGCCTCGCTGCCGGGCGCCGGCGCCCCGGCCGGCCCGGTCGCGGGTGCCGCGCCGCCGGCTCCGCCGAGCATCTGGCCGAGCGTGTCGGCGACGCCCTGCGGCACCACCGGCCGCCCCGCCCGGTAGTCTTGATATGCCTTGTAGGCGAGACCGCCCAGCACCGCGGCGGCGCCGACCTTCAGGGCCGTGCCGGCGTATTTGCGCGCGTGCTTCGAGTTCAGCAGGATGCCGGCGAGGCCGCCCGCGAGACCGCCGGCGCCGAGCATCCCGGCATGGCGACCGAGCAGATCGCCCAGTCCGCCGCCGCCCCCGCCGGCAGCGCCGCGGGGGCTGCCTCCGGCGAGCCCGCCGAGCCGGCCGGCGAGGCTGCCGAGGTCGAACGGCAGGCCACCACCCTGCCCCGGCGCGGCGGCCCCCTGCCCGGCGGGCGGCAGGCCGCGGCCGCGGGTGAGGAAGCCGGTCTCGCGGCTGGTCGCCGGGGGCGGTGCGCCGGCGCCGTCGCCGGCCAGCACGGCGGTGAGGATCTTGTTCACGTCGAGCATGCGGATCTCCAAGGTCGGGGGGTGCGGGCTTGCTTGCGGGCTTGCGGGTTTCCGGGTCAGGTCGAGGGCGCCGGGGTCGGATCGGCCGGCCGGTCGGCCCGTGTCTTCCACAGCGAGACGATCACGCCTCCGGCGAGCAGCGAGAGAGTGACGCCGAGCGACACCAGGGGATCGACCTTGCCGACGATCTGGTTCCAGAAGATCTTCGCGCCGATGAACACCAGCACCAGCGACAGCGCGTATTTCAGATAACGGAAGCGGTGCACCGAGGCGGCGAGCGCGAAGTAGAGGGCGCGCAGGCCGAGGATCGCGAAGATGTTGGACGTGTAGACGATGTAGGGATCGGTGGTGATCGCGAAGATCGCCGGCACGCTGTCGACCGCGAAGACGAGATCGGCGCACTCGATCAGCACGAGCGCGACGAACAGCGGCGTCGCCCACGTGACCGCCGGCCCCCCCACGACGGCGGGCTGCCGCACGAAGAACGCCTCGCCGTGCAGCTCGCGGGTGACCCGCAGGCGACGGTTCATCCACCGCATCATCGGGTTGTCGACCCAGGCGGCCGGGTTCTCGGCGACCACCAGCATCTTGACGCCGGTGGCGATGAGGAGCGCGCCGAACAGGAACAGCACCCAGGCGAACGACGACACGATCGCGGCGCCGAGCCCGATCATCACGGCGCGCAGCACGACGACGCCGAGGATGCCGTAGAACAGCACCCGGTGCTGCAGGTGGGGCGGCACCGCGAGCGTCGCGAAGATCAGCGAGATGACGAAGACGTTGTCGAGCGCCAGCGTCTTCTCGACGACGAAGCCGGTAAGCCAGGCGACGCCCGCCTCGCGGCCCATGTCGGACCACACCCAAGCGCCGAAGACGAGCGCGACGAGGATGTAGGCGGCCGACAGCGCCACGCTCTCGCCCACCCCGATGACGCGCGCCTTGCGGTGCAGGACGCCGAGGTCGAGCACCAGGAGCGTCGTCACGATGCCGAGAAAGAGGAGCCAGGCCCAGGCCGGCTTGCCGAGAAACGTCGCGAACGGAAAATCGAGTCCGGACAGGAACTCCATCGCAATCCTCCAGATGTCGCTCCCGTGCTTCGACGAAAGTCGAAAAGAGCGGCAGGTGAAAGATCCGACATCGCAGCGTCAGCGCCGCCAGAGGGGCCCGGATCGGTGATCCGAGATCTAGGAACCCGCCGGCCCGCCGTCCAGGACGACCGGACCGCGCCGGGTCGCGCCAAACCGCCGCAGTCCGGCCGGTCGCGAGGAAAGATCGACGGATCAGCCGCTTGCACCGGCCATGTGCGTCCCGCCCGGCCGCCCCCATACCGACACCGCGCGGCGCCCCGGCCGGTCCGGGCGGCCGGCCCCGCCGTCTCGCAACGCGCACGCGATCGTGTCGCCGGACGCCGCCGAAACACGTGATTCTTCGGATGCGGGACGCGCGAGTTGCGTCTTTGGTCGGATTGCGCCGTGTGGTCGCGCCGACTAACGTGCCGCGCAATCATCAGAGCCGAGCAAACAGTCGGCCGATATCGGAGCGGGAGGCTCTAACCAAGGGGGACGCCGTGAGTACGCCGTCGTACGACACGATCAAATCAGACCCGCAGTTCCAGGAGCTCGTCTCGAAGCGCTCGCGCTTCGCATGGACGCTGACCGTGGCGATGCTGGTCATCTATTTCGGCTTCATCTTCATCATCGCCTTCGCGCCCGGCTTGCTCGCCGCCAAGATCGGCAGCGGCGTCACCACGGTCGGCATTCCGATCGGCCTCGGCGTCATCGTCTCGGCGTTCCTGCTCACCGGCATCTACGTGCGTCGCGCCAACTCCGAGTTCGACGATATCACGACCAACATCGTCGGGAGGCAGAAGTGATGCGCGCGCTCCGTACCGCGACCAAGACCGTCGCGACCAAGGCCGTCGCGACCAAGACCGCGACCACGGCCGTCGCGACCGGCGTCGCGCTCGCGGCGCTCGCCGGCGTCGCTCAGGCGGCCGGCCCGATCGAGGGCGGCGGCAAGCAGGCCCTCAACATCGCCGCGATCCTGATGTTCTTCGTCTTCGTGGCGGCGACGCTCGGGATCACCTACTGGGCGGCGCGGCGCACCCGCTCGGCCGCCGACTTCTACGCCGCCGGCGGCGGCATCACGGCCGGCCAGAACGGCCTGGCGATCGCCGGCGACTACATGTCGGCCGCCTCGTTCCTCGGGATTTCCGGTCTCGTCTTCGCCTCCGGGTTCGACGGCCTGATCTACTCGGTCGGCTGGCTGGTCGGCTGGCCCGTGATCCTGTTCCTGATCGCCGAACGGCTGCGCAACCTCGGCAAGTACACGTTCGCCGACGTCGTGTCGTTCCGCCTGGAGCAGACCCAGATCCGCAGCCTGTCGGCGGTCGGCACCCTCACCGTGGTGGCGTTCTACCTGATCGCCCAGATGGTCGGCGCCGGCAAGCTGATCGAGCTCCTGTTCGGCCTGCCCTACCTCTACGCCGTCATCGTGGTCGGCGCCCTGATGATCATCTACGTCGCCTTCGGCGGCATGGTGGCGACCACCTGGGTGCAGATCATCAAGGCCTGCCTGCTGCTCGGTGGCGCCACCTTCATGGCCCTGATGGTGCTGATCACGTTCGGCTTCTCGCCGGAGGCGCTGTTCCAGAAGGCGGTCCAGACGCATCCCAAGGGCGCCTCGATCATGGCTCCGGGCAATCTCGTGTCCGATCCGGTCTCGGCGCTGTCGCTCGGCCTCGCCCTGATGTTCGGCACCGCCGGCCTGCCCCACATCCTGATGCGCTTCTTCACCGTGTCGGACGCCAAGGCGGCCCGCAAGTCGGTGTTCTACGCGACGGGCTTCATCGGCTACTTCTACATCCTGACCTTCATCATCGGCTTCGGCGCCATCACGTTCCTGATGAACGACCCGAGCTTCTACAAGGTCGGGGCGGACGGCGCCTACAACAAGGTCACGGCCCTGCTGGGCGGCTCCAACATGGCGGCCATCCATCTCTCCAACGCGGTCGGCGGCTCGCTCTTCCTCGGCTTCATCTCGGCCGTCGCCTTCGCCACCATCCTGGCCGTGGTGGCCGGCCTGACGCTCGCCGGCGCCTCGGCGGTCAGCCACGACCTCTACGCCTCGGTGATCGCCAAGGGCCGCGTCTCCGAGGACCGCGAGGTGAAGGTGTCGAAGATCACGGCCGTGGTGATCGGCATCGTCGCCATCATCCTGGGCTACATCTTCGAGAACCAGAACGTCGCCTTCATGGTCGGCCTCGCCTTCGCGGTGGCGGCGAGCTGCAACTTCCCGGTGCTGCTGATGTCGATCCTGTGGGGCGGCACCACGACCCGGGGCGTGCTGATCGGCGGCCTGCTCGGCCTGATCAGCTCGGTGTCGCTGGTCGTGCTCAGCCCGGCCGTGTGGGTGAAGACCTTCGGCTTCGCCTCGGCGCCGTTCCCCTACGACAACCCGGCGCTGTTCTCGATGACCATCGCGTTCGCCGGCATCTGGCTGTTCTCGAAGCTGGACGGCTCCAAGCGCGGCGCCATCGACAAGGCCGGCTTCGAGCCCCAGTACGTCCGCTCCGAGACCGGCATCGGCTCGCACAAGGCGGTCGCCCACTGACCACCATCCGCTCGGCCGCCCGGTCTCCGCGACGGAGACCGGGCGACGACCGGGGGATCGATCGTCCGGTCGGCCGGCCCGCACGGTGCCGGTCGGCCGCTCGGTTTCGGGGACCGTTGTTCCGGGTGACCGTTGCCGGTGACGCATGCCGCAAGCCTTCGACGCCCAGAATCCTCCCTTCGACCGGTTGAGTCACGACGAGATCGGCACGCTGCGCGCGGCGATCGACATCGGCTATTTCGCCCCCGGCGAGAGCATCATTCCGGCGGGCCAGCGCTCCGAGCATCTGCACGTCGTCATCAAGGGCCGGGTCGAGGAGCGCGACGGCGACACGGTCGAATCGAGCCTCGGGCCGAAGGACACGTTCGACGCCCGCTCGCTGGTGCACGGGCCGGCCGGCACCACCTTCGTGGCCGCCGAGGAGACGCTCTGTTATCTGCTTCCCAAGGCCGTGGTGCAGGATCTGATCTCCCGCAATCCCGGCTTCGCCGCGTTCTTCTACTCGGAAATATCTCGAAAGCTGCGCTCCTACGACCGGCGCGACCGCACCGGCGTCGATTCGGCGCTGCGCGCCCATGTGCGCGACGTGCGCTACCACGCGGCGATCTTCGTCGACGGGTCGACCAGCCTGCACGACGCCGGCCAGCTCATGCAGGAGCGCAACAACAACACGCTGTTCGTGCGCGACGGAGCGCGCACCGGCATCGTCACGGGCGCCAACCTCGCCAAGGCCTTCGTGGTCGACCGCAAGCCGCTGGAGGCGCCGGTGCGCGAGGTCTGCCACTTCGACGTCGTGTCGATCGACGCCGACGACTTCATCTTCGCCGCCGTGATCGCGATGACGCGCCACAACAAGCGCCGCCTCGCGATCCGCTCCGGCAGCGACTACATCGGCGTGCTCGAGGACATCGACATTCTCGGACTCGTCGCCGGCAATCCGCAGCTCATCCCGGGCCAGATCGACCAGGCCAAGGCGCCGGCCGATCTCAAGGCCTGCGCGCTCGACATCCAGAGCCAGGTCGAGCGCCTGCATCGCCAGGGCGCCCGTGTCGAGGTGATCGCACAGATCACGTCGGACCTCAACCGCCGCCTGTTCGCCAAGCTGTTCGACATGGTGGCACCGCCCTCGATCCGCGAGAACGGCTGCCTGCTGGTGATGGGCTCGGAGGGGCGCGGCGAGCAGACGGTGCGCACCGACCAGGACAACGGCATCCTGCTGGCGAAGCCGGTGCCGGAAGCCGACCTCGCCGCGTTCCGCTCCGCCTTCTCGGGCGCGCTGGAGAGCTTCGGCTTTCCGCCCTGCCCGGGCGACGTGATGGTGAGGAATCCGCGCTGGTCGCAGCCGATCGACGACTTCCTCGTCCAGATCGAGGGCTGGGTGCGCTCGCCGGCCGAGGACGGGCCGATGAATCTCGGCATCTTCTTCGACGCCGTCTCGGTCACCGGGCACCACGACCTGCTCGATCGCGCCAAGTCGACCATGGTCGATCTGATGCGCGGCGAGACCGCGTATCTGGCCCGCTTCGCCCGCGCCATCGACCTGTTCGCCGGGGCGAGCGCCGGCATGCTGACCTCGTTCATGGCCTCGGTCGGGGTCGGCTCGGACGAGATCGACGTGAAGAAATCCGGCACCTTCCCGATCGTGCACGGGGTGCGCACGCTCGCCATCGACCAGGGCATCCGCGAGGTGCCGACGGCCGATCGCATCGCGGCGCTCGCCGAGGCCGGCCTGTTCGGCGCCGATTTCGGCCGCGAGCTGACCAGTGCGCTGTCCTACTTCATGGAGATCAGGCTGCGCTCGCAGCTCGCCGCCATGGCGACCGGCAAGCGCGAGCGCGAGTCGATCGTCAAGCTCGGCGAGCTGACGACGCGCGACCGCGACCTCCTGCGCGACGCGCTGCGCGTGGTCAAGCGCTTCCGCGAGATCATCCGCAACCGCTACCATCTGAGCGTGTTCTGATGCGCTCCGAGATCCTCCGCCGCAGCCGCGCGCTGTTCGACCGGATGCTGCTGGCCGACGACGCCTATGCGTTCCTGTTCGACCAGGACGACACCGGCGAGGTGGTGTCGTTCGACTGCGAGACCTCGGGCTTCGACATCCTGGCCGACGACGTGATCAGCATCGCGGCGATCAAGATCCGCGGCAACCGGATCCTGACCAGCGAGACGTTCCGGGCGCTGATCCGACCGGGCGCCGCCATGGAGGTGTCGGCCATCAAGGTGCACCAGCTGCGCGAGGCCGACGTGAAGGAGGGCCGCACCATCCGCGAGGTGATGCCGGAGTTCCTGCGTTTCATCGGCAGCCGCCCGCTGGTCGGCTACTGGGTGTCGTTCGACGTGCGGATGATCAACAAGTACCTGTTCGGCATGCTCAACATCAACCTGCCGAACCGTCAGATCGACGTCTCCGAGCTCTATTACGAGCGCAAGTACGGCAAGGCGCCGCCCGGCACCGAGATCGACCTGCGCTACGCCGCGATCGCGGCCGATCTCGACCTCGCGATGCTGCCCCAGCACGACGCCTTCAACGACGCCCTGACGGCGGCGCAGATGTACGTGATCCTCAAGGACATGCAGCGCCGCGGCGTGCGCATCCCGCGCCAGCGCGCGACCCCGCGGGCCGGCGACTTCTCGGTGTGATCGGGGCGGACAGCGCTTGATCGTCTCCGCCCTCGCTCTCAGAAGCGGCCGAACGCCGCGTCGCGAAGGGCGAGGGCGGGCACGATGCCGGCGACCTCATGGTTCGAGACGCACACCTGGCGCATGCGCCAGGTGTGCTCCTCACCGAGAGGAGCGATGGATCGGCCCGGGGCGATAGGGACAGCGCCGCTCGCGGTGCTATAACGCGCTCCCGCCCAGGAGTGCCCCATGCCCGCCCCCGAAGCTGCTGCGACCGACACCGTCCCGCCGCTCGTCTCCGCCGACTGGCTCGCCCAAAGGCTCGGCGATCCGGCGCTGCGGCTGATCGACATCCGCTCGGTGGTCGACGGCGGCGGCCGCGGCGCCTACCTGACCGCGCACATCCCGGGCGCCGTGCATTCGGACTATGTCGAGGACGGCTGGCGCGCCACCATCGGGATGGCGACCGGCCTGCTGCCGGAGCCCGAGGCGCTCGCCACCCTCCTCGGCGGCATCGGCCTGACGCCCGAGCAGACCGCCGTGGTGATCGCCGCCGGCACCTCGGCCGGCGACTTCGCCGCCGCGGCGCGCGTCTACTGGACGCTGCGCATGGCCGGCCACGCGGGCGTCACCATCCTCGACGGCGGCATGGCGGCGTGGACGGCGGACCCGGCGCGGCCGATGGTCGGCGGCCCGAGCAAGCGGCCGCAGGCGCAACCCTACCCGGTCGTGATCGCGTCCGGCCCGCGCGCCGAGATTCCGCGCGTCGTGCGGGCGCTCGCCACCGACGACGCCGTGCTGCTCGACACCCGGGCGCTCTCCTTCTTCGAAGGCCGCTCGCAGAGCCCGCAGGCGCGCGTGCCGGGGCGGCTGCCGGGCGCCTTCCGGCTCGACCACACGACCCTGTGGGATGCCGCGACCGGCCGGCTGAAGGACAAGCCGACGCTCGAGGCCCTGGTCTCGGCGCTGCCGAGGGCGCCCGTCGTCACCTATTGCAACACCGGCCACCAGGCGGCGACCCCGTGGTTCGTCCTGTCGGAGATTCTCGGCTGGCCCGACGTGTCGCTCTACGACGGCTCGATGTCGGAATGGACCGCGGAGCCGTCGCGCCCGGTCGCCACCGGCCCGGACGAGCGCAAGCGGGGGTGATGCTCCTCCCGGTGCGCTTCGCCCGCCCGCGCGAGGACCGAACGAAGCGCCCTACTCCCCCGCGTGCTGCAAAATCGCCTTCAGGAGCCCCGGAAACCGCGCATCGATGTCGGCTTCGCGCACGGTGTTGTGGTGCGCGACGCCCTTCTTGGCGGTGTGGATCAGCCCGGCCTCGCGCAGCACGCGGAAATGATTCGACAGCGTCGACTTCGGGATCTCCGGGCACGGCGCCGCCGCCGCGCAGGACAGGCGGTCACCGTCCTCCAGCAGCGCCTTGACGATGCGCAGCCGCATCGGGTCGGCGAGCGCGGCGAGGATGCCGGCCAGCGTGATGTCGTCGCGTGCGGGGTGAACGAACTGCACCATCGAAAAAATATAGATGCCCTCTTGACCTCGTTCAATAGTTCCATATTTCCGGAATTCCGTCATACGGATCGAGCGTATGAAATAGACGAGGAACGACGATCTTGACCAAGACTCTGCAAGGCAAGGTGGCGCTGGTGACCGGCGCATCGAAGGGCATCGGCGCCGCGATCGCGCTCGAACTGGCATCCCAGGGCGCCGCGGTCGCCGTCAACTACGCGACCAGCCGGGCCGGCGCCGAGGCCGTGGTCGGCAAGATCACGGCCGCCGGCGGTACGGCGGTCGCGATCGGCGGCGATCTCGCCGATCCGCAGACGGCCAAGGCGGTCGTCGACCAGACGGTCGCGGCGCTCGGCCGGATCGACGTGCTGGTCAACAATGCCGGCGTCTACGAGATGCTGCCGCTCGAGGCGATCACGCCGGAGCATTTCCACCGTCAGTTCGATCTCAACGTGCTCGGCCTGCTCATGGTGACGCAGGCGGCGGCCCGGCATTTCAACGACGGCGGCAGCATCGTCAACATCTCGTCCGGCGCGTCGACCCTGGCCTTTCCGAATACCGCCGTGTACGGCGCCACCAAGGCGGCGGTCGACCTCATCACCGACGTGCTGGCCAAGGAGCTGGCGCCGCGCAAGATCCGCGTCAACGCCGTCAATCCGGGCATGGTCGTCACCGAAGGCGTCAAGGCCGCGGGCTTCGACGCCGGTGAGCTGCGCCGGCAGGTCGAGGCGATCACCCCGCTCGGCCGCGTCGGCGAGGCCTCCGAGATCGCCGCCGCGGTCGCCTTCCTCGCCTCGGACGGCGCCTCCTACATCACCGGCGAGACCCTGCACGTCACCGGCGGGCTGCATTAGGCGAAAGGCTCCGTGCGACGTCGGCACGCCGCGCGCCGTCGTCGCACGGAGGAACGCACGGCGCCGGCGCCACGCCGATCCGCCCAATCCCGACGAGCTCACGCCGCCGCGGAGCCGTCGCGGCGGGCGAGCGCGGCGGCGAGCTCGCGCTCCAGCTGGGCGATGTCGAAGGGCTTGCGCAGCACCGGGAAGCCGTCGCGCGCGACCTCGCCGGCGCGGTCGCTGAAGCCGGTCATCAGCACCACGGGCAGGCCGGGGGCGAGCGCCCGCAGATCGCGCGCCAGATCGAAGCCGCTCATGCCGCCCGGCATCAGGATGTCGGACAGCACCAGATCGACGCGATGCTCGCCGCGCAGCACCGCGAGCGCCTCGCGCGGCGACGCCGCGAGCCTGACGTCGTAGCCGAGCTGCTCCAGATAGGCGCTGCAGACGTCGGCGACCAAGCGGTTGTCCTCGACCACCATCACGGTCCGGCGCTCGGTCGGCCGCGCCGCGGGCGCGGGCGACGGCTCCGCCACCGCGGACGGCTCGAAGGCGACCCAGGGCAGCCACAGCGTCACCGTGGTGCCCTCGCCGACCCGGCTCGCGATGCGCACGTCGCCGCCGGCCTGGCGGGCGAAGCCGTACACCTGGCTCAGCCCGAGGCCGGTGCCCTTGGCCGTCTCCTTGGTGGTGAAGAACGGCTCGAAGACGCGCGGCAGCAGATCCTCCGGAATCCCCGTCCCGGTGTCGGTGAAGGACAGGGACACGAAGGCCCCGACGAGCGCGTTCTCGCCGTCCTCGTCGAGCACCGCGTCGCGCACCCGCACCAGGAGGCGCCCGCCCTTCGGCATGGCGTCGCGCGCGTTGACACAGATGTTGAGGACGGCGACCTCGAACTCGCTCGGATCGACCTTGACCGGGCAGACGCGGCCCGGAACGTCGATCGTCACCTCGACGTCGTCGGCGAGCGAGCGGCGGATCAGCTCCGAGAGCTCGGGCATGCGCTGCGCGAGATCGATGCTCTGCGGACTCACCGCCTGCTGGCGCGAGAACGACAGGAGCTGGCGGGTCAGCGTCTCGCCGCGTTTCGCCGCGGTCGTGATCATCTCGACCAGCCGGCTCTCCTTCTCGCCATCGATCAGGCGGCGCAGCCGGTCGGCGCTGCCGGAGATCACCATCAGGAGATTGTTGAAGTCGTGGGCGACGCCGCCGGTGAGCCGGCCGACCGCCTCGAGCCGCTGCGCCTGGCGCAGCGCCGTCTCGGCCGCCTCGCGCCGCAGCGCCTCGGCGTAGAGCGAGGCCGTGCGCTGATGCGCCACCCACAGCACCCACAGGAGCAGCAGCGTCGCGGGCAGCCCGAACACGAGATGGCCGCGCAGGCCGGCGAGCCATTCGCTGCGGATCGTCGCGGCCTCGACCGAGGCGACGACATAGACCGGGAATCCGTCGACGCGACGATAACCGACGCGACGCGCGACCCCGTCGATCCCGGAGACGCCGGAATAAAGGCCGCGCTGCGGGGCGCGGGTGATCTCGCCGAAGAACAGGCTGCCGGGCGGCAGCGGCGCATCGCCCGCCGGGCTCGCCGGCCAGCGCGCCAGGAAGGCGCCGTCCTGGCGCATCAGCGCGAAGACCTCGCCCGACCCGCGGGCGATCTCGCGATAGAACTTCTCGAAGTCGCCCGGCAGCATCGACACGCTGGCGACGCCCTGGAACGAGCCGTCCGGGCCGTTCAGGCGGCGGCTCATGCTGAAGAAGGACGGTCCCTCGATCAGTCGCGGCGTGAACACGCTGCTCACATAGGTGCCGGCGTCGCGCTCGACCTGGGCACGGAAGAAGTCGCGGTCGGCGAGCGAGGCGCCGCGCGGCGCCGGAACGAAGTAGCTGTTGGCGAGGGCGTAGCCGTCGCGGTCGATCACCCAGATGGACTGCACCTGCGGCAGGAGGTCGGCGACGCGCTTGAGGCGGCGATGCAGTTCGCCCTCGCGCGCGGCGATCCGCTCGGCGGTGGCGCTCTCGACCGACTCGACGATCTCGTCGAGCACGAGGTTGCCGGTGGTGAGCACCTTGAGGGCCTGCTCGTGCAGCACGTCGAGCGAGCGGACCAGGCGGTCATCGGTGAGCTGGACGATCGAGCCCCACGAGACCCACGCCACATAGGCGAGCAGCGTGGCCGGAACGACGACGGCGCCGACCATCAGGGCACGGAGCAATCGCAGCGTCCCGCGCCGGGCGCGTACCATCGATCAGGACTCCACGAGCCGGGCGCACCGAACGGAGGGACGGGAAAGAGCGGAACGGCGCGGCGAAACGTGCTGCACCAACGCGGCGCATCTTCAAAGGTTCCGCAATGCCGGCGCGACGCGGGGGCGAGGCACGAGGCAGCGACCCGGCCGGGTGGCCGGGCTCGCTCGTGGGGCGAAGATGTGGATCAGTCCGCCGTCGCGGCCCGCGGCACGGCGCCGGTCGGCACCGCGTCGCCCTTCTCGGAGCCTTTCAGGAGCCCGCCGGCGAGATCCTGCAGGGTCGGGCGCTTGAGCGCCGAGAACGGCAGCGGCCGCGTCACGTCGATCGCGGCGAGGCCGAGCCGGGCGGTGAGCAGGCCGTTGAGCACGCCCTCGCCGAGCTTGGCCGACACCTTGGCGGCGAGCCCCTGGCCGATCATCTGCTGGACGACGCCGTCGCCGACCGACAGCCCGCCCGTGAGGGCCAGATGGGTGACCACATGGCGCATCAGCCGCACCATGCCGAGTGCGCCGGGCCGGCCGCCGTAGAGCAGCGCCAGCTTGCGCACCAGCCCGAGCGCCGTGACCAGCACGAACAGCATGTCGATGGCGGCGCGCGGGCTCACCGCGGTGACGACCGAGACGCGCTTGGCCGCATTGGTGACGAGCCGCGCGGCCTCCTCGTCGAGCGAGGCGAGCAGCTCGCGCTCGGCCAGATGGACCACGTCGCGGCCGTCGATGATCTCGGCGAGGTGGAACTGCACCCGCATGCGGGCGCTGGCCAGCGCCGGCATGCCGCGGGTGACGGCGAGCAGCTCGGTGACGGCGGCCTGGCCGGTGGCGCGGTCGTCGGTTTCGATCGCCGCCGTGGCGCGGTCGCGCGCCTGGTCGATCGCCTTGAGGCGCAGGAGGCCCGACGCCTCGCGCCCGGCCACCACCACGAAGGCGACGGCCGCGACCGCCGCCAGCACCAGGCCGAGCGTGCCGAGCCAGCCGGAGCGGCCGTAGAGATCGGCGACCAGGTCGATCACCGACAGCGCCATGCCGAGCACCACGAGACCGCCGGCCGAGCTCCAGAACAGCAGGCCCCACGGCACCTGGCGGCCCGCGACGGCGCCGCGCGGAAGATCCTGCTCGGCCACCACCGTGGTGGCGGCGGCCGCGACCGCGGCGGCCGGAACCGTCGCCGGCGTCTCGGCGATCGGCGGCACCACGACGCTCGCCACCGCGACCGGACGCCGCGGCGCCTCCCGCAGCGGCTCGCGCGCCATCGCCCGGCGCGGTGGCTCGACGGCCGGGGCCGGCCCGATCAGCACGTTGGGATCGTCGACACTGAACGCGGCGGGACGGCGGGATTCGGCGGGGCTGCTCATTGAAATCGATCTCCGATGAGAAACTGCAGCACGCGGTCCAGGCGGATATGGGGCAGAGTCGGCAGTCCGTCCACGGTACGCTCGATCCGCGGCGGCCGGAAGCGCAGGAAGCGGAATTCCGCGTCGTCGTGCGAGCCCGCCGTGAGGCCCTGATAGCCGGTGCGGCCGAGGTCGAACACCCGCTCGGGGTCGGACGGCAGGTCGCCCGGGAACAGCGCGATCTCGCGCTCGCCGTCGAACAGATGGCCGGCGGCGCGCTCGCCCGCCTGCGGCACGCCGACGATCGCCGGCAGCTCGTCGCCGTTGGAGCGCACCCGCGCCTCGCGGGTCGCCCTGACGGCGGCGAGCGCCACCACGTCGGTCTCGGCCCCGGCATAGAGGGCACGGCTCGCGGCGCGCTCGATCATCCGGTGGAGAATCGCCTCCAGCCGGTCGTGGCTGACCTGGTTGAGGTGGTCGGCCTTGGTGGCGCCGAACAGCACCTTGTCGACCCGCGGGCTGATCAGGCTGCTGAGCAGCGTCCGGCGGCCGACCTGGAAGCAATCGAGGATGGAGGCCAGCGCGAATTCGAGGTCGCGCACCGCCGCCGGCCCGGCGTTCAGGGCGGCGAGCACGTCGACCAGGACGATCTGCCGGTCGAGCCGCGCGAAATGATCGCGGAAGAACGGCTTCACGACGATGTCCTTGTAGGCGTCGTAGCGGCGCTTCATCATCGCCCACAGGGAGCCCTCGTGCGGCCCCGCCTCGGCCGGCAGCGCCAGCGGCGCGAAGGTGAGGGCCGGCGAGCCGGCGAGATCGCCCGGCAGCAGGAAGCGCCCGGGCGGCAGCAGGCTCAGCGCCCACCGCTCGTCGCGGCAGCTGCGTAAATAGTCGGTGAACAGCTGCGAGGCCGTGATGGCGGCCTGCTCGTCGGCCGGCGCGTCGGGATCGAGCGTCGCGTTGAAGGCGTGCCAGGAGGCGGCCAGCATGGCGCGCGGCCCGCTGTGCGACAGCGCCAAGCTCTCCTTGGCCCACTGCTCGTAGGTCTTGTCGAGCAGCGGCAGATCCAAGAGCCACTCGCCCGGATAGTCGACGATGTCGAGGGTGAGGGTCTTGGTCTGGCCGTCCTTGCCCCGGTACTCGATGACGACCCGCAACTCGCTGATCTGACGGGTCGATTCCGGCCACACCCGGTCCGTGACCAGGGCCCGGACGTGGCTCTCGTACTCGAAGCGCGGCACCGCGTCGTCGGGCTGCGGCGCCAGATAGGCGCGCAGCACCGTGTCGTCGGCGAGCGGCGTGAACACCGGGAAGCGGCCGCCGCGGGCGAGCCCGTGCACCAGCGCCGTGATGAACACGGTCTTGCCGGCGCGCGACAGGCCCGTGACCCCGATCCGCACCGTCGGGCGGACGAGATTCTCGCCGTAATCGGCCAGAGCGCGCGCCGCGAGACGCGCCCGCTCGACCAGATCCGAGACGAATGACGTCATGTTTGCAACGACTTGAGCAAAATCACAGGGCCCCGCCCGACACCGCTCTGCCGGCAGGGCACACCCATAGTCCGGGCGCGTCGCGGCCACAAGCGGCAACCGTCGGCGCAGCAACCGCGAGCGCCTGCGGCACGCGGCGCGTCACCGCGGAGTCACACGGACTTTCAAGATGATTGATCTCCGTCTAGGACAATTCCAAAACGACCCGGCGACAGTCGCCGTCCCGGCGCGCGACCGGTCCACCCCCACCCTGCCCCCGGAGGGAGCCGAAATCCATGCCCGTTCCCGATCCGTCCATTGACAATCGTCAAGGCAACGTGACAGCAGCCGTTGTCAACTCTACGCACCACATGTTACTCTCGCGGCGTTCCGACCGTGATCGGGGAGTTTAAGCTAATGGGATACAACACTTATTTTGCCGACGCCCTGAATCGCCTGCACCAGGAGCGTCGTTATCGGGTGTTCGCCCATCTCGAGCGGTTGGCCGGCCGCTACCCGCACGCCATCCACCACACACCCGACGGTCCGCGCGACGTCGTCGTGTGGTGCTCCAACGATTACCTCGGCATGGGCCAGCACCCGAAGGTGGTCGGCGCCCTGGTCGAGACGGCGACCCGCATGGGCACCGGCGCGGGCGGCACCCGCAACATCGCCGGCACCAACCATCCTCTGGTCCTGCTCGAGCAGGAGCTCGCGGACCTGCACGGCAAGGAGGCCGGCCTGGTCTTCACGTCGGGCTACGTCTCCAACGACGCCGGCATCTCGACGATCGCCAAGCTGCTGCCGAACTGCCTGATCCTGTCGGACGCGCTGAACCACAACTCGATGATCACCGGCGTGCGCAACGCCGGCACCGACAAGGCGGTGTGGCGCCACAACGACGTCGAGCATCTCGAAGACCTGCTCAAGAAGGCCGGCAAGGAGCGCTGCAAGCTGATCGTCTTCGAGGGCCTGTACTCGATGGATGGCGACGTCTCCCCGATCGGCAAGATCTGCGACCTCGCCGAGAAGTACAACGCGATGACCTATATCGACGAGGTCCACGCGGTCGGCATGTACGGCGCTCGCGGCGGCGGCCAGGCCGAGCAGCAGGGCGAGATGGCGCGCATCGACGTGATCGAGGCGACGCTCGCCAAGGCGTTCGGCTGCCTGGGCGGCTACATCACCGGCACCAAGGAGCTGGTCGACGCCGTGCGCTCCTTCGCGCCGGGCTTCATCTTCACCACGGCGCTGCCGCCCGGCATCTGCGCCGCCGCGACCGCCGCGATCAAGCACCTCAAGGAGTCGAGCTGGGAGCGCGAGCGCCAGCAGGAGCGCGCCGCCAAGCTGAAGGCCGACCTCTCGGCCGCCGGCCTGCCGGTGCTGCCGACCGACACCCACATCGTGCCCGTGATGGTCTGCGACGCCGAGAAGTGCAAGCAGGCCACCGACATCCTGCTCGAGGAGCACGGCATCTACATCCAGCCGATCAACTACCCGACCGTTCCGGTCGGCACCGAGCGGCTGCGCATCACCCCGTCGCCCTATCACGACGACGTCCTGATGCAGGCGCTCACCGAGGCCCTGATCGACGTATGGGATCGCCTCGAGCTCCCGCGCAAGCCGTACAGCGCCATCGCGGCCGAGTGATCCGGCCGGCTCGGCGCCGGACGCCGAGCCGTTTCGACCCGATTCGTTTCGATCTTTTACGTTTCGACCTGATACGTTTCGACCTGATACGTTTCGACCTGGACGACCTTGCGCGGGCCCTCGGCCCGCGCATTTTTGTTCCAGGGAGCGGAGGGATCTGTTCACGATGTCGATCGAATCCCGGCTGCAGGTGCTCGGGCTCGTGCTGCCGCCGCCGCCGGCGCTGCCGCCCGGCACCGTGCTGCCCTTCGCGCCGGTGCGCGTCGTCGGCCGCCGCGCCGTGATCTCGGGCCACGGACCGGTGCTGCCGGACGGCCGCCTGTGGGCGCAGCCCGGACGGGTCGGCGACGGCGTGTCGCTCGACGACGCCCGCGAGGCGGCGCGCCTCACCGGCCTGTCGATCCTCACGAGCCTGCAGCGCGAGCTGGGCAGCCTCGACCGCGTCACCGCCTGGGTGCGGGCCTTCGGCATGGTGTCGAGCGCGCCCGGCTTCCAGGCCATGCCGGCCGTGATCAACGGCTTCTCGGACCTGATCCTCGCCGTCTACGGCCCGGAGCGCGGCCAGCACGCCCGCTCGGCGATCGGCGTCGCCGCGCTGCCGTTCGGCATCGCGGTCGAGATCGAGGCCGAGGTGGAGATCGACTGATTCGACGCTGTCATTCCGGGGCGCGGACCATCAGGTCCGCCAATGCGGCATCGGTCGTCCCGGGGCGGCGCGCAAGCGCCGAGCCCGGGATCCATACGCCCAGTCCGTCGTGAGCCACCGGCACCGGGACCACGGATCCCGGGCTCGCGAAGCTGCGGTTCGCGCCCCGGGATGACAGGCGTCGAACGTGGCCCTCACCGCGGTGGCGGCTTGGACTCCGGGCGGCGCGGGGCGGGCGGCAGGGTGTCGTCGTCCTTGATGGCGCGCCAGGCGGCGCCGTCGAGGTCGTCGTACTGGCCGGACTTCAGCGACCACAAGAAGGCGGCGAGCCCGGAGAGCCCGAGCAGCAGCGCGAGCGGCACCAGATAGACCAGGACTTCCATGCCGCGTCTCCCGTCACTGCGCGATCGTCGCGGGCCCGGAGCGCATGTCCCCGAAGTCGCCCCACACGCCGCTCATGCCCGCGACGGCGGGCATCCCGAGCCATATGTTGCGCGGCCCCTGGATTCCCGCCTTCGCGGGGACGAGCGGACATCGGGGCCGATTCATCACCACAGCACCGCTCTAGCCCATCGTCTGCCGCACCGGCGCCCGTGCCGGCGCACGGCCGCCGATCGTCCCGACGACGTTCGACGGCGTTTTCGGATCCGGCCCGCCTCCGGGACGCGCCGCCTCGATGCGGTCGCCGACCACCGCCTCGCCGGCGTCCCCCTTCGCCCGCAGCGCGTTGAGGATCACCAGCACCGAGGAGCCCGACATGGCGAGCGCCGCGATCAGCGGGGTCGCATAGCCCATGATCGCGATCGGCACCGCGATGGCATTGTAGACCACGGCGAGCCACAGGTTCTCGTGCATGATCCGTCGCGCCCGGCGCGTCACGGCCAGCGCCGTCGCGACCGGCGCCAGGCGGTCGCCCAGGAACACGGCGTCGGCCGCCGCCTGGGTGAGATGGGCGGCCGTAACGGGCGACAGCGACACGTTCGCGGCGGCGAGCGCCGGCGCGTCGTTGATGCCGTCGCCGACCATCAGGACCGTGTGCCCGGCCGCGCGCAGCGCCTCGACATGGGCGATCTTGTCGGCCGGGGTCGCGCCGGCCCGCGCCGTGGCGACGCCGAGCTGGCGCGCCACATGGGTGACGGCCGCCTCGCGGTCGCCGGAGAGAATTTCGATCGCGTAGCCTTTTGCCCGGAGCGCTGCCAGCACCGCGGTCGCATCCTCGCGCAGCCGCTGGCGGACCGCGAAGACGGCGGTGCGGGTGCCGTGCCGGAAGGCGATCACCGAGGCCTCCGGATCGGCGGCGGCGATGCGGGCCGCCTCCGCCTCGACGCCGCACCAGGACGGCCGGCCGAGCCGCAGCGCGTCGCCGTCCAGCACGGCGCTCACCCCCTGCCCCGGCTCCTCGTGCGCGCCGTCGAGCGGCACGGTGGCGCCGGCGGCCTTGGCGATCGCCGCGGCGAGCGGATGGCGGCTGGTCAGCGCCAGGCGGCCGGCGAGCGCCAGCGTCTCCGGCGGAACCCGGCCGGCATCGGCGAGCTCGGGCTCGGGCAGGGTCAGCGTCCCGGTCTTGTCGAGCACGATGGTGTCGACGGCGGCGAGCCGCTCGATGGCGTCGCCGGACGACAAGAGCACGCCGCTGCGGAACAGCGCCCCCGAGGCGACCACCTGGACGGCCGGAATCGCGAGGCCGAGTGCGCACGGGCAGGTGATGATCAGCACCGCCACGGCCGTGACGATGGCGAAGTGCCAGCTCGCGCCGAGCAGCACCCAGCCGATCACGGTGAGGAGCGCGGTGAGATGGACGACCGGTGCGTAGAGTCGGGCCGCCCGCTCGGCCAGCCGCACATAGCGCGAGCGCGCCTCGACGGCGCGGTCGAGGAGCCGCGTCACCTCGTCGAGCAGGGTGCCGCGGTCGGCGGCGCCGACCCGCACGCGCAGCGTGCCGTTGACGTTCAGAGTTCCGGCATAGACGAGCGTGCCGCGCTCCGCCGTCACATGCGCGGTCTCGCCGGTGACGAGGCTCTGGTCGATCTCGGAGCGACCGTCCTCGACCTCGCCGTCGACCGCGATGCGCTCGCCCGGCCGCACCAACACGAGGTCGCCGGGCCTGATCGCCGCCACCGGCACCTCGCTGATCTCGCCGTCGCCGACGAACTTTGTCGCCGTCTCGGCCTTCAGGGCGGCGAGGTTCGCCGCGACCGCGCGGGTGCGGCGGCGCATGTTCTGGTCGAGCCAGCGACCGGCCAGCAGGAAGGTGAGCAGCATCACGGCCGAGTCGAAATAGGCGTGCTCGGCGTGATGCAGGGTCTCGAACACCGACAGGCCGAGCGCCAACAGCACGCCGAGCGTGATCGGCACGTCCATGTTGAGCCGGCCGGCCATCAGGGCGCGGGTCGCCGAGCGGAAGAACGGCTGGCCCGCATAGGCGACCGCCGGCAGCGCGATCAGGGCCGAGAGCCAATGGAAGAAGTCGCGCTGCTCGGGCGTGATGTCGGTGACGTTGCCGGACCACACAGAGACCGACAGCAGCATCACGTTCATGGCCGCGAAGGCGGCGACGCCGAGGCAGCGCAGCAGGAAGCGCGCCTCCTGTTGCTCTTCCGATTCCATCCGGTGGCGGTCGAACGGATAGGCCTTGTAGCCGAGCTCGGCGAGTCGGCCGACGATGGCGGCCGGCGCGAGGGGCTCGGCCCCCTCGGTCTCCTGCCACTCGACGGCGACGCGCCCGCTGGTGAGGTTGGCCCGCGCCTGCGTGACGCCGGGCAGCACGGCGAGCCCGCCCTCGATCTCGAACATGCAGGCCGCGCAGGTCATGCCTTCGACCGCGAGATCGAGCCGCACGCACCCGTCGTCGAGCTTTTCGACGAAATGGGTGAAGTCGGGCCGGGTGGGATCGGGGGGCTGGGTCATGGGGGTCTCGATCATCGCTGACTCTCGGCCCGAGGCTGTCCGTTGGAGCACTCGGCGCGGCCGCGGGCACCGGTACCCTCTCCCTGAGGGAGAGGGGACGGGCGCGAGCAGAGCTCGCGACCGGGGTGAGGGTTTACGGCGCCAATTACCAGCCTCGGCACCCCCTCACCCGCCGCGCTACGCGCGGCGACCTCTCCCCGCCGGGGAGAGGTGAAGCGGAGACCGTCGCAACTGCCGCGTTCCTTACGGCAGCACGACGCGGTTCTTCGAGAGGTAGACGCGGTCGCCGCCGCGGGCCGCCTCGATGACGAGATCCCACTGGCCGGCGGCGACGTCCTCGGCCTCGCCGCGGTAGATGCCGATGCCGCGCTCGGCGATCTCCAGGGTGCGGTCGTCGCGCCGGTCGGTCGGCCGGGCGAGGCGTGCCGTGACGACGAGCCCGCTCACCGGCCGGTCGGCGGCGTCGCGCGCCTCGATGCGGACGCTCGCCTTGTGACCGCCGTCGCGCTCGGCGACGCGCTCGACATGGGCGGCAACCTGCCAGCCGCGCGAGGCCTGCGCCTGCGCGGCGGCGATCTCCTTGTTGTAGGCGAGGCTCGCCCGGTAGGCGCTGTCGACCACGGTGCCGGGCAGCGTGTCGACGGCGAGCTTCATCATCACGCCGTTGACGCCGATCACCACGCCGAAGAAGGCGAGGATGTAGATCGCCACCCGCCGGCCGGTCAGCGGCCGGCCCCGGCTCGCGGTCTCGGTCTCCGCGGTCTCGGTCTGCATGCGCGACGCTCCCTGTCCTGTCACGGTCGCCCGGTCACGGTTCGCCCCCGCATGGTCCGTTCCGGACCATGCCCCCGTCCGACGTCACGGCCCGAAGAAGTGGTCGTTCGCGGTCGCGGTGTCGCCCGAGTCGACGTCGCGCGCCGTGAAGGTGATCGGGTTCGACGCGCCGATGCGGGCGCCCGGCGGCACCGTGACGAGCACGCGCACCTCACGGGTCTGGTCGGGACCGACCGCCACGATGGTGCGGCTCGCCGGCTCCTCGCCGATCACGTGCAGGGTCGGGATCGGCACGCCGGAGGCGGACAATTCGATTGTGCGCAGATCGGACCGCTTGTTGAGGAAGCGGATCGTGTAGGCGTTGCGGACCGAGCCGTCGGACAGGTTGACGAACAGGGGATTGCGGTCGTGCAGCACGTTGATGTCGATCAGCGTGCGGGTGGAGAGCGTGTAGAGCATCACGGCGCCGACCAGCGCGATGATGCCGGTGTAGATGACGGTGCGGGCGCGCACGAAGCGGTAGACCGGCGCCTCGCCGGCGATGCGCCGGCCGATATTGATGTCGTTGTCGTAGGCGATCAGGCCGGTCGGCCGGCCGATCTTCGACATGACGTTGTCGCAGGCGTCGATGCACAGGCCGCACTGGATGCAGCCGAGCTGCGCGCCGTGGCGGATGTCGACGCCGGTCGGGCAGACGGCGACGCATTGCAGGCAGTCGACGCAGTCGCCGGCCTTCTCGCCGATCGCGCGCAGCTCCGCCGCCTTCTTGATCGAGGTGCGCGGCTCGCCGCGGTCGTAGCGGTAGGTGACGTTGAGGGCCCACTCGTCGGTCAGCGCCGCCTGGATGCGCGGCCACGGGCACATGTAGATGCAGACCTGCTCGCGCATATGGCCGGCGAGCGTGTAGGTCGTGAAGGTGAGGATGCCGATCGCCGCATAGGCGACCATCGGGGCCTGGAAGGTGGCGAGATCCTTCACCAGCGTCGGGGCGTCGGCGAAGTAGAGCACCCAGGCGCCGCCCGTCCACCAGGCGATGACCAGCCAGATCGAGTGCTTGAGGGCGAGCTCGCCGACCCGGCGCGCCGTCAGCCCCTCCTTGTCCTTCTTCATGCGCTCGCGGCGGTCGCCCTCGATCCAGCGCTCGACCGCGTAAAACAGGTCGGTCCACACCGTCTGCGGGCAGGCGTAGCCGCACCAGACGCGGCCGGCGACGGCGTTCAGGAGGAACAGCACCATCGCGGCGATCACCAGGAGGCCGGTGAAGTAGTACACCTCCTGGGGCCACAGCTCGATGAAGAAGAAGTAGAAGCGCCGGTTCGGCAGGTCGACCAGCACGGCCTGGCTCGGCGAGTTCGGGCCACGGTCCCAGCGCACGAAGGGCAGCAGATAGTAGATGCCCAGGAACACCGCCATCAGCACCCATTTGACGGTGCGGAAGCGGCCGTGGACGCTCTGCGGATAGTTCTTCTTCGCCGCGGCGTAGAGCGGGGCGTCGGCGAGAGCGGCGACGGGCGGCTTGACGGGCATGTTCATGGGCGGGGGTACCCTGTGCTCCGATGGAGGATCCTGCGCGCTTGGAGGATGCTCCGAGGAATGGACCGCCCCGGCCCCGGGCCGGGACGATCCTGTCTTACGCCGCGGACGTGAACGCGGTGTTGATCATTCTCAATCTTGAATACGTTTACCCGCGCGCCCGGTCAGCGTCCACCGCCGAGCGTGTGGACGTAGACGGCGAGCGCCTTGATGGTCACCGGATCGAGGCGGTCGACCCAGGCCGGCATCACGCCGGCGCGGGCGTTGGTGATCGTCTCGACGATCGACGCCTCGTCGCCACCATAGAGCCAGATGCGGTCGGTGAGGTTGGGGGCACCGAGCTCCTGGTTCCCCTTGCCGTCCTCGTTGTGGCAGACCGCGCAGTTGTCGGCGAACAGCTGCTTGCCGGCCGCGAGGTCGACGCCGGGCCGGGTCGGCTGACCGGACAGCGAGCGGACGTAGTTCGCCACCTGGACGATCTCGTCCTTCTTCAGGGTGCCGTCCTTGCCGAAGGCCGGCATCTGGTTCTCGCGCGCCTGGGCGTGGCCGGAGCGGATGCCGTACTGGAGCGTCTGGTGAAGGGCTTCGAGCGAGCCCCCCCAGATCCAGTCGTCGTCGTTGAGGTTCGGGAACCCCTTCGAGCCGGTGGCGCCGGAGCCGTGGCAGGGCGCGCAGTTGTCGCCGAAGGCGGCCCGTCCCTGCGCCCGTGCGAAAGCGAGCAGGTTCGGATCCTTCTCGATGTCGGCGAGATCGGCCTTGGCCAGCGCCGCGGACTTCTCGCCGCGGAGCTGCTGGAGCGCCGCGAGATCGGCGCGGACATTGGCGCGCGACGAGTAGCCGATCACGCCCGCCGTGTAGGACGACACCAGCGGCCAGGCCGGATAGACGACCCAGTAGCCGACCGACCAGATCACGCAGGCGTAGAAGGTCCAAAGCCACCAACGCGGCAGCGGGTTGTTGAGCTCCTTGATGCCGTCCCACTCGTGACCCGTGGTCGCGATGCCGGTGACGGCGTCGATCTCTTGCTTCGCCATGGTCTCTCAGTCCTCCCGCAGAGGCATCTTGGCCGCGTGGTCGAAGGCCGCGCGATTGTGCGGCCACAGCGCGTAGGCGAGCACCGCCACGAACAGAAGGACGAAGAACGGCGTCCACCAGTTCGCGACGAGGTGGCCGATCAGGGACAGTCCGAATTCCGGTTTCATGGATCCCCTCTCAGCGCAGGTTCACTTTGTCGTCGTAGAGCTTGAGATCGACCAGCGTGCCCAGCATCTGCAGATAGGCGACGAGGGCGTCCATCTCGGTGACGCGCGACGGGTTGCCGTCGAAATCGCGCGCCGTGCTCTTCGGGTAGCGGCCCTGGAGATCGGCGACCGCCGGATCGTCGAGCGTCGCCTGGATCTTGAGATCCTTGGCGGCGTTCTTGATCTGATCGTCCGTGTAGGGCACGCCGACGAGCCGCAGCGTCTCCATCTGGGCGGCCACCGCCTTGGGGTCGAGCTCGGTCCGGGCCAGGAACGGATAGCCCGGCATGACCGACTGCGGCACCACGGCGCGCGGGTTCTTCAGATGGGCGACGTGCCACTCGTCCGAGTACTTGCCGCCCACCCGCGACAGATCCGGCCCGGTGCGCTTCGAGCCCCACTGGAACGGATGATCGTACATCGACTCGGCGGCGAGCGAGTAGTGCCCGTAGCGCTCCACCTCGTCGCGCAGCGGACGGATCTGCTGCGAGTGACAGGTGTAGCAGCCCTCGCGGACGTAGATGTCACGTCCGGCGAGCTCGAGCGGCGTGTAGGGCCGCATGCCCTCCACCTTCTCGATGGTGCTCTTCAGGTAGAAGAGCGGGGCGATCTCGACGAGGCCGCCGATCGACACCACGAGCAGGATGCCGATGAGAAGGAGGATCGAGTTCTTCTCGAGGATCGCGTGCTTGGCCATGAGCGACATGGTCGTTCCTCCCTCACTCGGCCGGCTGCATGGCGGGCTGCGCCACCGGCGCGGGCTCGCCCGACCGCACCGTCATCCACACGTTCCACGCCATGATCAGCGAGCCGACGACGAACAGGCCGCCGCCGAGCGCACGCGTCGCGTAGAACGGATGCATCGCCTCGACCGTCTCGATGAACGAGTATTCGAGGAAGCCGAGCGGCGTGTAGGCGCGCCACATCAGGCCTTGCAGGATGCCGGACACCCACATGGCGGAGACGTAGAGCACGATGCCGATGGTGGCGAGCCAGAAGTGCCAGTTCACGGCCTTGAGGCTGTAGAGCTGCTTCTTGTGCCACAGCCACGGCACCATGCAGTAGATGGCGCCGAACGAGACGAAGCCGACCCAGCCGAGCGCGCCCGAGTGGACGTGACCGACGGTCCAGTCGGTGTAGTGGCTGAGCGAGTTCACGGCCTTGATGGACATCATCGGCCCTTCGAAGGTCGACATGCCGTAGAAGGCGACCGAGACGACCATCATGCGCAGCACCGGATCGGTGCGGAGCTTGTCCCAGGCGCCGGACAGCGTCATCAGGCCGTTGATCATGCCGCCCCAGGACGGCATCCACAGCATGATCGAGAAGGTCATGCCGAGCGTCTGCGCCCAGTCGGGCAGCGACGTGTAGTGGAGATGGTGCGGGCCGGCCCAGATGTAGAGGAAGATCAGGGCCCAGAAGTGCACGATCGACAGCCGGTAGGAGTAGACCGGCCGCTCCGCCCGCTTCGGCACGTAGTAGTACATGATGCCGAGGAAGCCGGCGGTGAGGAAGAAGCCGACCGCGTTGTGGCCGTACCACCACTGGAACATCGCGTCCTGCACGCCCGACCAGACGATGTAGGACTTCGAGCCGAACACCGAGACCGGCAGCGTCGCGTTGTTGCCGAGATGCAGCACCGCGATGGTGACGATGAAGGCGAGATAGAACCAGTTGGCGACGTAGATGTGCGGCTCTTTGCGCTTGATGATCGTCACCAGGTAGACCAGCAGATAGACCACCCAGACGATCGTCAGCCACAGGTCCGCGTACCACTCGGGCTCGGCGTATTCCTTGCCCTGGGTGACGCCGAGCAGATAACCGGTGCCGGCGATGACGATGAAGAAGTTGTAACCGAGGATGACGAACCACGGCGCCATGTGGCCGGCGAGCCGGGTGCGGCAGGTCCGCTGCACCACGTAGAAGGAGCTCGCGAGCAGCACGTTGCCGCCGAAGGCGAAGATGACGGCCGAGGTGTGCAGCGGCCGCAGGCGCCCGAAGTTCAGGAACGGCAAGTCGAAGTTCAGCCACGGATAGGCGAGCTCGAGGGCGACGTAGAGGCCGACCGTGAAGCCGGCGACGCCCCAGAACACCGCTGCCGCCGTGGCGAACTTGATCGGTCCGTCGTTGTAGTTGACGCGGCCGTCGTCGGTCGCCTCGCCGGGCAGCACGGCCGGCCGGTTGAAATAGCCCCGGAAGATCAGGAACACGGCCGCGACACTCGCGGCCGCCGACAGGTAGGCGTGGAATGCGAAAGGCGCGTCCTGCGCCTTGGCTGCTCCGATCAGACAGAGCAGGGTCGTCACGGCGAAGACGAACGCGAGTCCGCCCTCCCCGAAAGTCATGGTCTTGCGAACCGTCGATTGAGCCATGGATGGGGCCTTGGGTTGCGGCGTTACAAGATCGGGCTGAATTGAAGAGCACCCAGGACTAGTCAGGATGCTCGCGCTGCACGCATTGATGAAAGTCAATCGGAGCCAGTGTCAGGCCCGCTTGATTGTCCAGTTTACTTGACAATGCTGTCGTCTCCCCCGTCCTGACGCAGTCTTCGGACGTATCGGATCACCACCGGCAGCATCAAGGACACGACGAAGAACCGGGCGATGTGGTGGGCGCCGACGAAGACCGGGTCGATATGCAAAGCGAGCGACAGCACCATCATGGCGTCGATGGCGCCGGGCGAGAACGCGACCGTGAGGTCGCCGAGCGGCAGATGCAGGGTCGGGACGAGGACGAGCACGAACACGGCCGTGACGGCGACCGCGACCGCGAAGGCGCCGAGCGCGGCGCCCAGATAATTCAGCAGCAGGCCCGACGAGGTGTTGGTGAAGCGCGAGCCCGAGATCGCGCCGAGCCCGAGCATGCCGCCGATCGTCGCCCAGGCCGGCAGCGTCACGGTGACGAGGCCGGTGCCGTGCAGCACCGCCGACACCGTCATGGCCCCGATCAGCAGGCCGCCCGGGAACCCGATCCGCATGAGGAGGAGCCCCGCCCCGAGCGCCGTCGCGACGAGGGCTGCGAGCTCGGCCGGGGCGGCGAACAGGCTCGACGGCGGCGCCGCCAGCCGGGTCGGCCCGCCGTGCCCGAGCACGGCGAGCGCCACCGGCACGCCGACCGTGAGAATGACCACCCGCAGCGACTGCACCACGGCGATGCCGCGGACGTCGCACTTCTCCTCGACCGCGTGGGCCAGCACCTGCGAGAGCGCGCCAGGCACCGCCGCGAACATCGCGGTCATCGACTCCCAGCCGTGCACCTTGCGCAGATAGAAGGTCGTCGCGACGGTGACGCAGGCCGACGCCGCGACGACGGCCGCGATGCTGATCGGCCAGGCCGCGATGCCGCGCAGCGAGGCCGGGCTGACGACGCTGCCGAGCGACAGGCCGACGATCACGAAGCAGGCCCGGGCGAGCGGGCGCGGCACGCCGACCGGGCGTCCGGCGATCGCGGCGACGGCGACCGCCACCATGGCGCCGGCCAGGAAGGCGGCCGGGATGCTCGCGAGATAGAACAGACCCGCACCGGCGGACGCGATGGCGAATGTCTCGGCGAGGTTGCGGAGATCGCGGAGCGAGAATTTGGGGCCCGAGGGCGGGCGCACGGAAGCGGGCGAACGCGTCTGCATGGGGGTCCTGCGTCTGCCGCTCTCTTAGAGCATTTCAGACGGCGTGCGAACTGTTCTTATGAGAATGTCGGATCATCGGCGCGTCGCGCCGCCACGTTGTGGCGACATCGAGGGCGCCGTCGCGCGGCGCGCGAACAGGCGCGCGCGAAAAAAAGCGCCGTACGGTTCGTACGGCGCTTTCAGTTGAAGAGGACCGTCCGGGGAGGAGATGGACGGTCGCTCCGAAACGATCACGGCGGAACGTTCAAGACGGAACGATCACGGCGCGGCGCGAGGCGTGCTCGACCTCCGAGACGCCGCCCCGCAGCGCGTCTCCTCAGTGCGCGCCGGTGAGCTGACAGATGCGACAGACGTCGTGCACCCGCACCTCTTCCTGCTTGTCGATCGCGATGATGCCGCGACGACGCAGCTCCGAGAAGGCGCGCGAGACGGTTTCCAGCGTGAGGCCGAGATAGTCGGCGATCTCCTGGCGGGTCATGCCGAGACGCACGACGGCGGAGTCGCCGCCGCAGCGCGGCCCCGAGCAGTTGAAGCCGCCGCGACCGGGCACGCAATGCATGACGAAGGTGGCGACCCGCTCCAGCGCCGACTTGCGGCCGAGCAGCACGGCATGCTCGTGCAGGGCGCAGAGCTGGGCGTGGACGTGGCCGCTGAGCCGGCGCAGCAGCTCCGGCGAATGCTCGACGGCGGCGCGCTCCCAGGCGATGATGTTGCAGGTGACCAACGTCTCGGCCGAGCAGTCGTAGACGGGCAGCGCCGAGAGGCCGAACACGTCGCCGGCGGAGAGCAGCTCGACCACCTGACGGCGACCGTCGGGCAGGAGCTTGTAGAGCATCACGGCGCCGTCGACGAGCTGATACATCCGGTCGGCACGGTCACCCTCGCGGAAGATGTGGGCGTGCTGTCCCACCCGCTGGCGCTGGCCCTGGGGCTCCTCGTCGCGGCGGCTGGCGGCCTGGACGGGTGCGGCGCGATGAGACGAGGGGAGTCGACAGGGCGACTCGACCGCGACGGAAATGGATCGCTGTGCGATGGCTGGCTTCATGGGGGTCCTCGCCGGACGAGCCGGGGGTTGAAACGCTCGGCAGCGCAATGGGACATTAGCGGAGCTGATCGCCGAGGCGTAATCTGGCATGAATGCTTACGGAGAAACCCTTATCGTCAAAAATCCTTATATTTCAGCATGTTGAACGGCACGAGAGGAGGCCCGAAACGGCTGTTTCGAGGGCCTCGGAGATGGTCGGGAAGGCGTCGATTTCTAGCGTGAGATTGTGATTGCACTGCACCCATTGACTGTCAAGCGCAGCTTACGCGTTGTCGCCGATCCGACGTCTCGAACTTTCGCCTTACGCATTTGTCCGGAGCCGTCCGGAGCGAGTCTCGCGACTTCTCCGATGCCGAACCGTCCATCCCGGAGAACCGCAGCGCAGCCGCAGCGCGTCGCCCGGCCGCGCCATGCCGCTCCCGGAGCATCCGCGCCCTGGCGTGGGCGCCGGGGCAGGCGTGCCCGGACAAGCGCGCCCGCCGCCCGACGCGTCGTCCGATCTGCACTCGCGGACCCGCCGGTTCGGCGACGGGGAGTCCCCTGCGCGATCAGGAGCGCAAGGTGGCGAGCTGCTGGGTGATGGCGCCGTGCGAGAGCGGCTTGCGGATGATGCTCATCGCGCCGACCCCTTCGAGCCCGCGGAGCTGAAGATCGATCGTGTTCTGCGACTGCCCCGACATGGCGACGATGCGGGGGGGCTCCTTCAAGCCGTTGAGCCAGCGGATCAGCTCGGCCCCGCTGATGCCGGGCAGGATCAGGTCGACGAAGACGATGTCCTGTCCGGCCGGCGGACCGGCGCGGAAGAAATCCTCCGCATCGGCATGGCACACGACCTCGAAGCCCAGATGCTCCAGCAGGATGGCGAGCGAGTCGCTCACCCCCGGATCATCTTCGACGACATGCACGGCCATGACAGAACCCAACAGCTCGCAGCCCACGAGCTGCCTCGCCTCCCAACATCGGAGCACCGCACCAAGGGCTCAATTCGTAATATAACGCTAAGCAATATTACTTAACGTCGATCCGTGGTGTCGGAGAATCTCGAAAAATTGCGGCGGGACGGGAGGTTCAGGCGTTGCGGGGCGACTCCGAGAGCACGATGCGGACCAGGTCCGCGGCGTTCTTGGCGCCGAGCTTCTCCATGATGCGGGCGCGATGCACCTCGATGGTGCGCGGGCTGATGCCGAGCTGACGCCCGGCCTCCTTGTTGGAGGCCCCCGCCGCGATGAGGTTGAGCACCTCGCGCTCGCGGGCGGTCAGGAGGTCGCTGCCGGGGAACTGGGTCAAGGTCTCGCCGAGGCCGACGCGCGACTGCCGGCGACTCGCCGCCTCGATGGCGTCCCGCACCCGGTTGACCACGGTCTCGGCGTCGAACGGCTTCTCGATGAAATCGAAGGCGCCGTTCTTGATCGCCTCGACCGCCATCGGGATGTCGCCCTGGCCGGAGATGATGAACACCGGCGCCGGGTAGTTCTTGGCGTTGAGCTCCTTGAGGATGTCGAGCCCGGACCGCCCCGGCATGTGGACGTCGAGAATGATGCAGGCCGGTGCCCGCGAGCGCACCGCCGCCAGAAACGAGTGCCCGTCGGCGAAGGTGGTGACGTGATAGCCTTCCAGGGTCAGGACGACCGAGAGGGCATCGCGGACCGCGGGATCGTCGTCGATGATGTGGATCTCACCAGCCGCGGTGGCGTTCTGACCCATGTTGTCCGTCCTTGGTTGCTGTCGCGCCCGAGCTCCCCTCGTCCGGCAACGGCAGGAGCAAGGTGAAGCAGGCCCCCCGCCCCCGACCGCCCGGATCGACGATGAGATCGCCGCCGTGGGTCTGAGCGATAGATTTGGAAATGGCAAGGCCGAGTCCGAGCCCTTGGCTCTTGGAGGACGAAAAAGCCTTGAACAATTCGGAAATGGCGGCCGGCGGAATGCCGGGGCCGCTGTCGAGCACGCTGAGCGCGACGCCGTCCGGTCGCAGGCCGGTCGACACCCGCACCACCTGGACGTCGCAACCCTTGATCGCCTCGATCGCGTTGCGCACCAGGTTGACCACGACCTGCTGGATCTGCACCGGGTCGACCATCACCAGCGGCAGCCGCGGGGCGAACTCGCGGACGATGCGGGTGCCGGGCGCGCTGCCCAGCACGGTCAGCTCCAGGGCGTCCTCGATCAGCGGGTTGAGCTCGACGCTCTTGCGCACCGGGTCGCGCTTCTCGATGAACTGGCGCATGCGCTGGATGATGCTGCCGGCCCGCTCGGCCTCGCGCACCGCCTTCTCGAGAATCGCCATCACGCTGGTCGGGATCGCGTTGGCGGCCCCCTGCTTGGCGCAGGAGCGCTCCACCGCCTGGAGATAGAGCATCACCGCGGTGAGCGGCTGGTTGAGCTCGTGGGCGAGCGCCGCGCCCATCTCGTCGACCGCCGAGACGCGCGCCATCCGCACCAGATTGGCCTGGAGCTGGGCGAGCCGCTGCTCGCTCTCGTTGCGGGCCCGCAGGTCGCGCATGATGCCGATGAACTGGCGCCCCACCGACGTCACCGCCTCGCCGACCGACAGGTGGATCGGAATCACGGTGCCGTCGCGGTGCTGCGCCGGAACCTCGCGGCCGATGCCGATGATCTTGCGCCGGCCGCTCGCGATGTAGTTGCCGATGTAGCCGTCGTGCGCCCGCGAGTGATCGCTCGGCATGATGGTCGAGACGTTGCGGCCGAGCATCTCGACCGCCGTGTAGCCGAACAGGCGCTCGCACGCCTTGTTGTAGGTGAGCACGATGCCGCGCTCGTCGATGATGATGATGCCGTCCGCCGCCGTGTCGAGGACGCTCGCGAGCTGAGCGTCGGAAATCGCCGGAACGGTGCGCTGGCCGTTGCTCGCGCTTCCGCTCGGCGGCGCCTCGGCACGGTCGAAGGGCTTCATCGACATGCAGCCGGTCCTTGGTCCCCGGGTGGCGAAAGTCGTAAGTATTTGTCCCATAAGTACGGCACCACCGCACGGCAATGCAACGACAATTGCGGGGTCCGTGGACGGGGCGTCTCCGCCGGCGCCGCGATGGACAAGCCCGGGACCATTGTGTGACGCTTCGGTCGGCCCGGGCCGCCACGCCCGACCGCAGGAGGCGCCATGCCACACGGCTGGGTCGCAGTCGCCGTCGCGCTCGGTTACATCGGGATGCTGTTCCTGGTGGCGAGCTGGGGCGACCGCGGCCGCGCCCGCGAGCGCCGGAGCCGGTCGCGGCTGATCTATCCGCTGTCGTTGGCGATCTACTGCACGTCCTGGACCTTTTTCGGCTCGGTCGGGCTCGCCTCGCGGTCCGGATTCGACTTCCTCGCCATCTATGTGGGGCCGATCCTGGTGATCGGGCTCGCCTCGCCGCTGGTGACCCGGATCGTCCGGCTCGCCAAGGGCCAGAACATCACCTCGATCGCCGACTTCATCGCCGCCCGCCACGGCAAGAACCAGGCGGTCGCCGCCATCGTGGCGGTCATCGCCATCGCCGGGACGATCCCCTACATCGCCCTGCAGCTCAAGGCGGTATCATCGTCGCTCGGCACCATCCTGGCCGAGGTCGCCCCGGAGAGCTGGAGCGCCCATGTCCTGCTCGGCGACATCGCCCTCGTCGTGGCGATGTCGATGGCGCTGTTCGCCATCCTGTTCGGCACCCGCCACATCGACGCGACCGAGCACCAGGACGGGCTGATTCTCGCGGTGGCCACCGAATCGGTGGTCAAGCTCGTCGCCTTCCTGGCGGTCGGCGTGTTCGTGACCTACGGCATGTTCGGCGGCCCGGCGACGCTGTTCATGCGGGCGCTCGAGCGGCCCGAGGTCGCCCGCGTGCTCACCGGGGAGCAGAGCTTCTCGACCTTCGCGACGATGACGTTGCTCGCCGCCTTCGCGATCCTGCTGCTGCCGCGCCAGTTCCACGTCGCCGTGGTGGAGAGCAACTCCGAGGCCGAGGTGCGGCGCGCCGCCTGGCTGTTCCCGATCTACCTGGTGCTGATCAACCTGTTCGTCGTCCCGATCGCGCTCGCCGGCCTCCTCACCTTCCCGCCCGGCACGGTCGACGGCGACATGTACGTGCTGGCGCTGCCGCTCGCCGCCGGCTCGCAGACGCTCGCGCTCGTCGCCTTCGTCGGCGGACTGTCGGCCGCCACCGCCATGGTGATCGTCGAATCGGTGGCGCTCGCCATCATGGTGTCGAACGACCTGTTCGTGCCGCTGGTGCTGCGCCGGGGCGGATCGCTCGGCTCGGCGAACGCCGGCGCGCTGCTCTTGCGGGTGCGCCGCTTCGCCATCTTCGCCATCCTGCTGCTCGCCTATCTGTACCACCGCTCCGCCGGGCTGGCGCAGCTCGCCTCGATCGGACTGCTGTCCTTCGCGGCGATCAGCCAGCTCGCGCCGGCCTTCTTCGGCGGCCTGTTCTGGCGGCGGGCGACGGCGCGCGGCGCGGTCGCCGGCATGCTGGTGGGCTTCGCGGCGTGGACCTGGACGCTGCTGCTGCCGAGCTTCGTCGCCGCCGGCATGATCGGGAACGACATCCTGACCCACGGGCCGTTCGGCCTCGCGCTCCTGCGGCCGGAGGCGCTGTTCGGTCTCGGCCTGCCGCCGCTCGTCCACGGCGTCGTCGTCAGCCTCGTCCTCAACGTGCTCACCTACGTGGCGGTGTCGCTGCGCCATGCGCCTTCGGCGATCGAGCGGCTGCAGGCCGACATCTTCGTCCCCTCGCGGCTGACCCCGACGACGCCGAGCTTCCGGCTGTGGCGCTCGGCCGTGACGGTGGGCGAGCTCACCACCACGGTCGCCCGCTACATCGGCGAGGAGCGCACCCGCACGGCCTTCGAGACCTTCGCGGCGTCGCGACGGATGCCGCTCGATCCCAAGCAGGAGGCGGACTTCCAGCTCCTCCAGCACGCCGAGTTCCTGCTCGCCTCGGCGATCGGCGCCGCCTCGTCGCGGCTCGTGCTGTCGCTCCTGCTGCGCAAGCGGCTGATGTCGACCAAGGCGGCCCTCAAGCTGCTCGACGACGCCAACGCGGCGATCCACTACAATCGCGAGATCCTGCAGACCGCGCTCGACCACGTCCGCCAGGGCATCGCGGTGTTCTCCAAGGAGATGGCGCTGGTCTGCTGGAACCGGCAGTTCGGCGAGATCCTGGATCTTCCCCCGGCGCTGGTGCGGGTCGGCACGACGCTCGACGACGTGCTGCGCTTCAACGCCGCCAAGGGCGCCTTCGGGCCCGGCGAGGTCGACATGCTGGTGAGTGAGCGGGTCGGCCGCTACGCCACCTGCGCCGAGCCGTTCCTGGAGCGCTTCCCGGCCCGCGGCCTGATCATCGAGGTGCGGGTGGCGCAGATGCCGGGCGGCGGCGTCGTGGTGACGCTGACCGACATCACCCCGAGCGTCGAGGCGGCCGAGGCGCTGGCCCGCGCCAACGACGAGCTCGAGCACCGGGTGCGCGAGCGCACCGCCGAGCTCGAGCGCCTCAACGCCGCGCTCGCCGACGCCAAGGCGGCGGCCGAGAACGCCAACCTGTCGAAGACCCGCTTCCTGGCCGCGGCGAGCCACGACATCCTGCAGCCGCTCAATGCGGCGCGCCTCTACGTGACCAGCCTGGTCGAGCGCCAGCCGACCGGCGAGGAGGCGCGGCTCGCCGGCCATGTCGACGCCTCGCTCGAAGCCGTGGAGGAGATCCTTGGCGCGCTGCTCGACATCTCGCGGCTCGACACCGGCGTGCTCAAGACCGAGATCACCACCTTCGCGGTCGACGACCTGTTCCGCCAGCTCGAGGTGGAGTTCGCGCCCCTCGCCCGCGAGAAGTCGCTCGACCTGCGCTTCGTCCACAGCCGCCTGGTGGTGCGCTCCGACCGCCGGCTGCTGCGCCGGCTGGTACGCAACCTCGTCTCCAACGCGATCAAGTACACGGAGCACGGCCGCGTGCTGGTCGGCTGCCGGCGCCGCGGCAAGGACGTGCGCATCGACGTCTACGACACCGGCATCGGCATCGCCTCGGCGAGCCAGCGCGCCATCTTCGAGGAGTTCCACCGGCTGGAGCGCGGCGCCATGGTGGCGCGCGGCCTCGGGCTCGGCCTCTCGATCGTCGAGCGCATCGCCCGCGTGCTCGACCACGAGGTCGCGCTGCGCTCGGAGGTCGGCCGCGGCTCGCAGTTCTCGGTGACGCTGCCGCGCGCCGCCGTGGCGATGCCGGAGCCCGCGGAAACGCAGGCCGTGCGGGCGCATGGTCACCTCACCGGGTCGATCGCGCTGTGCATCGACAACGAGCCGGCGATCCTCGACGGCATGGAGACGCTGCTGACCGGCTGGGGCTGCACCGTGCTGAAGGCGCCGGATCTCGACCGCGCCATCGCCGCGATCGAGCGCAGCGGCCGACGGCCGACCGTGCTGCTGGTCGACTACCACCTCGACAGCGGCAACGGCATCGACACCATCGTGGCGTTGCGCCGGCGGTACGGCGAATCGCTGCCCGCCATGCTGATCACCGCCGACCGCACCCGCGAGGTGCGCGAGACCGCCCGGACGCTCGACATCCGCATCCTCAACAAGCCGGTCCGCCCCGCCCCCCTGCGCGCCCAGCTCGCCCAATGGCAGGCGCTGCGGGTGGCAGCGGCGGAGTGATCAGGCAGAGTCGATGGCGCGGCGAGGGCGCAGCTAGGCGCGGCGTGCCTCGCCCCTCTCCCCGCTGCGCCGCTACGGCATGCACACATTTCGGGTGGGCAAGAGCTTGTCTCGGAGGATCCAGC